>NZ_BAABGL010000017.1:0-112614 GCF_039541555.1 Brevibacterium pityocampae | reverse complement strand
CTGAACTTCCGCCGTGATGCACTTGCCATGCTCTTGATCCTCTCCCATCAAGAGGAACTGTCCAAGAACCTTGATACACCCCAGTTCTTCGTCCAGATGCCGTGGCGGAGTGCCAGGGCAGTGTTCAAGGCGGATGGGGCGCCCAGGAACACCATGTAGCCGCATACTGCCCGGGAGTAGTCGTCGAGGATGACGGTCAACCACGGCCGGGCAGGTTTGCCGTTGGCGTCCTGGATGAGGATGTCGAGTTCGGTGTGATCGACCTGCCAGGTGGCGTTGGGGCGTTCTGCTCGGTGCCGCCATACGATTTCATAGGTGTCGCGGTAGGCGGCGCTGCCGCGGTGGGCCAGCGTGAGCATGCCGGGGTCCATCGCGGTGACGATGGATCGGACTGTGCTGTAGGAGACCGTCTCCCACCCGTGCATTTCCGCGATTGCGCGGGCTTTCCGGGTGATGGCTGCGGTCGACAGCCGTGGCTTGACCAGGGCGAGACCCTCGATCAGCGTCAGGAGTTCCGGATGAATTTTTCGCTCGCGCTTGGGTGGGGCGGTCGGGGAGAGTCCTGCGATGCCGTGGCGGCGGTATGCCGCATGCCAGCGTTGCAGGGTCCGGAGTCCGATTCCTTCGGTCGCGGCCAGCGTGGTCAGAGTTGTGCCGTCCTCGACGTGGCGACGCAGCACCTGCCAGCGGGCGGCCGCTGTGTTCTCACGTGTGGACGCACTCTCGGGGTTCGCGGGTTGAGTGCCTCCAGCCATGACTACACCGTCTTGGGTGACGCCTGCCGGCGGCGAGGCGAAGTGCCTCCGGGTTCACGACGCAGAGCGCGGTAGACCGTGGTGCGGCTGACGCCGAGGACCTCTCCGATCTGAGCGACCGTCATGTCCTGCTGCTCGTAGAGCTTGCGGGCTGTGCGAAGTTTGTCTTTCGTCAGCAGCGGCGGCCGGCCCCCGGTCCGGCCACGGGCGCGAGCGGCTTTCAGGCCGGCGTTGGTGCGCTCTCGGATGAGGTCACGTTCGAACTCGGCCAGCGAGGCGAAGATGTGGAACACCAGCCTGCCGCCGGATGAGCCGGTGTCGATGTTCTCCTGCAAGGACCGGAACTCGACCCCGCGGTCGCGCAGCTCAGCGAGCTGGTCGATGAGATGCCGAATCGAGCGGCCGAGCCGGTCCAATCGCCACACCACCAGGGTGTCGCCCGGCCGCAACTGGTCGAGGAGCTTGTCCAACTCGGGACGCGATTCCAAAGATCCCGACGCAGTGTCGGCGAAGATGCGATAGCAGCCGGCCGCCTTCAACGCGTCATGCTGTGTGGCTTCGTTCGCTTGGTGGCGGGGTTTTTGCAGCGCTCCGTGGCGGTCTTGTTGCCGCGATCACGCAGGACTGGCTGCAGGTAGGTGTCGCGGTCTGAACCGAGAGGGGTGCGCCCGGTCGGGGCCGTTTGGATCGCTGCCGCTACGTCAGAGTCCGAAGGCTCCGCCGCTGACGAGGATCACGATGCCGAGGCCGATGAGAACGATGGGGAAGAGGATGTGCTCCCAGCGTTCGAGCACTTCGGCGATCGGGGGGCGGGTGGCGACGAACTTTGCCAGGGCCACCAGGACCGCGACGAGCGCGAGGAAGACGATGCAGTAGGCGACTACTGCGAGAGGTTCCACGCTGAGGAAGACAGGGGTGTAGACGCCGATGTTGTCGCCGCCGTTGGCAAGGGTGACGCCTGCGACTGTCCACACGCCGACCTTCTTGCCGGCAACCTTGGCCTCGTCGTCATCGTCGTCATCGTCTCCGCGCCAGGCCTGCCATGCGGCCCAGAGGCCGAGGCCCAGAGGGATGAGACCGAAGTACGGGATGGCTGCCGAGGGCAGGAATGCTCCGGCACCGATGGTCACCAGGACCGCGGCACCGAGGATGCCGGCGAATCCGAGGTACTGGCCGGCCAGAATGCGGGCGGTAGTGCCGCGCTGGCCTGCCCCTCGCGCGAAGAAGAGGGAGAGCACGATGATGTCGTCGATGTTGGTCGCTGCGAACAGGCCCATCGCCTGCAAGACCGAGGTGAGGATCATGCGCCCTCCCCAGCTGCGTCGCATCCGGGAAGCGAGCAGGCGGGATCGATGCACGGGGCGTCTTCGTCCACTGCCAGGGTGGCATCGACCAGTGCCGTCAGCGCCTGCGCCAGGTGCGAATCGGCGATCTCATATCGTGTCCGACGACCCTCGGGCTCGGAGACGACGATCCCGCAATCGCGCAGGCATGCCAGGTGGTTGGACACGTTCGGGCGTGTCAGGTCCAGATCTCGGGCCAGTTCCGCCGGGTAAGCGGGATGGTCGAGCAGGGTCAAGATGATCCGGGATCGAGTGGGGTCGGCCAGTGCACGACCCAGGCGGTTCATCACGTCGAGACGCGAAGCAATAGTCAGCATGGACTGAACTATACAGCACGCACTGAACACTCGGTCACAGGCGTCAGCCCAGATCGCATGCCCGTAAGGGGAACCCTCACCGGACACCACCGCTACTGATCGAGAGGAACGGCGGCACGCCTGGCGGGCTGTCCCGTAAGACCCGTCCGGTGAACTGTCCGGTGAAGGGAGGCTATATGACACACTGGGGAGCATGTCCCCCTTGAAGGTCGGCTATGCCCGAGTCTCCACCGACGAGCAGGACCTGACCGCGCAGCGTGACGGACTCGCGGCGTTCGGCGTCGATCCCAAGCGCATCTACGTCGATCACGGGCTCACGGGCCGCAACGCCGACCGTGAGGGCCTGCGGCAGGCGCTGGCTGCCTGTCGGGACGGCGATACGTTCGTGGTCACCAAGCTCGATCGGCTGGCGCGTTCAGTCCGTGATGCCCACCAGATCGCCGACGACCTCGCGGCGCGGGAAGTGAAGCTGAGCATCGCCGGATCGGTGTACGACCCGACCGACCCGATGGGGAAACTGTTGTTCAACGTGCTGGCGATGGTCGCCGAGTTCGAAGCCGACCTCATCCGTGCCCGCACCCGCGAGGGGATGAAGGTCGCCAAGGCCAAGGGCCGGCTGCGCGGGAAGTCACCGAAACTCACCCCCCGGCAAGAAGCTCACCTCGTCCAGCTACATGCCGCCGACGAGCACACCGTGGGCGAGCTGGCCGAGCTGTTCAGCGTGGGCCGCTCCACGGTCTACCGCGCCCTTCAGCGCGCCGAGCGCGGGCGCGAGAACACCTTGCAGTAGGTGCGTCGTGGACGCTCGAGCGCGGTGGCGAATCCTCAGGCTCCACGTCGAGGACCAGGTGCCCTTCGCGCGCTTAGCTCGCGAGACCGATGTAGGGCTGCGGACCCTGGAGCGCTGGCACGCCCGCTACCGCGCCGACGGCTACGCCGGACTGGAGACAGCCTCACGGGCGGACGCCGGCTCCCGCCGCCTTCCGCCCGACCTCGTCGACCTGATCGAGGGCCTGGCACTGAGCAAGCCGCGGCCGGCCATCGCCACGATCCATCGCAAAGTCACGGGCATCTGCGCCGCACGGAGGTGGCCGGTCCCCTCCTACTCGGTGGTGTGGGACATCGTGCGGACCCTGGATCCCGGCATGGTCACCCTCGCCCTGGAGGGCGCAGCGTCCTACCGCGACAAGCACGAGCTGGTGCTACGCCGGCAAGCAGAGCTGCCCAACGCGATGTGGCAATCCGATCACACCATGCTCGACATCCTGGTGGTGGGCACCGACGGCAAGCCCGCACGGCCATGGCTAACAACGATCCTCGACGACTGCTCCCGGGCGGTCTGCGGCTACACAGTCTTCCTGGGCGCACCGTCGGCGATGAACACCGCCCTGGCGCTGCGCCAAGCGATCTGGCACAAGACCGACCCGGCCTGGCCGATGTGCGGCTTGCCCGACGTGCTCTACGTCGACCACGGCAGCGACTTCACCAGTGACCAGCTCGCCCACACCGCCGTCGACCTCCACATCCGACTGATCCACTCCACCGTCGCCCGACCCCAGGGACGGGGCAAGATCGAGCGGTTCTTCGGGACCATCAACACCGAGCTACTCGCCACCCTGCCCGGACTCATCACCGAAGGGGACCCCTGGCCGACACCGAAACTGTCCCTGGCCGCCCTCGATAGCGCCCTGGAGGCGTTCGTGGCCACCTACAACGACCGCACGCACAGCGAGCTCGGAACCTCCCCGCGCAGCGCGTGGATCGCGGACGGCTGGCTGCCCCGAATGCCCGAGAGCCTGGAAGACCTCGACAGACTGCTGTTGACCGTCGCCAAGACCCGCGTCGTGCGCCGCGATGGCATCCGATTCCAGGGCCTGCGCTACGTCTCGCCAACTCTGGCCGGCTACGTCGGACGCTCGGTCGTGATCCGCTACGACCCCCGCGACATCACCGAGATCCGCGTCTTCGACCACGACGAATTCGTCTGCAAGGCCGTCAACCAAGAGCACCACGATCAAAAGGTCAGCCTCAAGGAGATCCAGGCCGCGCGCAACGCCCGCCGCCGGGCGCTGCGAGCCGGCATCAACGAACGCATCGCCCTCGTGGCCGCACCTACCGAGACGCCACGGATCACCGAAGCACCGGCTCCGGCGCCGAGGTCGGCGTTGAAGATCTACAAGGAGGACCTCAGGTGAGCCAGCGCTTCATCGTCACCAAGGAGCACCGCCGCTTCACCGAGTTCGCCGACGCCGTGCGCCGCGGGCACACCATCGGTTTGTGCTTCGGATCAGCCGGCGTAGGAAAGACACTCTCCGCGCGCCGCTACGCACACTACGAGAAGGCTCATGACCTGCTGACCTACTGGGGGCCGCGCTCCGACAACGACGCCAAGATCTACGCCGCCTTGAACCGGAGCCGCACCGTGCTCTACACCCCCAGCGTGCTGACCACCCCGCGGACCCTGAAGGACGAGCTGACCCAAGCCATCACCCGCACCAACATGTGCATCGAGCAGCACCTCGTACCTCCCGGCACGGCCACTCCCGAGGCCTGGGGATGGCGACACGGCAGGAACTACGTGGAGCTGATCATCGTCGACGAGGCCGAACGACTGCGTCCCGCCGCGCTGGAACTGCTGCGCGATCGCTACGACCGCGACGGCATCGCCCTGATCCTGATCGGCATGCCCGGCCTGGAGAAGCAGTTCAGCCACTACCCCCAGTTCTACAGCCGAGTCGGCTTCGCCCACCAGTACCGGCCCCTGGGACAAGACGAACTGCTGTTCGTCCTCGAGCGACACTGGCGATCCCTCGGCAAGACCCTCGACCCCGACGACTTCACCGACGCCCAAGCCATCGCAGCCATCGCACGGATCACCCGCGGCAACTTCCGGCTCCTCGAACGCCTCTTCCCCCAGATCCAGCGGGTCCTGAAGATCAACGAACTCGACACCATCACCAACGACGTCATCGAAGCCGCACAGAGCACCCTGGTCATCGGTGTCACCTGACCCCGCCACGAAGCGACCGAAGAACCCCGCCATTCAGCAGACGAAGTCACAGCCCAAAGCGTGTCCCATCCCCCGAATGTACCAATTCCCGTGAAGAACGGGAAGAACCGAAACATAGATACTGGCACTAAGTTTCGTTACAGCGTCAGGATTTGCCGGCCGTGATTTCTCCTGGTGCCGACGACGATGCGCCGGTGGCGCGATGTCTTGTAGCGAAAACGGTCGTTACTGCTACAGCCGCAGCCTGTCCGCGTTGTCGGTGAGATAAGCAGGCCGGAGGAAGCCCCCACCTGCTGAGGGTGACGATCATGGATCGAACCGCGATCAGAGATGGATACAGCCGCAACTGTGCCGAGTTAGAGGCTGCCTGCCCTGCACCGCGCGAGCGGCTCCGAGGCGCGACGGGGCAGCAACGGCACCCGATGGACGTGTACGCCTACCCGATCCGGCATTTCGACTTTCATGCATCCCAGCTCAGCCTTCCCGGAACCCGGACGGCTTCTGCTTGAGACGAGCAGGATCGCCCTGGGTGCGGCCGACCACAATATGGTCACTCGTGGCGAAGAGCGTCATGCATCGCGCGCAGTGCCATGGTCGCCCGCGACGGCCAGATCCTCACAGCAGCAATCCGGATACTGCTCACAGGCGCGCACGATCACGCCCCGCCTGACCGCGCATCCGCAGTCCGCGCACATCATCTCCATGCGCTGATGGTACTCACCGTGCTCGTGCAGAGATGGCCGCAGCAGTCGTGGCGGACTCAAGATCGCCGGCGATGGCGCCGACCGTGGCTTTCGCGGTGGATCCGACACCGACGAGGGTGGCCGATCCCGGACCGGTCCAGTCTCCGTAGCCTGCGAAATAGAGCCCCGGGATCCGGGGTGACGCCGTTCCGTCGAGCCTGATCGTCCCGTCTGACTCCCGGAGGTCGTGTGCCCGCAGATGGCGCAGCGCCGGTCTGAAGCCGGTGGCCCAGATCACCGCGTCGACTCGGCGTGTGCTGCCGTCGTTCCAGATCACGCCGTCGCGGGTGAAGCGTTCGAACATCGGGTGAGGGATCAGCAGCCCTGCATCCCGTGCCTTCTTCACGGGTGGGACGGCAACGATGTCGCCCAAGTTCGCGACGCCGCCGGAGTCCGGTTCCCCGGCGGCCAGTGCGCGCACCCGCTGGCTGGCCACCCGGAAGAGCTCGCGCCCGTCGACGTCGTCGGGCAGATAGCGCGGCGCACCGCGCAGGCACCAGGTCACCGTCGCGGCGCGGGCGAGATCGGCTGCGATCTGTGCGGCTGAGTTCGCTCCGCCGACGACGAGGACGGATTGGCCCTTGAACTTGCCTGGTCCGCGGTAGTCGGCACTGTGCATCTGACTCCCGCGGAAGCTCCTCTGCCCCGGCACGGTTGGCCAGAAGGGCTGCGACCATGTGCCCGTCGTGTTGACGACGGCACGCGCCCGCCACTGCCCGGCATCGGTGAGCAGCTGGAATCCCTCGCTGGTTGGGATGACCTGGGCGACTCGCACCGGCCGCACGACTGGGAGTGAATACCGCTCCTCGTAGTCGGCCAGATACCGGATCACGTGATCGGCGTCGGGGTTACCGCCGGAGGTTCTCGGCATCAGCCGGCCGGGCAGGGATGAGTATTCTGCCGGCGAGAACAGCCGCAGCGAGGGCCACACGTGCCTCCAGGCCCCACCAGGGGCGTCCTGGTCATCGAGAATCACGAAGGACAATCCGGCACGGCGCAGGTAGTAGCCGACCGCCAGGCCGGCCTGTCCGCCACCGATCACGGCAACATCGGCTCGATCTCTCACCTCCACCGCGCGACTGACTGCCCCGAGTGCGGTCATCAGTCCAGGGCGAGGAACTGGCGCAGCTCGGCGAACGCTTCGCGCACCACGGTGTAGTGCGCCCACTTGCCGCGCTGCTCACGCGTCAGGAGGCCCGCCTCGACAAGCTTCTTGAGGTGGTGGCTGATCGTCGGCTGGCTGATGTCGAGCGTCTCGGTCAGGTCGCAGGCGCACACCGCGTCGCATCCCTGCGCGGCTACATGCGACAGCACCCGCAGCCGGGTCGGGTCGGACAGCGCTTTGAGCTTTCTGGCCATCTGTTCGGCCTGGTCCGCGCCCAGCGGTGCGACCGCCAGCGAACAGCAGTCGTTGGCATGGGGGGTGAGCAGTTTCACGGTTTCGAATGCGGTTGCCATCACCCCATCATACATTGACGCCCATCGATGCATGCGCTTAGTGTGTTCCATAGACATCCATCGATACAAGGAGCTTAGTGCCGATGAGCACCACTGCAACGACGGCTGCGCAGAACGCGGTGCCGGTGACGAAGGAGATGTCCTTCCTGGACCGCTGGCTGGCGGTCTGGATCCTGGCGGCAATGGCCGTGGGTCTGCTGCTGGGGCGTTTCGTGCCCGGGCTCGATGCGGTCTTGGACTCCGTGAAGATTGGCGGGATCTCCGTGCCGATCGCGATCGGTCTGCTGGTCATGATGTATCCGGTGCTGGCGAAGGTCCGCTATGACGAGATGCACCGGGTGACCGGGGATCGGAAGCTGCTGACACTGTCGCTGTTCCTCAACTGGGTCGTCGGGCCTGCATTCATGTTCACGCTCGCCTGGGTGTTCCTGCCCGATCTGCCGGAGTTCCGCACCGGGCTGATCATTGTGGGTCTGGCCCGCTGCATCGCGATGGTGTTCATCTGGAACGACCTGGCCTGTGGGGACCGGGAGGCCGCCGCCGTGTTGGTGGCGATCAATTCCGTGTTCCAGGTCGTGGCGTTCGGCGCGCTGGGCTGGTTCTACCTCCAGGTGCTGCCGTCCTGGCTGGGACTGCCCACGACCTCGGCGGAGTTCTCCGTCTGGGCGATCGTGGCCTCGGTACTGGTCTTCCTCGGCATTCCGCTGCTGGCCGGCTTCCTCACCCGCGTGTTCGGGGAGAAGGCCAAGGGCCGGCAGTGGTACGAGGAGACGTTCCTGCCGAGGATCGGTCCCTGGGCGCTCTACGGACTGCTGTTCACCATCGTGCTGCTGTTCGCCATGCAGGGTGAGGCGATCACCTCGCAGCCCCTGGATGTGGCCCGGATGGCGGTGCCGCTGCTGTTGTACTTCGTCCTGATGTTCGCCATCAGCCTCTTCGCATCCAAAGCTGTGGGCCTGAACTACGCGAAGTCGACCAGCGTGGCCTTCACCGCGTCGGGCAACAACTTCGAGCTCGCGATTGCGGTGTCGATCGGCGCATTCGGGATCACCTCGGGGCAGGCGCTGGCCGGTGTCGTCGGCCCGCTCATCGAAGTCCCCGTCCTCGTCGGTCTCGTCTACGTCGCTCTCTGGGCCGGTCCCAAGCTGTTCCCCAACGACCCGACTGTCCCCGCACGCAGAACCTCTGGAGTCCGAGCATGACCAGAACCTCTGAACCGAAAAGGCCCAGCGTCCTCTTCGTCTGCGTCAAGAACGGCGGCAAGTCCCAGATGGCCGCCGCGCTGATGCGCTACCATGCCGGCGACGCGGTTGAGGTGCACTCGGCCGGCACCAAGCCCGGCACCTCCCTCAACAACCTGTCCGCCGACGTGGTCGCCGAGGTGGGCGCAGACATGTCCGGAGAATCGCCCAAGCCCATCGATCCCGAGCTGCTGCGCCGGGTCGACCGGGTCATCGTCCTCGGCGAGGAAGCCCACGTCGAACCCGTCGACGGTATGACCGCCACGATCGAAACCTGGAACACCGATGAGCCCTCGAAGCGCGGCATCGAGGGCATCGAACGGATGCGGCTGGTCCGCGACGACATCGACGCCCGCGTGCAGGCTCTGCACTCTGAACTTCTCAACGACTGAATACCCACTCCCGGATTGGATGGTCCTATGACCGCTGCCCCCAACACCACCACGACCAAGCCCAGCGTGCTGTTCGTGTGCGTCCACAACGCCGGCCGCTCCCAGATGGCCGCCGGCTACCTCACCGAACTGTCGGGCGGCCGGATCGAGGTCCGGTCGGCCGGCTCGGAACCCGCCGACCAGATCAACCCGGTCGCCGTCGAGGCGATGGCCGAAGACGGCATCGACATCACCGCCGCGTCCCCGAAGATCCTCACCACCGACGCCGTCAAGGCCTCCGACGTCGTCATCACCATGGGCTGCGGGGACGCGTGCCCGATCTTCCCGGGCAAGCGCTACGAGGACTGGGACCTCGCAGACCCGGCCGGCCAGGGCATCGAGGCGGTCCGCCCGATCCGCGATGACATCAAGGCCCGCATCGAGCAGCTCGTCTCCGAGCTGCTGCCGGCATCGACCGGCGCGAAGTGAGGCGCTGACACCATGACGACCACCAGCACCCAAACGGATGAGCTGATCATCATCGGGTCCGGCCCCGCAGGTTATACCGCCGCGATCTACGCGGCACGCGCCGGGCTGTCCCCGCGCGTGATCGCCGGATCCGTCACCCACGGCGGCGCCTTGATGAACACCACCGACGTCGAGAACTTCCCCGGATTCCCCGGCGGCATCCAGGGCCCGGAACTCATGATGGGACTCAGCGAGCAGGCCGCAAACTTCGGGGCCCGCATCGAGTACGACGACGCTTCCGCCGTCGACCTGACCGGGCCCCTGAAAGAGGTCACGACCCTGTCCGGTGCCACCTACCGAGCACCGGCCGTCATCGTCGCCACGGGTTCGGCGTACAAGGAGCTGGGACTGGCCGATGAGAAGCGGCTCACCGGGCACGGCGTGTCCTGGTGCGCCACCTGCGACGGGTTCTTCTTCCGCGACCAGCACATCATCGTCGTCGGCGGTGGGGACTCGGCCATGGAGGAGGCACTGTTCCTGACCCGGTTCACCGCGACCGTGACCGTGGTGGTCCGGCGCGACACCCTGCGCGCATCGAAGATCATGGCCCAGCGGGCACAACAGAACGAGAAGATCCGCTTCCTGTACAACAGCCAGATCACCGCCATCCACGGAGACGAAAAGGTCACGGGCGTGAGCGTGACCGACTCACTCACCGGCAACACCAGCCAGCTGGATGCCACCGGGATCTTCGTCGCCATCGGGCACCTGCCCCGCACCGAACTCGTCAAGGGCCAGCTGGAACTCGACCCGGACGGCTACATCGTCGTCGACGCCCCGACCACCGCCACCAACCTGCCCGGCGTCTTCGCCTGCGGCGACGCGGTCGACCACCGCTACCGGCAGGCCATCACCGCCGCCGGCACCGGGTGCGCCGCCGCCCTAGACGCCGAACGCTTCCTCGCCGCCACCGAACCGGCAACCGCCCCCGTCCTTCAGGAGACCAGCCATGGCTGACACCACCAACCACACCGAGAGTCTGCCGGTCGTCGTCATCGGCGCCGGCCCCGTCGGGCTGGCCACCGCCGCCCACCTGCGCGAACGCGGCCTGACCCCGCTGGTGCTGGAGGCCGGCAGCACCAGCGGCGCCGCGATCCGCGAATGGGGCCACACCCGCCTGTTCTCGCCGTGGCGGTTCAACATCGACGACGCCGCCCGCCGCCTCCTCGAGGCAGACGGCTGGCAGGCCCCGAACCCGGAAGTCCTGCCCACCGGTCACGAGCTGATCACCGACTACCTGACCCCGCTGGCAGACGCGCTGGGCGACGTCGTCCGCACCGACGCCCGCGTCATCGCGGTCTCCCGGGAAGGGATCGACAAGACCCGCAGCACCGGCAGGGAGACCACCCCGTTCCTCGTCCGCATCGCCTCCTCCGACGGATCGTCCGAGGACGTGTTGGCGCGCAGCGTCATCGACGCCTCGGGCACCTGGCACCAGCCCAACCCACTCGGCCGGTCCGGCCTGCCCGCCCCCGGAGAAGCCGAGGCGACAGCCCGCGGCCTCATCACCCAGCCCCTGCCCGCCGTCACCGGTGTCGACCGTGACCGGTTCGCCGGCCGCCACGTCCTCGTCGTCGGCGCTGGCCACTCCGCGGCCAACACGCTGCTCGACCTCGCCGAGCTCGCCGACGACAACCCCGCGACCCGGATCAGCTGGGCCGTCCGGTCAGCGGACGCCTCCCGCGCCTACGGCGGCGAAGACCGCGACGAGCTCGCCGCCCGCGGCGCCCTGGGCACCCGCCTCCGGGACCTGGTCGAATCCGGCCGAATCGATGTCCACACCTCGTTCGTGATCACCGGCTTCGAAACTCACGGCGAGCAGCTGCACGTCCAGGCCGCAGGACCCAGCGGCGCCGAGAAGCTCACCGTGGACGTCCTCGTCCCGGCCACCGGGTTCCGCCCCGACCTGTCGATGCTGACCGAGCTGCGCCTCGACCTCGACCCGACCGTCGATGCACCCCAGAAGCTCGGCCCGCTCATCGATCCGGAGTTCCACTCCTGCGGCAGCGTGCCCCCGCACGGCGAACGCGTGCTGGCCCACCCCGAGCCCGGGTTCTACATCGTCGGCATGAAGAGCTACGGCCGCGCACCGACGTTCCTCATGGCCACCGGCTACGAACAGGTCCGCTCCATCGCCGCAGCACTGGCAGGTGACCGGGTCGCCGCCGACACCGTCCACCTCGAACTGCCCGAGACCGGCGTCTGCACCACAGACCTCGGCGGATACTGCGACGTGCCAGCCGGGCCACTCCCGGTGACCATCGGCGGCGCACCCACCTCCTCCTGCTGCTCCTGAAAGGACCAGGCCATGGCCGCCGACACCCCGCCGCTCGACACCCAAGTCCTCCAACACACAGCCGATGACCTCGCCCGCAAGTACGAGGGAATCTTCTCCCCGGAGACCATCGAGCGCTACGTCTTCGAGTCCTACACCACCCTGTCGCGGACCGCGAGAATCCGCGACCACCTGGCGATCCTCGCCGAACGGTTCGCCGCCGACCGCCTCCGCGCTCTCGCCCTGGCACAGGGCAAAATCGAGACAACCGTCCCGCAGGTGCTGTTCGTCTGCGTGCACAACGTCGGACGCTCCCAGATCGCCAGCGCCCTGCTGGCCCACTACGCCGGCGACCGGGTCGAGGTCCGCTCGGCCGGCTCGCTGCCCGGATCCGAGGTCCACCCCCTGGTGATCGACGCGCTGGCCGAACGCCACATCGACCTGTCCGGAGCCTTCCCCAAACCACTGACCGACGACGTCGTCCGCGCAGCCGACTACGTCATCACCATGGGCTGCGGCGACGCCTGCCCCATCTACCCCGGCAAACGCTACCTGGACTGGGAACTGGCCGACCCCGCCGAGGAGACACCGGAACGAATCCGCGAAATCGTCGACCAGATCGACGACCGCGTCCGCGCCCTGTGGACCGAGATCCAGAACTGACGACGGCCCACCGGGCAAGAACAGAAGCACCCGGAGCCGCCAAGCGAAACTGCGATTCCCCGCCATCTCCCGCTAACAGTCACACCCATGATTCTCCTCGCACTCTCCCCACCGGGTGGGCGCCGTGCTGCAGGGGTGCGCGCGGGGCCGCGCTCGCGGTCGCGCGGTGGGCACGGCCGGTCGAATCCTGAGAACATGGAGTCCATGAGAATCACAGTGCTGCCGCTCACGGACACCTCGACCGACGTGCTCGCCGACGTCCTCGCCTTCACCTCCGACCGGACCGAGGACCGGGTCACCGTCATCGCCTCGACGTTCACCGACGTCACCGTGCACGGGCTGCGCTTCAGCCCGGACATCGACGCCTGCCTGCTCCCGCCGAGCACCGCGCTGCCCGGCGGTGCGGTCGAGGAGCTCGCCGCGTACCACGTCGACGCCGAGTGGTTCCCGATGACCGAGGCGAGCCTCGCCGCCGCAGTGCTGCGCACCCGCCTGCTCGCGCTCGGCTACCCGCTGTCCCAGGTCGTGCAGGCGATGGCGAGCCGCTTCTCCCCCGCCTTCAGCCTGCTGCCGGCCTCCGACGACGCCGTGGAGACCCTCGTCGTCGTGGAGCGCGACGGCCAGGAGGAGGCGTGGCCGGCCCGCCGGTTCCGCGCCGCCGACCCGCAGCGGGTGACCCGGGTGGTCCGCACCGGGATCGAGGGCGCGACCGCCGCCCCGGGAGTGCTGCGCGCGCTGCGCCAGGCCGACGCGATCATCGTCCGCGCCGACGAGTACGCCGCCCTCGACACCGTGCCGGTGCTCGAGCTCCCCGGCGTCCTCGACGCGCTCACCGGCACGCGCGCCACCGTGCTCCTCAGCGGCGGCGACTCCCTCCCCTCCGAGCTCCGCAGCCGGCTCGGAGCGACGGAGATCACCGGCGCCGTCGCCGAGGCGCTCGCCGGCGTGGAGCCCGCGGCGCCGGCCGGCACCACGGTCTGGGACCGGGCGTGAGCGCCGAACCCGGCGCGCCCGCGCCCTCCCGCCTCCTCACCGCCTACGCGATCGCCGGCATCGAGCGGATCGTCCCGGGCACCGACCTCCCCGCAGTGCTGTGCACGGCGATCGACCGGAACCGGATCGAGATCAAGGACGGAGACGTGCTCGTCGTCGCCTCGAAGATCGTCGCGAAGGCCGAGGGGCGGATCCGGCAGGCGGGCTCCCGCGCCGCCTTCGAATCCCTCGTCACCGAGGCGAGCCTGAGCGAGGTCGCCGCCCGCACCTTCGACTCCGGAGCCGGGCCCGCCGTCGTCACGGTCGCGCGCACCGCCGCCGGCACCGTGCAGGCCGCCGCCGGGCTCGACCGCTCCAACGCGGACGGGCACGTCGTGCTCCACCCCGCCGACCCGGACGGCTCGGCGGCGATGCTGCGCGCCGCATTCGAGCGCTGGTTCGGCGTCCGGCTCGCCGTCGTGGTGTCCGATTCGACCTCGCGCCCGTGGCGCCGCGGCGTGTTCGACTTCGCGCTCGGCTCCGCAGGTCTCGCCGGCCTCGATTCCCAGCGCGGCCGCCCCGACGACGACGGTCGGGTGCAGACCGCGACCGAGCGCGCGGTCGCCGACGAGATCGCCGCGGCCGCCGACCTCGTCAAGGGTGCCGCCCGCGGGCTCCCGCTCGCCGTGGTGCGCGGGGTCGGCGACCTCCTCGACGAGGCGGACCCGGGGGCCCGCGCCCTCAACCGGCCCGAGGCGGAGGACTGGTTCCGCACCGGGCACGTCGAGGCGGTGCACGCGGCACTCGACTCCACCGGGCTCGCATGGCCGCCGGCCTCGGCCTCGGGCGACGACGACGTCCTCACCCGGGTGACCCGGGCGCTCGGCGCCGCCCGCGGCCGCACCGGGCGCACCCCGGGTCAGGACCGGTGGCGGCTGCGCGTCGACGGCGCAGGCGCCCGGATCCTCGTCCAGCGCAGCGGCGCGAACCCCCTCCCGGAGGCTGAGGGCCATCCGCTCGTCGAGGCGGCGATCGGTCTCGGAGCGCTCGTCGAGCGCCTCCACACCGCGCTCCACGCCGAGGGTCTGCGTGCCCGCGTGCGCTACGACTGGGCCGCCGATGCCTCGCCCAAGGGCGCCGCGCTCGCGATCGAGCTCGACCTCGCGCCCGGCACCAATGCCCCCGAGAGAGGATGAACCGATGAGAGACGTCGTCACCGCCCTGTCCGCCCGCTCCGAACCCGCTCTGATCTCCGTCACCGGCGACGGCGAGCGCCTCGAGCTCACCGGCACGGTGCTCGGCAACTGGGTGCACAAGTCCATCGGCCTGCTCGGCGAGCTCGAGATCGGGCCCGACACCGCGCTCGGCATCGTCTGCCCCGCTCCCGCCGCGCTCCACTGGCGGGCGCTCGCAGCAGCGTTCGCCGCCTGGTCGCTCGGCGCCCCCGTCCACCTCCTCACCCAGGACTCCCTCGCTCCGAACGGACCGTGGGTCGCTCTCCGTCCGGAGACGCTCCCGGGCGCGGGGTCCGGCATCGACGACTCCGCCGCCGAGGAGGTCCTCGTGTTCGCGACCGCCGCCCTCGCCCTGCGCTCGGAGACCGGGCCCGGCTGCACCGACTTCATCGCCGCCGTGCGCGCCCACCCGGACGTCGCCGCCCTCGGGAACCCGGCCTCCGCCGTGCTCGTCGGACCGGACGGCGAAGCCGGGCCGATCCCGCTCGACCCGGCGGCCCTCGACGCGGCCGCCGCGGCCGCCGGCCTGTCGGGCGATGGCGCTGCGGGCGACCCGGGCCCGCGGGCGCTGCTCGCCGGTCTGCCGGATGCCGCGGAGGTCCCGCTGCTGCTCGCCACGCTGCGCTCCGGCGTGCTCGTCCTCACCGACACCGACGACCCGGTCCGGCTCTCGGAGCTCAGCCGCCTCGACGGTGTGGTCCATGGCACAATCGGGGCATGGACAAAGTAGTTGCATCGGCTGCTCAGGCGGTCGCGGACATTCCAGCCGGCGCGCAGATCGCGGTCGGGGGTTTCGGTCTCGTCGGGGTCCCGCAGGTGCTCATCAGGGCGCTGCGCGATGCCGGGGTCGGTGACCTCGAGGTGATCTCGAACAACGCCGGGGCCGGGGACTTCGGACTCGGGATGCTGCTGAATACGAAGCAGATCCGGCGCATGATCGCCTCCTACGTCGGGGAGAGCAAGGAGTTCGCCCGCCAGTACCTCGAGGGTGAGCTCGAGGTCGAGCTCACCCCGCAGGGCACCCTGGCGGAGAAGCTGCGCGCCGGCGGGGCCGGGATCCCGGCGTTCTACACCATCACCGGGTCCGGCACGCAGGTCGCCGAGGGCGGGATGCCGTGGAAGTACGCCGCCGACGGCAGCGTGGAGATCGAGTCCCCACCGAAGGACACCCGGGTGTTCGACACCTTCGGATCCGAGCACACCTACGTCCTCGAGGAGTCCCTGGCCCCGGATTTCGCGCTCGTGCGCGCCGCGGTCGGGGACCGGCACGGCAACCTCGTGTTCCATCGCTCGGCCAGGAACTTCAACCCGCCGGCCGCGCAGGCCGCCCGGGTCACGATCGCGGAGGTCGAGAAGCTCGTCGAGCCCGGGGAGATCGCCCCGGACGAGGTGCACCTGCCCGGTGTGTTCGTCCACCGGGTGGTCGAGCTGACCGCCGAGCAGGCGGCGGACAAGAACATCGAGAAGCGGACTGTGAGGGAGGCCTGAGATGGCACTGACACGCAACCAGATGGCCGCCCGCGCGGCCGCCGAGCTCGCCGACGGCTCCTACGTCAACCTCGGCATCGGGCTGCCCACCCTGGTCCCGAACTACGTGCCCGCCGGGGTGCACCTCGTGCTCCAGTCGGAGAACGGGATCCTCGGGGTCGGCCCCTACCCCACCGCCGAGGAGCTCGACGCGGATCTCATCAACGCGGGCAAGGAGACCGTCACGGTGCTGCCCGGGGCGAGCTTCTTCGATTCCGCGACGAGCTTCGGGATGATCCGCGGCGGCAAGATCGATGCCGCGATCCTCGGGGCGATGCAGGTCGCGGGCAACGGCGACATCGCGAACTGGATGATCCCGGGCAAGATGGTCAAGGGCATGGGCGGGGCGATGGACCTCGTCCACGGGGCGCAGAAGGTCATCGTCGTCATGGAGCACGTCGCCCGCGACGGCTCCCACAAGCTCCTCGACACCTGCCTGCTGCCGCTGACCGGCAAGGGCGTGGTCGAGCGGGTCGTGACCGACCTCGCGGTGCTCGACGTCACCGGCACCGGGTTCCGCCTCCTCGAGCGCGCTCCCGGCGTGACCGTCGAGGAGATCACCGAGAAGACCGGCGCGAGGCTCGACATCCCCGACGAGGTCCCCGAGATCGAGGTCCCCGCCCACGTGAGCTGAGCTCCGGCCTCCCGGAGCCTCCCCTGCGCAACTGTGGGGCTTTCGGTGGTGTGTGGTGGCGTTGATGCCCCCACACACCACCGAAAGCCCCACTGTCGTGTGCGCGGCCGTCGGCCGGCACTCAGGCAGGTGCCGCTCAGGCGGGTGCGGGCAGGCCAGTGGTCGCGACGAACAGCTGCCCGGTGCCGGTGACGTGCGGCAGCGGCTCGTCGGCGCCGACGAAGACGCTGTCCCCGCCGGCGAGCTCCGTGCTCTCCTCCCCGCTGCGCACGGTGAAGCCGCCGGCGGTGCACAGGAGGATCGCCGCGCCGCTGCGCGCGATCGGGAGGTCGGCGGCGGAGTCGATGCGCTGCAGGGCGAAGTCGTCGGTGGCCCCGCGCACCACCCCGCGGGCGTCGGGCGCCGCCCGCTGCGGTTCGACGCTGTCGTAGACGACGACCGCATCGAGCTCCGCGAGGTCGATGTGCTTGCTCGTCAGCCCGCCGCGCAGCACGTTGTCCGAGGACGCCATGATCTCCACCCCGAGGCCTCCGAGGTAGGCGTGGAGCACCCCCGCGTCGAGTGCGAGCGACTCCCCGGCCCGCAGCCGCAGGCGGCGCAGCATGAGCGCGACGAGAGTCCCCGCATCCCCGGGGAAGTCCGCAGTGACCTCGCGCAGGGTGTCCTGCGGGTCGACCGCGCTGCCCTGCCTGCAGGGATGGTCCGCACCGACGCCGGGGAGGTCGAGGGCGGCGAGGCGATCGGCGAGCGGTCCGTATTCGGCGGCGCGGCCGAGCACCAGATCGGTCGCCGCCCGCAGCGCCACGGCCTCGTCGTCCTGCCCGCCGGAGGGCGTGAGCGCGGTCAGCCAGGCCTCGAGCAGCGGGCGGTCGGCCGGGGAGGCCGCGGCGCGCAGGCGTTCCACGGTGGCCCGGATCGCCGGGAGCGGGCGGAAGCCGCAGAGCGCGTCGAAGTCGCCGAGCGCATGGATGAGCTCCGGTTTGTGCCAGGTGTCGCGGTAGTTCCGATGCGGAGCGTCGACCGGGACTCCCGCGGCGTCCTCGCGCGCGTACCCGGCCTGCGCCTGCCCCCGGGAGGGGTGCGCCTGGATCGAGAGCGCGGTCCGGGCGGAGAGGATCTTGAGGAGGAACGGCAGCCGCTCCCCGTAGACGTCCACCGAGCCGGCACCGAGCCGCGTGTGCGGGTCCCGCGCGATCCACTCGCGCAGATCCGTGTCCTCGACGCCCGAGGGCGCTCCGGGGTGGGCGCCGATCCACAGTTCCGCGGCCGGCGTGCCGTCGGGCTCGCGCCCGAGGATCTCGGGGATCCCCGTCGGGCTCCCCCAGGCGTAGTCGCGCACCGTGTTCGTCAGCTTCTGCATCCTCGTCGTTCCCTGTTCTCCGTCCGCCGGCCGGCGCCCCCGCGGGACCGCCCTGTTCGCCTCGGTCAGCCTAAGCGAGAGCGCGCGGGGTCGCGAAACCGGGGGAACCCGGGGCGGGGCCGGGAGCGGCTCGGGGGCTCAGGTGGTGCCGGGAGGCCGGGAGCGCTGCACGCCCGGGCCACGCACGAGGCGGCCGGCATGCTCTTCGCATGCCGACCGCCCCATCGGAGTCCGGTCCGTCAGATCACCCGGACGAACACCGCACCCCGCTTGAGCATCCAGTCGTAGCTGCGCTTGCTCGTGTTGGTGCGGGTCGAGCCCGCGTCGTACATCTGGCCCTCGGTCTCGGACACGATCCCGAGGTGACCGGGGATCCAGATGAGGTCGCCGGGCTTCGCCTGCGAGGCCGGGATCACTTCCCCTGCCGCCTTCTGCGCCCCGGAGGAGCGCGGCAGCTTGATCCCGTTCTGCGCGTAGACGTACTGCACGTAGCCCGAGCAGTCCCAGCCGGAGCGCGGCGAGGTCCCGCCCCACCGGTACTTCACGCCGAGGTGCTTCTTGGCCGTGGCGATGACCGCGTCGCGCTTCTCCTTCTCGATCTGCTCGGCGCTCTTCTTCGGCTTCTCCTCCTTGGGCTCGCCCTTCTTCGACTCGTCCTTCTCGGGCTCGTCCTTCTTCGACTCGTCCTTCTCGGACTCGTCCTTCTTCGACTCGTCCTTCTCGGACTCGTCCTTCTTCGACTCGTCCTTCTCGGACTCGTCCTGCTTCGGCTCCTCGGCCCTCGGAGTCTCCTGCCTCGGCTCCTCGCTCGGAGCCGGCGCCGGGGTCTGTGTGGGTGCCGGGGACTGCTCGGTCTCCTGGTCTGCTGAACCTTCCCCGGGTCCAGCAGGCCCGGAGCCGGGCTCCGCGGACTCGTCGTCCGCGGAGCCGGGCCGGGACGCGTTGAGATCGCGCGCCCCTGCGGAGATGTCGCCGCGCGGCGAGAACTCCGTCACCCCGTAGCCTTCGGCCCAGACCAGCCGGGCCCCTTCGTAGAGCTGCTCGCACCGACCGTCGGTGCACTGCGGCGCGGACTTCGGATAGCCGATGTGGCCGTTCTCGTAGCCCTTCGAGGCCCAGTAGCCCTGGAGGATGCCCCAGGTCGGCTGGGCGCCGGACTTCGACGACCAGTGCATCGAGCCGCCCTGGAACTTCTGATAGGCGCCGCCGCTCTTGAGGCCGCCCTGCTCCCCGGTGACCGGGAGGCCGAGCTTCGTGCGGGTGGCACCGTTCCAGGCCGTGGCGATCGCACCGGAGATCACCTGCGGGCCGGTGGCCTTCGACCAGGTGATGTAGCCGCGCTCGAAGTTCTTCACCTTGCCGCCGGCGAGGTCCCATTCCTTCGAGGTGGGCTTGCCGAGGACCTTCTCCTTGCCCTCGTAGTGCGTGTCGATCGCAGTCTTCTTGGGCGCGGGCTTCGGGGTCTCCTTCTCGGGAGCCGCCGGTGCGCCGCCCTGCTGGAGCTTCTCGATGTCCTTGCGCATGCTGCCGAACTTCGAGTAGAACGCCGCTCCCGGGCACGAGGTGGAGCCGAGGTCGCGGTGTCCGACGACTGCCGGGATGCTGCGTCCGCCCACGGTCGCGCGGTCCTTGACGGACACGCCGCTGGCCGACAGCTTCCAGGCGATCGCGTGGTTGACGGCGTCGATCGCCGCCTGCGGCGGAGCCGACCTCCCGTAGGAGCCCATGACGGAGATGCCGAAGGTCCCGGTGTTGTAGCCGGCCACATGGGCGCCGATCACCGCGCGGTCGACGCCGCCTGCGCGGCCCTCCCAGAGGCGGCCGTACTTGTCGACGAGGACGTTGTAGCCCACGTCGGACCAGCCGCGGCCCTTGGTGTGGAAGCTGTAGATGCCGCGCAGGATGCCGGGCACGTCGCCGGCGCTGTAGCTGTTGGAGCCGGCGGTGTGGTGGACGACGGCGGCGCGGACCTTGGGTGCGTAGGACGCCTTGCCCTTGCGCAGGCGCTCATTGGCGCCCCACGACTTGCGCGAGCCGATCTTCGGCTTCGAGACCTTCTTCACCGCGACGGTCTGGGCGGTGGCCGATCCCGGGGCGGCGGTCGCGGGGACCGCGGCGGCCGGCTGGGCGGCGTAGCCCTCGGCCCCGGCGGCGGCACCCTCGGCGGCGGCTTCTCCTGGCGCTTCGGCGCCCGGTGCCGGTGCGGCGACCGGGGCGTTCTGCTCGACGGCCTGCTGGTCGGCGGCGGAGTGCTTGGGGTCGATGACGAGGAGGCGCGCGTCCTCGGGAGCGGCGTCGCCGAGCACGCGCATCTGCACCTCGCTCGCGCCGCTCACGACGAACGGCTCGGTGCCGGGCGTGCCCTCACCGACGACGTCCTCCTCGAGCTCGTCCCAGGCGGACCAGCCCTCGCCGGTCCGGATCCGGACCTCGACGGTGACCTCGGTCTCGGTGTCGTAGGTGACGCCGACGACGGAGGACCGGGACTCCGGCACCTCGAGGACGTCGGAGATCGCGGCGATGTTGACGCCGTCCTCGGTCTTCTCGCGGACGCCGCCGGACATGTCCGGGGTCTCCGCGGGCTCCGGAGAGGTCTCCGCGGGCGCCGATCCGCTCGGAGTCCGCGGCTGCGATTCCTGCAGCGACACGGGCGAGATCGCCGTGCTGCCGGAGCCGAAGGTGCCCAGCGGCGCCATGCCGAGCGCGTTCACGGCGCTCGGGGACCGCAGCAGGTTCGGCAGATTGGTCGTGCTCGAGTTGCTGACCTGCGTGGTGACGAGCGAGGACTCGCGCGCACCGGGCGCATCGAGACCGTCCTCGCTCACCTCGGTGAGCGCGTGTTCGTCGATGGTCGGTGTGACGGTGGCGGATCCTGCGGCAGCGGCGGGGACGGTCAACCCGAGGGTCGAGACCATCACCGCGGATGCGCACGATGCCACGATGGGCAGTGCAAATCTCATCGTTTCAGCCTTTTCGAGGAAGTCAGGGAAGAGAGGCTTCACGAGATGAACTCGTCATTGGAAGGATGACGAATCAGCTCAACATCTCAGAATTGTTACACACTTTTCGGCGTGTCGGACTGGATTTTTCGACGCAGAGCCGAGTTACACGGATGTCGTTCCGCGAGATCTCGCGGCGACACGCGGCTGAAAGTTTTTCGAGGATTCCGGCAGGAAACCTCAAGAATGCCGGGAGGACCTCAGGGCACGTAACAGATGGCCCGGTCCTTCTCGTCTCCTCCTCCCTCGGTCGGGGCGGCGGCGAGAACCGCCCCGGGCACGGCCCCGGCGACCGGATCGAGCCCTGCGGGAGCGGCTCCGGCGGCGAGCACGGCCGGCTCGTCCGGGGAGGCGGCGCGCGCCTCGGCGGGCTCGAGCGCCTCGGCGACGAGAGCGTGGACCGCGGCGTAGTCGGGGTCGGCCGGGACGACCTCGGGCGGGGTGAGGTTGAGCGAGCGGATCTTCTGCGACTTCGCCTTGAGCGCGAGGTCGACGAACCGGTCGACCTGGAGCTGCGGGATGTCGGTGGACACGACCTCGGGCGCGGCCTGCGCGATCGACTGGTAGCGGGTGAGGACGGTCGCCGGGTCGAGCTGGGCGATCATCGCCTCCTGCACGCAGCGCTGGCGGACCATCCGCTCGTAGTCGCTCGCGAATTCGCGCGAGCGGGCGTACCAGAGGGCGTGGAAGCCGTCGAGGTGGAGCTCGCCGGGCTCGATCCAGCCGCGCACCGGGCCGTGCTTCCCCGTCGCCTTGTCCACCGGCGCGGAGATCGGCACGCGCTTCCCGGACACCAGGGAGATGCCGCCCATCGCGTCGATGAGGCTCTCGAAGCCCTTGAGGTCGATCATCGCGTAGTAGTGGACGTCGACCCCGGTCGCCCCGCTGATCGCGTCCTTCATCGCCTGGGCGCCGGCCGGGGAGCCGTCGTCGAACCCCTCGGGGTGCTGCTCGCCGAGCTGGTAGACGGCGTTGATGAGGCACTCGTCGCCGCAGTCGTAGCCCTGCGGGTACTGGGACCGCAGTGGGGAGTCCTCGGCGAAGGGGACGTTCTGGAGGTTGCGCGGCAGCCCGATGATCACCGACTCCCCGGTGTCCGCGTCGATCGACACGAGGGAGATGCTGTCCGGCCGGATGCCCTCGCGCCCCTTGCCGGCGTCGGTGCCTAGCAGGGCGACGTTGTAGCGCCCGTCGCTCGGGCGCACGCCGAGCCCGCCGGCGAAGATCTCGCTGATGAGCTGCCGCTGGCTGTTGAGCGTCACCGTGCCCCAGGCGAGCCCGCCGCCGATGACGAGCACGCTGACGAGCGCCGCGGCCACGACTCCCAGGCAGGTGCGCGGCGACAGCCCGACGAGCCGGATCCGGCGCACCGTGTCGACCAGCGCGACGAGCCACACCACTCCGAGCACGAGCGCCCACAGGGTCAGCAGCCCGAGCACGAGCGGGTTCGTGGCGAGGGTGAACACGAGCTGCCGGCGCAGGAGTGCGGCGAGCCCGACGAGCACGACGAGTGCCCAGGTCGCCAGCGACAGTCCGAGCGCGAACCGCGCGAACCGGCGCACGCCGAACAGCGACTGCACGCTGCCGGGCAGCAGGATCGTGGAGACGAGCAGGATCCAGCCGCGCACATCACGGGTGCTCCGGTCCGCGTACTGGGGGAAGCGGATCGGGTCGGTGTACTTCGGAGTGCGGGGCATCCCTCACCTGTCGGATCTCTGCGTGCGGTCGGCGGTCGGCCGGGGGCGCCGGCGCGGGGCGGGTGGCGCGGGGCGGCTCAGGCGAGCAGCTTGCGGCCCATGACGAGGCGCTGCACCTGGTTCGTGCCCTCGTAGATCTGCGTGATCTTCGCATCGCGCATCATCCGCTCGACCGGATGGTCCTGCACGTAGCCGGCACCGCCGAGCAGCTGCACGGCGTCGGTCGTGATCTCCATCGCGACGTCGGAGGCATAGGCCTTCGCCGCCGCCCCGAAGAAGCCGAGGTCGGCGTCGTCGCGCTCGCTCTTGGCCGCCGCGACGTAGGTGAGCTGGCGGGCCGCCTCGAGCTTCATCCCCATGTCGGCGACCATGAACTGGATCGCCTGGAAGTCCGCGATGTGCTTGCCGAACTGCTTGCGCTCCTTGATGTAGCCGATCGCGTAGTCGAGCGCGCCCTGCGCCACACCCACGGCCTGCGCGGCGATGGTCACCCGCGTGTGGTCGAGGGTCTTGAGCGCGATCTTGAGCCCGTCGCCGACCTCGCCGACCGCCCGGTCGCCGGGGATCCGGCAGTTCTCGAAGAACAGCTCCCGGGTGGGGCTGCCCTTGATGCCGAGCTTGCGCTCCTTCTCCCCGAACGTGAAGCCCTCGTCGGACTTCTCGACGACGAACGCGGTGATGTTGCGCCCGCGCGGGCCGTCGGGATCGGTGACGGCCATGACGGTGTAGAACTCGCTCTCCCCGGCGTTGGTGATCCACGTCTTCACACCGTTGAGCACCCAGTCGTCGCCGTCGCGGACCGCACGGGTGCGCATGCCCGCGGTGTCGGAGCCGGCCTCCCGCTCGGACAGGCCGTAGGAGAACCCGCACTCGCCGGAGGCGACCCGCGGGAAGTACTTCGCCTTGATCTCCTCGCTGCCGCCGATCTGCACCGGCATCGACCCGAGCTTGTTCACCGCCGGGATGAGAGAGGAGGACACGCAGCCGCGCGCGATCTCCTCGATGACGATCGCGACGGCCAGCGCATCGGCCCCCACTCCCCCGTACTCCTCGCCGATGTGCGGGGCGAAGAAGTCGGTGGCGACGAGCGCCTCGTGCGCCTCGCGCGGATAGCGCGCCTCGGCGTCGACCTCCGCGGCATAGGGCGTGATCCGGTTGTCGACGACGTCGCGGACGGCCCGGCGGAGCTCCTCGTGGTCCTCGCTGAGCTGGTAGAGATCGAACATGGTGCTCCTCACATACGGTTTCAGGTCTGCCGGCGGCGCTCGGACAGCGCCGCACCCTTCGCCTCGGCGACGGCCCGGAGGTTCTCACGATAGTCGTCGAGCGCGGCGCGGATGCGCTGCGCCTCGGGGTCGCGGCCGATTCCCAGGATCCTCGCCGCCAGCAGGCCGGCGTTCTTCGCCCCGCCGATCGACACCGTGGCCACCGGCACCCCGCCGGGCATCTGCACGATCGACAGGAGCGAGTCCATGCCGTCGAGGTGGGCCAGCGGCACCGGCACCCCGATGACGGGCAGCGAGGTGACGGAGGCGATCATGCCCGGCAGGTGCGCCGCCCCCCCGGCCCCGGCGATGACGACGTCGAGACCGCGCTGGGCGGCGGTGGCGCCCCATTCGATCATGTCGTGGGGCATCCGGTGGGCTGACACCACCTCGGCGGTGCACGGGATGCCGAGCTCGTCGAGGACGTCCGCGGCGGCGGCCATCGTCGGCCAGTCGGAGTCCGAGCCCATGACGATGCCGACTGTCGGGGTGCTCATGCGGTGTCCTTCCGCTCGGGTTCGGGATCGGTGTCGACCCCGGCGATGAAGTCCGCAGCGTGCCGGGCGCGGGCGAGCACGGCCGCGGCGTCGTCGCCGTAGACGTTGACGTGGCCGAGCTTGCGGCCCGGGCGCACCGACTTGCCGTACATGTGGACCTTGACCTGCGGGTCGTGGGCGAGCACGTGGAGGTAGGCGCAGTAGAGATCGTCGCGGTCGGCGCCGAGCACGTTGACCATCGCGGTGGCCGGGGTGCGGGCGCTCGGATCGCCGAGCGGCAGGTCGAGCACAGCCCGCAGGTGCTGCTCGAACTGGGAGGTCACCGAGCCGTCCTGGGTCCAGTGGCCGGTGTTGTGCGGGCGCATCGCGAGCTCGTTGATCCGGTAGCCGTCCGGGGTCTCGAACATCTCCATCGCCATCACCCCGGTGACGTCGAGGGCGCCGGCGACGGTGAGGACATCGGCGGTGATCCGCCGCGCGAGCTCCGGGTCGAGCCCGGGCGCCGGTGCGACGGCCTCCTTGCACACCCCGTCCTGCTGATAGGTGGCGACGACCGGCCAGACCGCGGTCTGGCCCATCGGCGAGCGCGCGACCATGACCGCGAGCTCGCGGATGAAGTCGATCCTCTCCTCCGCGAGGAGCACGGGATGGGAGCCGAGCCAGTCGACGGCGTCCGCACCGCTCGTCACGACCCGCACGCCGTGGCCGTCGTAGCCGCCGCGCGGGGTCTTGAGGATGACGGGGAAGCCCACCTCCGCGCCGAACCGCTCGAGGTCCTCCGGGGTGGAGATCTCCGCCCAGCGCGGATTGGCCAGGCCGAGGGCGTCCATCCGCCGGCGCATGACGATCTTGTCCTGCGCGTGGATGAGCGCGTCGGGCCCCGGATGCACGGCGTGGCCGGCGGCCTGCAGGGCGCGCAGGTGCTCCGGCGGCACGTGCTCGTGATCGAAGGTGATGACGTCGACGGTGTCGGCGAAGGCCTGGAGGGCCGCGAGGTCGGTGTGGTCGCCGACGGTGACGCGGCCGGCGACCTGCGCGGCGGACGATTGGGCGGATTCGGCGAGGACGTGGAAGCCCACGCCGAGCGCCTCTGCTGCGGGGGCCATCATGCGGGCCAGCTGGCCGCCGCCGATGACGCCGATCACGGGAGAAGTCACCACTCCACTCTAGCGAGGGAACTGCGCCGCCGGCGCGCACGGCCTCCCCGGCGCGCCGCGCGGGCGGGTGTCCCACAGCGGGACCACAGGCGGGTTCCGGTACCGTTGTGCGGGGACTTCTGCTGCACGGTTCACGGGCGCCGACCCGGTGCAGCACGCACGGAACGCCGCTGCTCCGCGGGCGCCGGTCCCGATTCCTCAATCGATCGACGACGGACGGGTACGGGATGCGCTTACGCAAGGAGGCCGAGCGCGTCGCCAAGTTCTCCGTCGTCGGCGGCATCGCGTTCGTCGTCGACTTCACCCTGTTCAACGTGCTGCGGCTCGAGGCGGTGGGGATCGGGCCGATGTGGGCGAAGATCATCTCCGTCACCGTCGCCACCACGGTGAGCTGGATCGGCTCCCGGTACTGGACGTTCAAGGACGGGCGGAACCGCTCGGCGGGCAAGGAGGCGATGTGGTTCTTCCTCGTCAACGCCGGCGGCCTGCTCATCGCGATGGCCTGCCTGTGGTTCTCGCACTACGTGCTCGGCCTGCGCTCCGCGCTCGCCGACAACATCTCCGCCAACGTCATCGGCGTCGGCCTGGGCAACATCTTCCGCTACCTCATGTACCGCTCGGTGATCTACCGGGTCGGACCGCGCCGGCCCGCCCGGCGCCGCGAGGTGCTGCGCTTCGAGGAGGGGACCGGAGCGGCGGGCGGGGCCGGGAGCCCCGCCGTCGACACCGGGACCGAGCCCGACGGCGCGCACTGAGGAGCACACCGGTGACCGAGCCGCGCGCCGTGCTGCGCAGCTCGGCTCGGAGGTCCTGAGCGCTCGGCTCAGCCGCGAGCGCGCAACAGCGGGATCTCGAGCTCGCGCTCGGTGATCCCGCCGTGGTGGCCGAGCAACGCGAGCGCCGCCGGCGAGTCGTGCTCGGAGTCGACGATCCCCACACCCGCGTCGCAGACGACGACGAGGTCGCCGATCCGAGCCCGGTTGACCGGCCGCACGGGACCGAAGAATCCCCGGCCGATCGCATCGTCCCGGGTCAGCACGAGGGCACGCTCACCGAGCACGCTGCGATAGGCGGCGCGCACCTCGGCCGCGGCGCCGGGCTGCGCGTAGACGTGGACGGCGCGCGGCTCACCGCCGATGGCGCGCACCCCCGCCCGCAGCTCCGGGGTCTCCGCGAGATCGATCCGGGAGTCGTGGGGCACGTCGACCATGCCGTGGTCGGCGGTGATGAGGAGCTCGGCATCCGCCGGGAGCGCCTGGGCGAGCGCGGCGAGCCGATCGTCGAGGTGCTCGAGCTCCTCGAGCCATTCCCAGGAGTCCACCCCGTGGACGTGCCCGGTCTTGTCGAGGTTCCCCCAGTAGAGGTAGACGAGCCGGCGGCCCGGCCGGCGGATCTCCTCGCGGGCGTGGTCGACGCGCTCGCTCAACGTCTGCGAGCCGCGGAACCGACCGCCGCGCAGCGATGCCTGGTTGAGGCCGCGCCCGGCGAACTTCGGCTCGCCGAGGCTGACGACGTCCACCCCGGCATCGCCGAGCCGTTCGAACAGGGTGGCGTCGGGCACCCACTGCTCGGGGTCGACCTCGGGGTCCCAGGTCAGCTGGTTGAACACGACGTCGCGGTCCGGGTCGAGGAGACGGTAGCCCATGACGCCGTGGGATCCCGGCAGCAGCCCGGTGCCGAGCGAGGACAGCGAGTTCGCCGTCGTCGAGGGGAAGCCGGCGCTCAGCGCCCCGGCGTCGGGCAGCAGGCCCCGGAGGAACGGGGCATGGGCGGCGCGGTCCCGCAGCAGGCGGGCGCCCATCCCGTCGACGAGCACGACGACGGCGACCCGCACCTCTGCGTCGAGGCCGAGGCGCGCGGCGCGCTCCCGGACGCCGGTGTCGAGGATCTCCCCGGCGCCGAGGCCGAGCGCGGCGGCCGGCACGAGGTCGGACAGGAGCGCGGCGGAGGCGTAGTCGGGCGGGGCGGTGCGCATGTCAGGAGGCCGCTCGGCGGGCGGCGAACACCGCGCGGCGCAGCTGCAGGACGAAGTCCTCGGCCCGGTCGACCGCGCCCTGCCCCTCGGCCTGGGCGGACACGCGCAGGGTGACGTCCTCGGAGAACAGGGAGCCGCTGTAGCCGTGGTCGCCGTCGCAGTCGGGGTCCCCACAGGTCTCCGGGAAGGTCTCGATGCGGCGCACTGCACCCCAGCCCAGGGTGATCGCGACCTCGACCGGCCGGTCGGAGGACCGGTACTCCGCCGGGTCCTCGTAGGTGCGGCTGATGAGGACGGTGCGCAGGCGCTCGAGCGGGATGTCCTCCGTCGACGTGACCCCGCGCGGACGGTGGCCGGGGACGGCGTCGGGCTCGTCGTCGACGTGGGCGAGGAGGAGCCGGGTCGGCGTGACGAGGAAGGCGGTGACGTGCCGGTGGATCGCGTCGAGGTCGACGTGGGTGTCCATGTGGACGTAGTGGGCGAGGATGTCCTCTCCGAACAGCGCTTCGATGAGCATGCTGCCGGTGAGCTGCGGGTAGTAGCCCGCGGCCTGCAGGTCGGAGGCGAGAGTTTTCGGAAGAGCCATGGGCACCATTGTGCCGCAGGGCGCGGACACGGCCGATCCGGAGGGACGCATCCGCCCGCCGGGACCGCCGCGGGCTCCGCGTCAGGGAACTCCCGCGGCGGTGGTGACCGGGTCCGTGCGGATCACTATGCTGGGTGCATGGAACCCTATCCGTCGTACTGGGAAGCCGATGTCGTGCTGCGCGATGGAGCGACGGCGCACGTGCGGCCCATCCGCCCCTCGGACGCCGACGGCATCCAGACCATGCACAGCAAGCAGTCGCCGGAGTCGATCTACCTGCGGTTCTTCGCTCCGCTGCCGGTGCTCCCGGAGAAGGACCTCGCCCGGTTCGTGCAGGTCGACCACCGCGACCGGGTGGCCTTCGTCATGACGATCGGCGAGGAGATCATCGGCGTCGCCCGCTACGACCGGATCGACGACACCGCCGCGGAGGTCGCGTTCAACATCGCCGATGCCCACCAGGGGCGCGGGATCGGGTCGATCTTCCTCGAGCACCTCGCCGCGGCCGCCCGCGAGCGCGGCCTCGAGGTCTTCACCGCCGAGGTCCTCCCCCAGAACCGCTCGATGCTCCAGGTGTTCGCCGCCGCCGGGTACGAGGTCTCCCGCGAATTCGACGACGGCGTCGTCGCCGTCCGCTTCGAGATCGACCCGACGGAGAAGTCGATCCAGGTGCAGGAGGCCCGCGAGCACCGAGCGGAGGCGAAGAGCGTCCGCTCGATCCTCCACCCGGGCTCGGTCGTCGTCATCGGCGCCAGCCGCAAGCGCAACTCCACCGGCAACCTGCTCCTGCGCAATCTCACCGCTGCCCGCTTCACCGGCACCATCACCGTCGTCCACCCGGAGGCCGACTCCGTAGCAGGGTTCCCCACCGTGCCCTCGCTCGACGCAGTGTCCGAGCCGATCGACCTCGCGGTCATCGCGGTGCCCGCCGAATCGTGCGCCCAGGTGGTCCGCGACTGCGCCGCCCGCGGGGTGAAGTCCGTCGTCGTCATCTCCTCGGGCTTCGCCGAAACCGGTGAGCACGGCCTCGAGCTCCAGCGGGAGATGGTCGCCACCGCCCGCTCGCACGGGATGCGCGTCGTCGGACCGAACTCCTTCGGCCTCGCCAACACCGCGCCCGAGGTGTCCCTCAACGCCTCGCTCGCCCCGTTCCTCCCGGACGCCGGGACGCTCGGGCTGTTCAGCCAGTCCGGAGCGCTCGGCACGGCGCTGCTGGCCGCGGCGAAGACCCGCGGACTGGGGATCTCGACGTTCGTGTCCGCCGGCAACCGCGCCGACCTGTCCGGCAACGACCTCCTCCAGTACTGGGAGGAGGACCCGGCCACCGCCACCGTCGGGCTCTACCTCGAGTCGATCGGCAACCCGCGCAAGTTCTCCCGGATCGCCCGCCGGGTGTCGCAGGTCAAGCCGGTCATCGTCGTCAAGTCCGCGTTCACCGGCCGCGAGCTCCCGCCCGGCCACCAGGTGCGCGTGTCGAGCCTGTCGGCGACCGCGCTCGACCAGGTCCTCACACAGGCCGGAGTCGTCCGCGCCGACACCATCCACCAGCTGTTCGACGTCGCCCAGGTGTTCTCCTTCCAGCCGCTGCCGGCCGGCCGGCGGGTGGGCGTGGTGGGCAACTCCGCGGCGCTCTCCACACTCGTCGTCCAGCGCGCCCGCTCCGAGGGCCTGCGCGTCGAGACCGCCCCGGTGTCCCTCCACCCGGAGGTGCATGCCGAGGAGTTCGCCGCCGCGCTCAAGGACATGTACGCCGACCCCGCAGTCGACTCCGTCGTCGTGACCTTCGCCCCCTCCGCCGGCGCGGAGGAGCGCGAGATCGCCGCGGTGCTCGCCGACGAGGCGGCGCGCTCAGGCATCACGACGGTCGCCTGCTTCCTCGGGGTGCACGGCGTCAAGGACGAGCTCACCGCGTACACGCCGCAGGAGGACGGGTCCCGGGCGGCGCGCAGCGTGCCGAGCTACATGGGACCGGAGGACGCCGTGTGGGCACTCGCCCGTGCCACCGAGTACGCGATGTGGCGCAAGTCCGACCGGGGCCGCTACCCGGAGCTGGAGAACGTCGACCCGCGCGCCGCCAGGGACATCATCGAGCGCAATCTCGCCGGCGTGGAGCCCGGGGAGACCGTGCTGCTCGGGCGCGACGACACGCGCGCGCTGCTCGGCGCCTACGGGCTCGAGTTCCTCCCCTACCTCACCGCCCGCACCGTGGACGAGGCGCTCGCCGCCGCAGACACCCTGGGCTACCCGGTCGCACTCAAGGCCGTGCACAAGCGGCTGCGCCACCGGATGGAGCTCGGCGGGGTGCGCCTCAACGTCGACGACCCCGAGGAGCTGCGCGAGGACTGGGCCGGGGTCTCCGCGGTCATCGACTCGGTGCTCGACCCCGGGGACGATCACGGGATCGACGTCCAGGCGATGGCCCCTCCCGGCTCGGCCTGCGTGATCCGCGCCGGGGAGGACCCGCTGCTCGGCCCCATGGTGTCGTTCTCGCTCGCTGGGGACACCTCGGAGCTGCTCGACGACGTCGCCCACCGGGTCGCCCCGCTCACCGATGTCGACGCCGCCCAGCTCGTGCGCTCGCTCAAGGCCTCTCCGCGCCTGTTCGGCTACAAGGGCCTGCCGGTGATGAACATGGAGCCGACGGAGGACGTCCTGCTGCGGCTGTCCGCGCTCGTCGAGGCGTTCCCGGCGATCCGCGACGTCGAGATCCAGCCGATCGTCGTCACCGAGTCGGACTCGCACATCCTCAGCGTCAAGGTCGAGCTCGAGGCCTCGGCCGACCGGATCGACTCCCAGCGCCGCCGCATGAGCGGAGGCTGAGCCCCGCGGACCCGGCCGGCCGGCAGGGCTCAGCTGGCCGGGCTCAGCGGGCCGGGCGCGGGTGTGGTGGTTTCGTGCAGGTGTGCGACCGTTGAAGCCACCACTCTCGATCTGACGTCCCACCGTTCCGGCCGGGCCAGCATGCGGGTGACCGTTGCAGCACCAGTCCGCGCGCCGGGCACGAGGCGGGCGCACCCTCAGCCGGCAGCGGGCTCCCAGGCGTACTCGGTGAGGATCGACCCGGTGTCGATCTCGACGTCGCGCACCCGGGCGAACCCGGCCTTGCGGTACATCCCGATGCCCGGCGGGTTGTCCTGCGAGGTGATGACGAACAGCCGCTGCCCGAGCTCCTGGGCCTGGCCGAGGAGGCCGGAGGCGACGCCCTTGCGGTGGTGGGCGGGGTCGACGATGACGCGCGTGACGAAGAGCCCGGCCTGCCGCTGCGCGAGCACGACCGCCCCGCGCACCTCGGCGATGGTGTCGATGCTCCCGGTGTCCCCGGTTCTCACGGTGCTCGGATCCGCGTGCTCGACGACGTCGGCGATCCAGCGCAGGCCCGGCGCGGTGATGTCCTCGACGGTCTCGTAGAGGTAGGGGATCCGGTCGTGGCCGAGGATCTCGGCCTCGATGCGGAAGGCCGCGACCTGGATCCGCAGCAGCTCGTCGGCATGGGCGGCCACCTCGGCCGCGGTGAGTTCGCGCACAGTCATGGCCCCACCCTGTCACAGCTCCCCCGGCAGCCCGCGGCCGGGCGCGTCTCGCCCCTTCGAATCCGATTGTGGTGGCATCGGCGAAGTGTGGTGCCGTTGCCGCTCGTACACATCACCGAAACCACCACACTTCCACGCGCGAGGTCTCGGTCAGCGCAGGGCCCCGACGCTGCGGAGGGCTGCCACGAAGCGCTGCGGATCGATGACATCCGCCCATTCGAGGCGGAGCACCCGGAACCCGAGCGCGCGGATCGCGTTCTCCCGCCGCTTCTCCCGCAGGAGCGCTCTGCGGTCCATGAGGATCGTTCCGGACGCACGGTACTTCGATTCGCCATCGACTTCGATGACGAGGCCGAGGCGCTCGAGGAGGAAGTCGACCCGCCCGATGAACGCACCCTGGTCCGTGTACAGCTCCGCCTGCTGGATGATGTCGCCGATGCCGACGCTGTGGAAGCCGAGCAGCGCCAATGCCTCGGCCGGGGATTCCGAGAGCCCCGTGCCGAGATCGAGCACTCTGCGCAGGCGCGCGGCACCCCAGCAGCCGGGAAGTCGACCGGCCGCATCGCACAGCACCGCCTTCCGCCGCTGTCGCACGGCGGCCGGCAGCGGGAACCGTCCCGGGCGCCCGTGCTCGTCGGTACCGGGGCGCCCGAGAAAGCACTCCGCGGCCATGATCCCGGTCTCCGTGCCGCAATCGCGGATGAGGTCGACGACTGTGCGCGCCCGCGAGGTCACCCGGAGCGACCCGATCGGATGCGCCTCGACGATGTCCTCGTCCGCGATGACCCGCTCGCGTCGCCGCAGCCCGGGGGTGGTGATCCTGCCGTGCGAACTGCTGACCTCGAGCCGGGTCAGACGGCCGGGCAGGAGCGGGAGGTCGTGCACCATCGCGGCCGAACGGTGGCTGACGATGTCGCCCGGTGCGATCCGTCCGGTGCAGGCGAGCCACCCCACATGGTCGAGGCGATCGCGCTCCCACCGGGAGAGCGTGCCCGGGTGCGGTCGTGCGCGATCCGGCGCGGCACCTCGGCTCCGGGCGAGGAGCAGCGCGGGATCCTCGAGGAAGTACCGGAGCCGCGCATGGGCGGGGTGCGAGCAGTCCGCGGCGACGGCATAGATGCCGCGGGCGACCCGGATGAGGCAGCAGGCGAGGGACGACTGGAGGACGGCGGGCTCGATCCCGATGGCCCGGGCCTGAGCTCGGGAGAAGACGTTGTACATAGCCCCAGCCTGGAATGGACGGCGCGCGTGTGCGAGAGGGCTTGCGAACCTGTGGACGGCCGATCCTCGTCACCGGTCGATGTGACCTCGCGCTGCATCCGCCTGTGACCCGAGGATGCGCGCACCGGTCGCGTCGGCCGTGGACGGCCCCGGCTCCCCGGCGCGGATGCTGCGCCGCACTTCAGAGGGATGCGCCCCGGCCACCGCCGCACCCCGCTGCCGACCGGCCCAGCAGCTGCACCCGAGGCGGCCGCGCATCTCGCGTCCGCAACCGTGGTGGTTCCGGACAGAAGTGCCACCGTTGATGCCACCACGTTCCGACTTTTCCATTACGTACTGCACACGGGTCGTCGAGGACCGAACGATCCGAGCGGGGCGGGCGCGCGTCGGGCCCGACTGCAGCCGGCGAGCGCACGGCGCCGCCGACAGCGTTCCGGCCCGACGCGCACCCGGCGCGAACCGCGGGATCCCGGGCTCGAGGCGGGTTCGCGGGTAGGATGAGCCTGTCGTTTTCGCAGTGTGAGGAGTTCCATGGCAGAGCCGGTCGCAGGCCAGATCGTCGACATCGACGTCTCCGAGGAGATGGAGACCTCCTTCCTCGAGTACGCCTACTCGGTGATCTACGCCCGGGCCCTGCCGGACGCCCGCGACGGCCTCAAGCCCGTGCAGCGCCGGATCATCCACCAGATGGGCGAGATGGGGCTGCGCCCCGAGCGCGGGCACGTCAAGTCCTCGCGCATCGTCGGCGACGTCATGGGCAAGCTCCACCCGCACGGCGACACCGCGATCTACGACGCGCTCGTCCGCCTGAGCCAGGACTTCATCATGCGCGTCCCGCTCGTCGACGGGCACGGGAACTTCGGCAGCCTCGACGACGGGCCGGCCGCCCCCCGCTACACCGAGGCGAAGCTCACGCCCGCCGCGATGGCGATGATCGCCGGGCTCGACGAGGACGTCGTCGACTTCGTCCCGAACTACGACAACACGCTCACCCAGCCCGAGATCCTGCCGGCGGCATTCCCCAACCTCCTCATCAACGGCGCCTCCGGGATCGCCGTCGGCATGGCGACGAACATGGCCCCGCACAACCCCGGAGAGGTCATCGCCGCCGCCCGCCACCTCATCGAGAACCCGCAGGCCGGTCTGTCCGAGCTCATGCGCTTCGTGCCCGGCCCGGATCTGCCCTCCGGCGGCCGGATCATCGGGCTGGCCGGGGTGCGTGAGGCCTACGAGACCGGGCGCGGCACCTTCCGCACCCGGGCGACGGTGAAGTTCGAGAACCTCACCGCCCGCCGCAAGGGCATCGTCGTCACCGAGCTGCCGTACCTCGTCGGTCCGGAGAAGGTCATCGAGAAGGTCAAGGACGCGGTGCAGGCGAAGAAGCTCACCGGCATCGCCTCGATCGACGACTTCTCCGACCGCAAGCACGGCCTGCGCCTGGTCATCGGCATCAAGAACGGGTTCAACCCCGACGCGGTCCTCTCCGAGCTCTACCGGCTCACGCCGATGGAGGACTCCTTCGGGATCAACAACGTGTGCCTCGTCGACGGCCAGCCGCGCACGCTCGGGCTCAAGGAGCTGCTCGAGGTCTACGTCGACCACCGGCTCTCCGTCGTGCTCCGCCGCACCCGCTTCCAGCTCCGCAAGGCCCAAGACCGGCTCCACCTCGTCGAGGGCCTGCTCATCGCGATCCTCGACATCGACGAGGTCATCCAGCTCATCCGGTCCTCCGACGACGCGCCGACCGCCCGCGGCCGGCTCATGGACGTGTTCGACCTGTCCGAGCTCCAGGCCACCTACATCCTCGACCTCCAGCTGCGCCGGCTGACGAAGTTCTCCCGGCTCGAGCTCGAGGCCGAGCGCGACGAGCTCCGTGCCCGGATCGCACACCTCGAGAGCATCCTCGCCTCCGACGCGAAGCTCCGCGCGCTCGTGTCCGCCGAGCTCGGCGAGGCCGCCGAGGCGATCGACTCCGCCCGCCGCACCGCGCTCGTCGAGGGCACCCAGGAGGTCACCGGGGCGCGGCGGAAGGCCGGCGCCCCCGAGCTCACCATCGCCGACGAGCCCTGCTGGGTGCTCCTGTCGACCTCCGGCCGGATCGCCCGCACGAACAGCCTTGCCCCGCTGCCCACGACCGGCCGGCGGGTGTCCCACGACGCCCTGCGCTCCCAGGTGGCGACGACCACGCGCGGCACCGTCGGGGCGATCACCTCCGCCGGGCGGCTCCTCACCGTCGACATCGTCGCCCTTCCGGCCCTGCCGCCGCAGGCCACCCGGCCGGGTCTCGCCGGCGGGGTGCGGATCGGGGAGTTCGTCACCCTCGACGCCGGGGAGCGGGTGCTCGCCCTCGTCGACATCGGCACCGACTTCTTCCTCGGCACCGCCGGCGGCGTCATCAAGCGCGTCGCCGGGGCCGAGGCGCCGGCGAACAAGGACTCGTGGCCCGTCATCAACCTCAAGCCGAAGGACGCCGTCGTCGGCGTCGGGCAGCTCCCGGACCCGGATGCCGCCCGGCTCGTCCTCATCGCCTCGAACGGCCAGCTCCTCACCTACGGCGCGGACCTCGTGCGCGCACAGGGATGGAACGCCGGGGGCGTGGCGGGGATGAAGGTCGCCGCGGACGCCCGCGTCATCGCCGTCGACCTCGTCGACCCGGATGAGGAGAACACTGTCGTCACCGTCGCCGACGGCGTGAATTTCAACGGGGAGCCCGCGCTGTCGATCAAGCTCACCGCGCTCGCGGAGTTCCCCACGAAGGGCCGGGCGACCGGCGGCGTGCGCGCCCACCGGTTCCTCAAGGGGGAGACCGGCCTCGCGCTCGCCCACACCGGTCCGTCACCGCAGGCCGCGGCAGCCGGCGGCGGAGCGCGCGCCCTGCCCGAGGAGTACGGCCGCCGCGACGGCACCGGCACCCCGCTGGAGACGAAGATCGATGCGCTCGGCGCCCTCCCCCATGCCCGCGGGGCCGAGCCCGAGGCGGACGAGGCGGCCGCCGCCGAGGCCGCGGAGGCGAATGCCGGGGCCGGTGGGGCTGCCGCGAGCGCACCGGGCGGGGACGACTCCCTCGATCTGCCGGCGCACGCCCCGCGCCGCCGGGATCCCGACCTCGAGGCGCGCCGCGAGGAGATCGCGCGGGCGCGCACGGACGAGGACGACGCCGCGGTGATCATCAGCCGCGACGAGGACGGCGCGGACGATGAGGAGCCCGGCTCCCTGTTCTGAGCCGCTCCGCCTGGTGCAGCCGTCCGAGGCGGATCCCGAACCGCTGCCGCTCAGCTGTCGCCGGTGATGTCCATCGCCAGCGGCTCCGCGGTGCCGCGCTCCATCTCGAGCACGGACACCTCGCCGAGCCCCTGGAGGTTGAGGGTGCTGTGGCCTGCGAACTCGTAGTCATCGGTGCGCTGGATGATGTGGGCGGTGTCCCAGTCGGTGACGACCTTCCCGGGGTCCGCGACCGCGGTGAGCCGGGCAGCGAGGTTGACCGTCGACCCGAAGATGTCCCCGAGGCGGGAGAGCACCCGCCCCCAGGCGAACCCGACGCGGGCCTTCGGCAGCTGCACGTCGGCTTGGATCTCCTCCTGCAGGCGCAGCGCGATCTCCGCCCCGTCGTGCGGGGTCTGCGCGGCGAAGAACACCTCGTCGCCGACGGTCTTGATGACGCGCCCGCCGCCGGTCGCGACGACGTTGTAGGCGAGGTCCTGGAAGCGCTTGACCATGAACGCGAGCTGACGCGGCTCCATCTGCTGCGAGAGCCGCGTGTAGGACACGAGGTCGACGAAGCCGACCGCGCGGGCCAGCGGCATCGAGGAGTCGTACCAGCCGTGGCCGGCGTCCACCGGATGACCACTGGCCGGATTGATGTTGAGCCGGCCGAGCGCGCCTGCCAGGTTGCGCTTCCACGAGTAGACGAGCACCGCCTCGAGCGGGTCGAGGATCTCCTCGAACAGGTCGAGGACGACGGCGCGCGCCTCGGAGTCGGAGTAGCCGCGCTCATCGGAGAGGTACTCGACGATCGTCTCCATCTGCCACACGACGAGCCGGTCGGTGGTCTGACCGGTGGCGCGCATGAGAGAGAGCACCGTCTCCTCGTCGAGCTGGTCGGTGCCGACGATCCGGGCGACTTCGCTCAGCGCGGTGGCGTCGTTGACGGTGAAGGCGACCTGCCCCTCGGGCACCCGGGCGAGACCCAGGGTGCGCCAGAACTTGCGGGCGGAGATCGTCGACACCCCGGCGAGCTGGGCGACCTCGCGGCGGGTCAGCACCCGCTTGCCGCCGAGCAGAGTCTCCTCGAGCCGGGCCGCGGCCGAGCGCATCTCGAAGATCGTGTCCTCGATCTCCCTGCGCTCCCGCTCCCCGATCACCCCGGGATCGATCTCCTCGTCGGGATCGACGTCCGGGGCCGACCAGTCATCGGGGCCGTGCGGCTCCTCGGCTCCCCCGTCGAGCCCGGGCCTGCCGTCGAGCCCGGCCGTGGGCGGATCCGGGACCGGGCCGGCGCCATCGGGATCCGGCTGGGTGCCGTCGTCGAACGGAGCGCTCACAGCGCCCTCGCGTGGACGACGTCACCGGCGCTCACCCGGCGGCGCGCGCCGCCGACGTCGACGACGAGCGCGCCGGTGTCGTCGAGCGCGACGGCCCGGCCGGTGAAGTGCTCGTCCCCGGGCAGCTCGACGCGCACGTCCGCACCCAGGGTGACCATCGCCTCACGGACCCCGGCGGCGGACGCCGAGGCGCCGGCCCCCTCCCCCGCCGCGAGCACCTCGGCGACGGCCGGGCGCAGGCGCTCCAGCACACCGGCGAGCAGCGCCTCGCGGTCGGTGGAGCCCCCGGCGAGCAGGAGCGAGGTCGCGGTCGGCACGGGCAGCTCCGCGGCGGTCAGCGAGACGTTGATCCCGATGCCGATGATGACGATCGTGCCGCCGACGGCGGGATGGGCGCGGGTGAGGATGCCGCAGATCTTGCGTCCGTCGACGAGCACGTCGTTGGGCCACTTGACGCCGGCACCGGCACCGGCCGCGCCGAGCGCCTCGGCGACGCACCAGCCGGTGACGACGGGCAGCCAGCCGATCATCTCGATCGGGAAGGCCGCCGGAACGCGGACGGGCAGGGAGAAGGTCAGGCAGGCGCCGGGCGGCACGGTCCACACGCGTCCCAGGCGCCCGCGACCTGCGGACTGGAAGTCGGTGCCGAGGACGGAGAAGTCGGGCCAGGAGTCCGGGTCGGCAGTGAGGCGTTCGGCGAGCGCGTCGTTCGTCGAGCCGAGCTCGGCGGGCCATTCGAGGTGCGCCACCGGGGTCCGGGATCGCTCGCTCAGCTCCTGGAATCGGGGCAGGTCGAAGGGACGGCGGGAAGGTTCGGTGTGCACCAGATCACCCTATGGGGTTTGGCACCCGGATACAACGGCGCACCCCCGCCGTTAGGCTGACACCATGAGTGAGACTTCTGTGCCGCGCACGACCGCCGACCGCATCGCCGCTTTCGAGGACCGCCGCCGGGCGGCCCACGCCGGCAGCGAACGGGCCGTGGAGAACCAGCACAAACGGGGCAAGCAGACCGCCCGGGAGCGGATCGACCAGCTGCTCGACGACGACTCCTTCCAGGAGATCGACGAGTTCGTCCGCCATCACAGCACGCAGTTCGGGATGCAGGCCAACCGGCCCGACGGCGACGGCGTGGTGTGCGGCCTCGGCACCATCGACGGGCGCACCGTCGCGGTGTTCGCCCACGACTTCACCGTGCTCGGCGGTTCGCTCGCGGAGGCCAACGGCCGCAAGATCGTCAAGGTGCAGGAGCTCGCGCTCAAGCTCGGCTGCCCGATCATCGGCATCAACGACTCCGGCGGCGCGCGGATCCAGGAGGGCGTCGGCTCGATCGCGCTGTTCGCGGAGATCTTCCGGCTCAACGTCGCCTCCTCCGGCGTGATCCCGCAGATCAGCCTCATCATGGGACCCTCGGCCGGCGGTGCCGTGTACTCCCCGGCGCTCACCGACTTCACGATCATGGTCGACGGCACCTCGCACATGTACATCACCGGCCCCGACGTCATCCGCACCGTCACCGGCGAGGACGTCGGCCACGAGGAGCTCGGCGGCGGGCGCACCCACAACTCGGTGAGCGGCAACGCCCACTACCTCGCCGCCGACGAGTCCGACGCGCTCAACTTCGTGTGCGACCTCATCTCCTTCCTGCCGTCGAACAACCTCGACGAGGCCCCGCTCGTCCACGCCCCGGCCGACCTCACCGTCGACTCCGACGACGAGGCGCTCGACGCGCTCATGCCCGACTCCCCCGCGCAGCCCTACGACATCCTCGACGTCGTCACCACGGTGCTCGACGCCGGGGAGTTCCTCGAGGTGTCCGAGCTGTTCGCGCCGAACGTCGTCACCGGGTTCGGCCGCGTCGAGGGCCGCAGCGTGGGCATCATCGCCAACCAGCCCATGCAGCTCGCCGGCACGCTCGACATCGACGCTTCGGAGAAGGCCGCCCGGTTCGTCCGGTTCTGCGACGCCTTCAACCTCCCGATCCTCACCTTCGTCGACGTCCCCGGGTTCCTGCCGGGCACCGACCAGGAGCTCGGCGGGATCATCCGCCGCGGCGCCAAGCTCATCTACGCCTACGGCGAGGCGACCGTCCCGCTCATCACGCTCATCACCCGCAAGGCCTACGGCGGCGCCTACTGCGTGATGGGCTCCAAGCAGCTCGGCGCGGACCTCAACCTCGCCTGGCCGAGTGCGCAGATCGCCGTCATGGGCGCCCAGGGCGCGGCGAACATCGTCCACCGCAAGACGCTCAAGGCCGTCGCCGACGCCGGTGAGGACGTCGACGCGAAGCGCGAGGAGCTCATCCAGGAGTACGAGGATGCGCTCCTCAACCCGTACCTCGCCGCCGAGGAGGGCTACATCGACGCCGTCATCGCCCCGCGGGAGACCCGCGAGCGGATCGTGCGCGGACTGCGGGCGCTGGCGAACAAGCACGTGGAGGCGAGCAGCCGCAAGCACGGGAACATCCCGCTGTGACCGGGGAGCACACCGACGGACAGGAGCGCGCCGAGGTACACGCGGCACCCGCTGGGGCGCAGTCCGCGCCGGCCGGGGCGCACGCACCGGACCTGCCGGTCGCCGTCGAGCCGCTGCCGGGGTCCGAACCGCTGAGCCCGGAGCGGGAGCGCGAGCTCGCCCGGGCGGCCGTCGTGGCCGCGCTCGTCGCACTCCGTCACGTCGAGGCGATGCATGCCGACACCCCGGAGCCGCGCGCCTCGCGCTTCGCCGCTCCGGCGCGCGCCCACCGGCGCACCCCGGCCGGGTCCTGGCGCCACCGCTTCTGAGGCCGACCGCTTCCGAGCCCGACCGCTTCCGAGCCCGACCGCGCGGATCCCGCGCACGCCGGGCCGCCCGCTCTCAGCCGCGCGCCCCGGCTGCGTCGGCCGACCCGGCCGCCAGCCGTGCTGCGGGTGCGCGCTCGCCGATGCCCTCAGCCGCGCGTGCCCGGCCTGCCGCCGCGGCTGCGCCCGTGGAACAGGTAGTACACCCCGGCGGCGAGCACGACGAGCCCGGCGCAGATGAGGTACACCCCGGACAGCCCGAGGCGCGGGACGAGAGTGCCGAGCACCACCGGCCCGAGCCCGGTGCCGAGGTCGAGCATGATGAAGAACGTCGAGATCGCCAGACCCACCCGGTGGGGCGCGGTGACGGTGACGGCGATCGCCTGCGCGGACGGGAACAGGGATCCGAAGCCCAGACCCATGGGCACCGCGGCCACGACGATCATCCACCCGGAGTCGGCCAGCGCGATGAGCACGAGCCCGAGCGTGAAGAGGGCGAAGATCGGGTACATCACCACGTCGTCGCCGTGCCGGTCCTGGATCCGGCCGACGAGCAGCCGGGCGGCGAGCATGACGATCGCGAACAGGATGAAGAAGGCGCTCGCGGCGTCCGGCGCGCCGAGCTGGGCGGTGTGGGTCGCGAGGAACGGGCCGACCGCGGTGGCGAGCGTCGTCGAGGTGCCGAAGTACCCCGTGCCCTCCGCGCGGCGGGCCGGCGGGATGATCGTCTGCACCGCCGCCATGACCGCGGTGTTCCCCGCCCCGAGCGCGATGCCGTGGACCACCCGCACGGCGATCACCGCCCACACCCCGGTGAGCGGGACGTAGAGCGCCGCGCACGCGACGAACACGACGAGAGCGCCGAGGATCATCCGTCTGCGGCCGATGAAGTCGAGGTACTTGCCGGCGAACACCCGGGCGATGAGCGCGCCGATGATGAATCCGCTCGAGGCGAGCCCGGCGACGGAGTCCGCGGCCCCGAAGCGCTCGATCGCGTAGCCGGCCATCGAGGTCATGAGGAGGTAGAAGGTCAGCGACATCGTGAGGTTGACGAGGAACGCCAGGACGAAGTCCCGGGTCCACAACCGCTGCTGCTCCACTGGCCGTCCGTCCTCCCGCCCGGCTCCGTCCCGAACGGATCAACTCTACCGGGCGCCCGGATCGGTAGGGTGGTGGCCATGACCACCGAGACCCAGCACCGCACCCCGTCCGCCATCGACGCCGTCGCCGAGCAGCACACGGAGCGGCTCATCGAGATGTCCCCGGCCCTGCGGGTCGAGCTCGGCCGGCCCGGCGACGAGACCGTGCTCGACGACTACTCACCGGCCGGCGCCGCCGCCCGCGACGCCCTCAACGCACGCACCCTCGCCGCGCTCGACGAGGCCGAGGCGGCGATGGCCGCCGACGGCACCGCGCCCGACGCCGTCGATGCGGTGACGCTCGATGCGATGCGCGAGCGCCTCGGCGTCGAGCGCGACCTCCACGCCGCGGGCCTCGACATCGGGCAGCTCAACGTCATCGCCTCGCCCCTGCAGGAGGTGCGCGAGCTGTTCGACCTCGTGCCGACGGAGACGACGGCCGACTGGGAGCACAGCGCAGCGAAGCTCCGAGCGGTCGACACCGCGCTCGCCGGGTACCGCGAGAGCCTGCTCGCCGCACGCGATGCCGGGCGCGCCCCGGCCCGCCGCCAGGTGGAGCGCGGCATCGAGCAGGCGCGCGAGGCGGCGAAGGCCGGCGGGCACTTCGACCGCTTCGTCGCGAAGGCGACCGCGGTGCCCGAGGCGCTCGCCGCCGAGCTCGCCGAGTCCGCGAAGACCGCCCGCACCGCCTATGTCGAGCTCGCGGAGTTCCTCGCCGAGGAGATCGCTCCCCACGCCCGTGAGGAGGACGCCTGCGGGCGCGAGGACTACCGGCTGCTGAGCCGCGCGTTCCTCGGTACCGAGGTCGACCTCGACGAGACCTACGCCTGGGGCCTCGCGGAGCTCGAACGGATCGATGCCGAGCAGCGCCGGATCGCGGAGCGGATCGCTCCCGGCACGGACGTGCTCGCCGTCATGCACGATCTCGACGCCGATCCCGCCCAGCAGCTCCACGGCCTCGACGCGCTGCGCTCGTGGATGCAGGAGAAGGCCGATGCCGCGATCACCGCGCTCGGCGGCTCCGCCTTCGACATCCCCGAACCCGTCCGCACGATCGAGTGCATGGTGCTCGCCGACGGCACCGGCGGCATCTACTACACCCCGCCGACCGACGACTTCTCCCGGCCGGGCCGCATGTGGTGGTCCGTGCCGGCCGGGGTGGAGACCTTCTCGACCTGGCAGGAGCTCACCACCGTGTACCACGAGGGCGTGCCGGGCCATCACCTGCAGATCGGGCAGGCGGTCGTCGTCAAGGACACGCTCAACACCTGGCGCCGGCAGATCTGCTGGGTGTCCGGCCACGGCGAGGGCTGGGCGTTCTACGCGGAGAAGCTCATGGCCGAGCTCGGCTTCCTCGACGATCCGGCCGACCGCCTCGGCATGCTCGACTCGCAGCGTGTGCGGGCCGCCCGGGTGTGCGTCGACATCGGTGTGCACTGCGGCCTCGAGGCACCGGAGTCCGTGGGCGGCGGGATCTGGGACGCGGACAAGGCGTGGGAGTTCCTCACCGCCAACGTCGCGATGGACCGCAGCTTCCTCGCCTTCGAGCTCGACCGGTACCTCGGCTGGCCCGGCCAGGCGCCGAGCTACGCGATCGGCCGCCGGCTGTGGGAGCAGGCCCGGGAGGAGGCGCGCGCCGCGGCCGAGGCGGACGGCCGTGCCTTCGACCTCAAGGCGTTCCACTCCCGCGCGCTCGACCTCGGCTCGGTCGGCCTCGACACCCTGCGCCGCGCCCTGGCCTGAGCCCCGGGCTCGGGCCCGACTGCCGTCGAATGGTCACTTCTCTTCGAATACCCGCGCGTAACCGAAGAGAGGTGACCACTCGATGCTCGACCCGGGGTCAGCCGGCCCGGTGGCCGCCACCTCGGGCGCGGCGGCGGGCGAAGCGGCCGTGGACGAGGAAGTAGAGGACCCCGGCGGCGAACACGACACCGGCGGCCACGAGGTACATCGCCTCGTAGGAGAATGCGCCGACGAGCGTGCCGAGCAGGATCGGGCCCATCCCGAATCCGAGGTCCATCATGAGGAAGTACGTCGAGGTCGCCACCCCGACGCGGGCGGGGCCTGCGGCGGTGATGGTGATCGCCTGCGCGCTCGCCATGAGGGAGCCGAAGCCCACGCCCGCGAGCATCCCGGCGAGCACGATCATCCAGGTCGCCTGGGTCGCGGCGACGAGCACCATCGCGGCGAGGAAGCACACGAACAGCGGGTAGACGACGATGTTGTCGCCGTACCGGTCCTGCACCCGGCCGAGCGTGAGCCGGGCGATGAGCGAGAAGCACGCGAAGGACAGGAAGTAGTAGGGCGCGGCGTGCGCCATCCCCATCTGCGAGGTGTACCCGAAGAGGAACGCCATGACGGAGGAGTAGGCGATGCCGCAGAGGAACATCACTCCCCCGATCCGCAGCCCGTCGCGGTCGAGGAGGTTCCGCGGGTGGAAGGTCGTGAGGCCGACCCGCGGCACGTACCGGCTGTCGAGCTCCGGGACGCGGAGGAAGAAGAGCCCGAGGAATCCGACGAGGGTGAAGGCGGTCGACACGACGAACAGCCAGTCGTAGCCGAGGTCGGCGATGACGGTGAGCGCGATGAACGGCCCGAGCGCGGCCGCGAGCGTCGTCGAGGTCGAGAAGTAGCCGGTGCCCTCCGCCCGCCGGGCCGGCGGGATGATGCTCTGCACGGCGGCCATGATCGCGGTGTGCCCGACGCCGAACGTCATCCCGTGGAGCAGGCGGACGACGATGAGCAGCCACAGGGAGTCGGCGAGCAGGTAGAGCAGGGAGGCCGCGACCGAGGCGCCGAGCGACACGATGAGCACCCGGTAGCGGCCGACGACGTCGAGGAACGCGCCGGTGAAGATCCGGGCGATGAGCGCGCCGACGACGAATGCGCTCGCGGTGAAGCCGGCGACGGTGTCCGAGGCGGCGAAGCGGGTCACCGCGTACTCCGCCATCGAGGTGACGAGGAGGTAGAAGACGAAGGACAGGAAGATGCAGATGACGAGGGCGAGGATGAAGTCCTTCGACCACAGCCTCCGCTCCGGCTCCGTCTTCACCGCACCGCTCCCCGTTCGATCGTTCACTCTGCGCGCTTCAGACGCCATTACATCACGGTGCCGTGATGTGCCTCACCCCGGGTCGGCCCCGCACCCCACGGACACGACTACGGAGGGCGGGTCGCACCGGCCGCTCGCGGCGCCGGCTCAGCCGCCGGTTCAGCCGCCGGTTCAACCGTCGGTTCAGCCGCCGGCGAGGATGTGCTCGGCCATCCGCTCCCCGGTGACGGGTCCGAGGACGATCCCCCACATCCCGTGTCCGGTGGCGACGTACCCGCGTCGAGCCACCCGGCGCAGCACCGGCCGGCCGTCGTCGCTCACCGGGCGCGGGCCCACCCAGTGGTCGCTCGTGTCGGCGAGGTCGATCCCGGTGACGAACGGCTCGAGCGTCGCGGCGATCGAGTCGATCCGGCCCGGGCGCGGCGGGGCATCCGGGGGCAGGAACTCCATCGTCCCGGCGATGCGGACGCCTGCGCGGTACGGGGTGAGCACGATGCGCTGGGTGGGGAGGTAGACGGGACCCTCGGGCATCCGGCCGGGGGCCACGGCGGCGGTGAAGGAGTAGCCGCGGCCGCTCGTCTGCCGGGTCCGTGCGCGGGTGCCGAACACCGGGCCGAGGACCTCGTCGGACCAGGCGCCGGCCGCGACGAGCACGGTGTCGGCGGTGTGCGCGGCTCCCGCGGAGTCGATGAGGCTGACCGCGGAGCTCCCCGCGTGCCCGGCGACGACCTCGACCCCTTCGCGGATCTCGACGCCGGCGGCGCGCGCGGCCCTCGCGAGGTCCCGGCAGTAGGCTCCGGGATCGATGTAGGCCTGCCCGGTGACGGTGAGCGCGTGCGCGACGCGGTCGGTGAAGTACGGGAGTCCGGCCGGATCGGTGCGGCGAACGGCGACCTCGACGCCGGAGGCTGCGAGCAGCTCGACCTCGTGCTCGAATGCGGCGATCGTCGAGGCGGACTCCGCCCCCACGTGGTAGTCCGCGCGGTGGACCGGAGCGGTCACCCCGGACTCGGCGAGCCGGTCGAACGCGGCGAGCGCCTCGCGGGTGAGCGGGGCGTTGGCCTCGATGGCCGCGGAGAACCGCTTGGTCGTCATCTGGGCGGCGAACCGGGTGAGGAACCTGAGGATCTGCGGGGTGGGCCGCGGCACGGACAGCGGGGCGTCCGGGTCGGTGAGCGCCTGGATCCCATGGCGCCACCCACCGGGCTCGGCGAGCGGGGCGACGAGCCCCGGGCACACCCAGCCGGCGTTGCCCCAGCTCGCCCCGGCGGCCACCCGCTCGCGCTCGAGCACGGTGACCCCCGCACCCGCCCGGGCGAGGTGGAAGGCGCTCGCGAGCCCGACGATCCCAGCCCCGACGACGATGACGTGCATGGTGGGTCCTCCCGTGTCTAGAGCGCCTGGGCGCTGATGACGAAGTGGGTGCCGTCGAGCCCGTCGACGAGCATCTGCACGGCGTGCGTGCGGTCGCGGCCGCTGACGAGCCAGTTCGGTTTGAGCACCCCGCGGACCGGTTCCGCGATCTCCACCCGGTAGCCCATGCCGAGCTTCCAGCGGCGCTGCACCCGGGTGCGCAGGAGGTTCCGTGCGACCTCGACCGCGTCGTCCTCCGGGATCGGTGTGCGTTCGAGCGCGGCGACGAACTCCGCCTCCTCGACCGGCTCCCCGTGCGGCTCGAAGGCCGCGATGAATCCCTTGCCGGAGTAGACGTCGACGAGCACGTCGACGATCTCGCCGAGCGGGTCTCCCCCGCCTGCTCCCGCACCGGCACCTGCTCCTCTGCCGGCTCTGCGGAGGCCGGTGCGCCGCACCCCGGCGCGCACCCACCAGTACGGGTGGACGACGGCGGTCGCGCTCGCCGCGGCACCGGGCAGGCGCCGGACGAGCACGGCCCGCGCCTCGGCGGCGCCGCACACGACCGGCAGGCGCAGCGCGCCCGGGAGTGCGCTCACGCCCGGTCGGCGGATCCGTGGGTGCCGGGCACCTGGCCGCCGAGCGCGGGGTTCTGCCCGGTGAGCAGGCGCGCCGGGATCGGACCGACCCGGTCGGTCTCCACGAGTGCCTCGTGGACATGGGCGGGCACCGGGCTGGTGCGCTGGGTGACGAGCGAGCCGATGATCATCGCGAGCGTCGAGGCGAGGATGCCCACGCCCATCGGGTCGATCCCGGTGACGTCGACGAGTCCGGAGAACTGCCACACGACGACGACGACGGTGCCGACGATCATCGAGGAGATCGCGCCGACGGTGTTCGCCTTCTTCCACCAGGCCGCGCACACGTAGGCCGGCACGAAGGCCGCGCCGAGCACGGTGGTGGAGAAGATGACGACCTGGGCGACGGCCGGGGCGCCGACGATCGCGACGACGTAGCCGATGATCGCGAGCAGGAGCACCGTGATGCGGGAGACCCACACCGACTGCCGGTCGGTCATGCGCGGGTTGATGAACCGGCGGAAGAGGTCGTAGCTCGCGATCGTGCCCGATTGGAGCAGCAGGGCGTCGGCGGTGGACATGATCGCGGCCATGATCGCGGCCATGACGATTCCGACGGCGAAGGCCGGCAGCACGATGTCCGCGACCTCGAAGATCGCGAGCTCCGGGTCGGCGAGGTTGGGCACGATGATGAGGGCGAGCACGCCGATGAGGTAGGGCGCCGGGATGAAGAGGAGGTTGTAGACGGTCGCGTAGAGACCCGCCCGGCGGGCCACCGAGGGGTTCTTCATCGCCATGTGGCTGACGTTGACGTGGGGCCAGCCCATGTAGCCGATGGAGAACACGAGCAGCGCGCCGATGATCACGCCCCACTGCACCCCGGCGATCCCGTCCGGACCCCACATCGACAGCAGGTTCGGGTTGATCTCCGCGACCGCGGTGTTGCCGGCCGTGAGTCCGCCGACGGCCATGAGGGTGGCGATGAGGATCCACAGCATGCCGATGACCATGATGATCGCCTGCACGAAGTCGGTGTAGGCCACGGCGAGGTACCCGCCGAGGAAGGTGTAGGCGACGATGACGCCGATCGCGATCGCAAGCGCCCACACGTAGGGGACCCCGGTGACCATCTCGAGCCCGCGGCCGCCGGCGATGAACTGGCTCATGACGTAGAAGAAGATGCAGAACAGGGCGATCGGCGCAGCGATCAGCCGCGTCCACCTCGAGGGATACCGGTGCTCGAGATACTCGATCGAGGTGAGCGAGCCGAGGATCTGGGAGAGCTTGCGCATCCGGCGGCCGAGGATCGACAGGTTGAGCACGCCGCCGCCGATGTCGCCCATCGCGTACCACATGCCGAAGTAGCCCTGGGTGTAGCCGAGCGAGCCGGCACCGAGGAACATGTAGCCCGACATCGACGAGCTCTGCAGGCGCAGCGCGGTGACCGCCGGGCCGAGGCTGCGGCCGCCGAGCAGGAATCCCTCGGAGTCCTGGGTGCCGCGGCGCATCGCCCACACGCCGATCGCGATCATCGCGATGAAGTAGATGATGAGGAAGATCGTCTCGAGGTTCATCGCACGTCACCCCCCGTCGCACCGGCGGGTCCGGCCGGTGTCCCGGGGCCGGCAGGTGCGCTCGGGCCGCCCGGGGCATCCGTGTCTGCGTCCTCCCGCGCCCAGTTCCGCGACACGACGAGGAACCCGATGGTGTAGAGGACCCAGAAGAGGGGGATCCCGATGAGGACCGCGGTGGTGACCGCCGGCAATCCGAACATGAGCGCTGGCCTTCCAGTGGGGTGCGAGCAGTTCCGCGACGAGCCCCCGGCCGGCAGCGGCGCTCCGGTTCCGGGTGGACTCGTCCGGCTCACCCTATCCTGCGCCCGATCCGGAAGGTGACCGGGGTCACCCGACCGGGCCGGAATGCCGCCCGGCACCCGGACGGCCCGCCGGGCTCACCCGCGTCCGAGGTGCGATCCGCCCGGGCGCGGCCGGGACCGGACTCATGCCAGGTGCCGCCGCAACTCCACGGCGATCTGCAGCGCCCGGGCGGTGACGGCGGGCGCGGCGCCGTACTCCGGCAGGCAGTCCTGGAGGAGCACGACGAGCTGATCGCCGAGCACCCGGTCGGCGAGTGCGGGGACCGGGCGGCCGTCCGCGGACAGGGCGGAGAGCGCGCTGAGCGCGCTGCGGATCTCCGTGCGCCGCCCGGCGTCGAGCTCATCGCCGCTGAGCCCGGCGATGCGAATGCGGAGGCGGCGGATCTCCGTGTGGAGATCCGCCGCCGTGTCCGGTTTCATGTGGGCCTGTGCCTCAGCCGTCCTGCGCCTCAGTTGCTCCGGAAGTACGAGAGCAGGCGCAGGATCTCGATGTAGAGCCACACCAGGGTGACCATGAGCGAGAACGCGCAGGTCCAGGAGTAGCGCTCCGGGATCCGGTGCTTGACGCCGTCCTCGATCATCTGGAAGTCGGCGACGAGGGTGAGCGAGGCGAGCACGACCGCGACGATGCCGATGAGCACGCCGAGCGGCATGGTGACGCCCATGATCGAGATCTCCACGCTGCGCGCGCCGCCGGAGCCGGTGGCGAGCACGAACACGAAGTTGACGATCGAGAACAGCGCGTAGCCGCCGACGGCGAGCATGAGGAACTTGGTGAATCCCTTGCTCATCCGGATGACGCGGAACCGGAACAGCGCGAACATCAGACCGAACACGCAGAGCGTGGCGAGCACGGCCTGCATGACGATGCCGGAGTAGCTCGCCTCGAAGATCCCGGAGATGCCGCCGAGGAACACGCCCTGGATGCCCGCGTAGAGCAGGATCAGGGCCTTGTTCGGCTCGCGCTTGAAGGCGTTGACGAGGCCGAGCACGAGCCCGACGATCGCCGCGGGCAGCGCGAGAATCGGCATGAACCAGCCGACGACCGCACCGGCGAGGAGCACCGCGAAGCAGAACGCGGTCTTCATCAGCACGTCGTCGTAGGTCATCGGCCGCTCGGCCGGTGCCGTCGGGCGCTCTGCCGAGGGCATGCGGTACATCTGGTCGAGCTGCTCGGCCGACGGGGCCGGCGTCTGGGAGCGCCCGGCCTGGATCCCCTGTTCGAGGCCGCGGCGTACAAGCGGATTGCTCATAGAATTCCTTTCGAGGGCGGATGTCGTCCGTCCACAACAGTACAGTCCGAATCTGACAGAACCCTTGAGTCCAGGGGTCCCCGAGCGGGCGTTACAGACCTGTTATGCGCAGGCCCGCGGGCGTTCAGCCCGGCAGCTCGTAGCTGATCGCCGCACCGGGTCCCCACGGGATGCCGAGCGCCCACCAGACGAAGAACAGCAGGCCCCAGACGATGAACATGCCGATCGACAGCGGGATCGTCAGGGACAGCAGGGTGCCGATCCCGGCGTCCTTCTTGTAGCGCTGGATGAAGCCGAGGATCATGACGAAGTACGGGCTCATGGGCGACACGATGTTCGTCGTCGAGTCGCCGATGCGGTACACCGCCTGCGTGGTCTCCGGGGAGATGTTGAGCAGCATGAGCATCGGCACGAGGACCGGGGCCATGAGCGTCCACAGGCCCGAGCCCGAGGTGATGAAGAGCGCTCCGACGGCGACGAGCAGGTAGGCGCCGAACAGGATGAGGAAGGTGCTCGCACCGATCTCCTGGAAGAACTCGGCGCCGCGGATCGCGAGGATCTCGCCGAGCGCGGACATCTTGAACAGGGCGAGGAACTGGGAGGCGGCGAAGAACAGGACGAGCACCTGGACGAAGGGCGCGACGCCCTTGACGATCATCTCCGGGACGTCGTTGGGGTGGCGGATCGAGCCGGTGACCACACCGTAGACGATGCCGATGACGAAGAAGCCGAAGCCGATGATCGCGGCGATCCCGGCCATGAGGCCGGACTCGGGTCCGAAGGCGCCCTCGGTGTCGCGGAGGAAGGAGTCCGCCGGCCAGGCGAGCGCCACGACGATGCCGACGCACACGATGAGGGTGATGAGGGCGGCGATCATGCCGCGCTTCTCCGCCGGGGTGACCTTCGTGGTGAGGTCGCGGTCCTCCCCCTCGGGGACCTCCTCCTCGGTGAGCTCGAGCTGCTCGCCGCGCTTGTTGAGGAGGAGCTCGGTGACGATGGTGATCGCGATCGCGACGGCGAACATCGACACGAAGTTGAAGTAGAGGTTCGCCACCGGGGTGACGGTGTAGCTCTCGTCGATGATGTGGGCGGCCGAGGTGGAGATGCCGCCGAGGATCGCGTCGAGGCTGTTGACGAACGGGGCGGCGGAGTAGCCGCCGGAGGTCGCGGCGTAGGCCACGGCGCAGCCGATGACCGGGTTGCGGCCGACGGCCTTGAACGCGAGCCCGCCGAGCGGGATGACGATCATGTACGAGGCGTCGGAGGCGATCGAGGCCGCGGCTCCGGTGAGCGCGACGATGAGGGTGATCCAGCGCGGCGAGGTCTTCGCCATCGCCGAGCGCATGATCGTCGGGATGAGGCCGGAGCGCTCGGCGACGGCGACGCCGAACAGCACGACGAGCACGAGACCGAGGGCGGGGAAGGTCACGTAGTTCGTCACGACGTTCGCGACGATCTCACGGAGGTTGTCCTGCGACAGGAGGTTGACCGCGGTGACGGTCTCCCCCGTCGCCGGGTTGACCGCCGAGGTGCCCGCATTCGCGAGGATCCACGACAGGATCATGACGATCACCGCGAGGCTGAGGAACAGCCAGAACGGGTGCGGCAGCTTGTTGCCGGCCTTCTCGATGAAGACCAGGGAGCGCATGAGGAAGTTGAGGTTGTCGTCGGTCTTGCCGGGCGGGGAGCCCTGCGTGCCTGCCGCTGCTGTCGACATCGGTCGCCTTTCGGCCTCGGGGGCGGGGACGCGGATGTCGCCGCCAGGGGTTGGGACTGGTTCAGAGTAACAGCAGGTGGGCGGCCTCCAGAAGCCCGCCCAGGACCTCGCGGACCGGTCGCCGCTCACCCGTCTCCGAGCGCCCGGGAACGCCGCAGGCCCGCCGCGATGCGGCGGGCCCGGAACGGCGGAGTGCGCAGAGGCGCGTCAGCGCTCGATGTCACCCCGGATGAAGGCTTCGACGGCGGCCTTCGCGGCGTCGTCGTGCTGCTGCTCCGGCGGGGACTTCATGAAGTACGAGGACGCGGAGATCAGGGGCCCGCCGACGCCGCGGTCGAGCCCGATCTTCGCCGCGCGCACGGCGTCGATGATGACGCCGGCGGAGTTCGGCGAGTCCCACACCTCGAGCTTGTACTCGAGCGACACCGGAGCGTCGCCGAAGTTGCGGCCCTCGAGCCGGACGAAGGCCCACTTGCGGTCGTCGAGCCAGGCGACGTAGTCGCTCGGGCCGATGTGCACGTCGCGCTCGGACAGCCGGGCGGAGGTGTTCGAGGTGACGGCCTGCGTCTTCGAGATCTTCTTCGACTCGAGGCGCTCGCGCTCGAGCATGTTCTTGAAGTCCATGTTGCCGCCGACGTTGAGCTGGTAGGTCCGGTCGAGGATGACGCCGCGGTCCTCGAACAGCTTCGCCATGACGCGGTGGGTGATCGTCGCCCCGATCTGGCTCTTGATGTCGTCGCCGACGATCGGCACGCCGGCGGCGCGGAACTTCTCGTCCCACTCCTTCGTCCCGGCGATGAAGACCGGCAGGGCGTTGACGAAGGCGACGCCGGCGTCGATCGCGGCCTGAGCGTAGAACTCGGTGGCCTGCTGCGAGCCGACGGGCAGGTAGCAGACGAGGACGTCGACCTCGCGCTCGCGGAGCACCGCGGCGACGTCGACGGGCTCCGCGGTCGATTCCTCGATGGTCTCGCGGTAGTAGCGGCCGAGCCCGTCGAGGGTGGGCCCGCGCTGCACCTGGACGCCGGTGGCGGGCACCTCGGTGATGGTGATCGTGTTGTTCTGCGAGGCCTGGAGGGCGTCGGCGATGTCGAGGCCGACCTTCGCGGCGTCCACGTCGAAGGCGGCGACGAAGTCGAGATCGCCCACGTGGTAGTCCCCGAAGTTCACGTGCATGAGGCCGGGGATCTGCTCATCGGGTGCGGCGTCCTTGTAGTACTCGACACCCTGGATGAGCGAGGTCGCGCAATTGCCGAGACCGGCGATCGCGACTCGGATCGGTTGGTTTGCCACTTGGTCGAACTCTCCTTCTCGGACCTGCACTGGGATTCTGCAGCGAATGTGTGAGGAACCCGAAGCGGGGCTCTTCCGCCGAGCGCCGCACGCGCGCGCGGAAGTCTCAGGCACAACACTCCATCCTAGTCCTCCCCCGGCACCCGACCAAAAGCCGCGCCGAGGCGCGCTCGCCGGTGCGCCCCAGGTCCCCGGGTGGTGCCCCCGGACGGTGCTGAGCGCCGGCCCGCGGCGCCCATCGACCTCCCGTCGGCGATTCAGGACACGACGAGCGGTTCGAGCACGAGGTCGGGATGCTCGCGCTCGACCCCGGCCAGGCGCCAGCGGTCGGAGAACAGCGCGAGGAGCTCGCCGTCGGAGCGGGACAGGACCTCGACGGAGCGCTCGCGGGCGAGCGTGCTCACGCATTCGGGCGTGGTGCGGCGGGCGAGCGAGTAGTTGAGGCGCTCGAGCGTGCACGGGGCGTTGAATTCGTTGACCATCCGGTCCTCGGCGACCTCGAACTGCATCGGGCCGACGGCCCCGACGACGGGCGCCTGGTCGCCGCGCAGGTCCGAGCGCAGGACCTGCACGACGCCTTCGTGGTCGAGCTGCTGGATGCCGCGGCGGAACTGCTTGTACTTCGAGGAGTCCTTGGCGCGGATGACCATGAAGTGCTCGGGCGAGAAGGTCGGGATCTCGGGGAACACGACCTTCTTGTCGAGGTAGAGGGAGTCGCCGACGCGCAGCGCGGAGGCGTTGACGAGGCCGACGACGTCACCGGGGAACGCCTCGTCGACGACCTCGCGGTCGCGGCCGAACACCTGCTGGGCGTACTTCGTGGCGAAGGGCTTGCCGGTGGAGGCGTGGGTGACGACCATGCCGCGCTCGAACACGCCGGAGCACACGCGGATGTAGGCGAGCCGGTCGCGGTGGTTCGTGTCCATCCCCGCCTGCACTTTGAACACGAATCCGGAGAAGGGGGCGTCGACGGGGCGCGGCTCGCCGTCGCGGTCCGGTCGGGCCTCAGCGGCGGGCGCGATGTCGACGAGGGTGTCGAGGAGCTTGTGGACCCCGAAGTTGAGGACCGCGGAGGCGAACATCACCGGGGTGGTGCGGCCGGCGAGGAAGGCCTCCTGGTCGTGGTTCTGGTCCTCGAGGTCGAGCAGCTCGGACTCCTCGACGGCGTTCGTGAAGGCCTCTCCCTCGGCGGCCTCGGCGGCGGCCGCATCGAGGGTCTCCTCGCCGGCGATCGTCGCGCCGCCGTCGGTGCGGGTGAAGCGGGTGAAGGTGCCGCCGGCCCGGTCGAGCACGCCGCGGAAGTCGCCGGACTGCCCGACCGGCCAGGTCAGCGGGGTGGGGGTGAGCCCGGTGCGCTCGAACACCTCGTCCATGAGGGCGAGCGCGTCGAGTCCGGGCCGGTCCCATTTGTTGATGACGGTGATGATCGGGATGTTCCGGTGCCGGCAGACTTCGAACAGCTTCATCGTCTGCACCTCGAGGCCCTTCGCGGCGTCGACGAGCATGACCGCGCAGTCGACGGCCGACAGCACCCGGTAGGTGTCCTCGGAGAAGTCGGCGTGGCCGGGGGTGTCGAGGAGGTTGATGACGGTGTCGCGGTACTCGAACTGGAGGGCGGCCGAGGAGATCGAGATGCCGCGATCCTGCTCCATCTTCATCCAGTCCGACACGGTGGCCCGGCGGCCGCCCTTGCCGTGGGTGGCGCCGGCCTGCCCGATCACCCGGGCGTGGAGTGCGAGCGCCTCGGTGAGCGTGGATTTGCCCGCGTCGGGGTGCGAGATGACGGCGAAGGTGCGGCGACGCGCAGCTTCGCGGCGGATGGTGGCCGGGTTCGGCGTGCCTGCAGAAGTCACCGCCACAGTCTACGCGCTCGGGCTCTCCGGGCAGGACTCGGTGCCGGTGCCCGGACCGCACCGGGGCACCGGGATCAGCCGGTGACGAGGATGACGTCGAGGGTGCGCGGGCCGTGCACCCCGGCGACGCGCTCGAGCTCGATGTCGGAGGTCGCCGAGGGACCCGACACCCAGGTCTGGGGGTGCTCGACGAGTCCGCGCTCCTCGATGATCCCCACGGCCGCGGGCACCCGGTTGACGATGTCGGCGGTGCGCACGAGGCAGACGTGGTGGTCGGGCACGAGGGTGATCGCGCGCCTGCCGCACTGCGGACCGCTGAGCACGATCGTGCCGGTGTCGGCGACCGCCGCGGTCGAGGCGGTGACGACGGCGTCGACGGAATCGAGGGTCGCGAGGTCGAGCGGGGCATCGGCGGAGTCGGGGAGCACCTCGGCGGTGAGGGCCGTGAGGTGGGCGGGGTCGAGGTCATGGGGGACGACGATCGTGCGCGCCCCGGTGAGGAGCTCGGCGATGCGGGCGGGCACCTCGGCCGCGGTGAGCAGGGAGACGCTCGCGTCGTAGTCGAGCAGCCGGTCGGTGAGCAGCTCGATGAGCGCGTCCCCGTCCGGGTGGGGGCCGGGGTCGGCCGGCGCGGGGCCGACCTGCGCGGCGGCGGCGGATGCGGCGGCCGAGGTTCCGGCCGGGCCGGACGGCTCGGCGGACGCGCCGCCGGCAGTGGCATCCTCGCGGCGCAGCGCGGAGCGGATGCGTGCGAGCACCTCGGCGCGGGCGGTCTGCGGGCTCATCGGGTGCCACGCTCCTTCTTCCACCAGGACCGGAACGACTGTTCGGGCGGCTGCGGCAGGGTGCGCGAGTGCGTCCACTTCCCCGCCACGCCGGGCAGGCTGCGGATGCCCTCGGAGCCGGTGAGCAGGTGGGCGAGCGGCAGGCTCTTCTCCGCGACCGCCATCCGGCGGCCGTCGGACATCACCCAGGAGGCCGCGGTGAGCGCGGCGTCGAGCTGGGTGCGGGGCAGCCGACCGGTCTTCCGGGCCTTCGTCTCCGTGTCCTCGTTGCGCAGGCGCACGAGCATCTGCGGGATGTCGATCTTCACCGGACAGGCGTCGTAGCAGGCCCCGCACAGGCTCGAGGCGTACGGCAGGGTGTCGTTGGCCCCGGCGTCGGTGCCGGTGAGCAGTGGGGACAGGATCGCGCCGATCGGCCCGGGGTACACCGAGCCGTAGGCATGCCCGCCGGTGCGCTCGTAGACCGGGCACACGTTCATGCATGCCGAGCAGCGGATGCAGTGGAGGGCCTGCCGGCCGTGCTCGTCGGCGAGGGCGCGGGTGCGGCCGTTGTCGAGGAGCACGACGTGGACGTTCTGCGGTCCGTCGCCAGGGGTCACGCCGGTCCAGAACGAGGTGTAGGGGTTCATCCGCTCGCCCGTCGAGGAGCGCGGGAGGAGCTGCATGAAGGTGCCGAGGTCGGCGAACCGCGGCAGGATCTTCTCGATCCCCATGACGGTGATGAGGGTCTCGGGCAGGGTCACGCACATCCGGCCGTTGCCCTCGGACTCGACGACGGACAGGGTGCCGGTCTCCGCGATGCCGAAGTTCGCCCCGGACACCGCGACCGGGGTGGAGAGGAACTTGCGGCGCAGGTGCTTGCGGCTCGCCTCGGCGAGCGCGGTCGGGTCGTCGGTGAGATCAGGATCGACGTCGGGCATCTCGCGCAGGAAGATCTCGCGGATCTCCCGGCGGTTGCGGTGGATGGCGGGGACGAGGATGTGGCTGGGCCGGTCGTGGCCGAGCTGCACGATGAGCTCGGCGAGATCGGTCTCGTAGGCGTCGATCCCGATCTCCTCGAGGTGCTCGTTGAGGCCGATCTCCTGCGTCGCCATCGACTTGACCTTGATGACCTCGCGCCGGCCGGTGTCGAGCACCGGGGCGTGCTCCTCGACGAGCCGGGCGATGATCGCGTTCGCCTCGTCGGCGTCGCGCGCCCAGTGGACGTGGCCGCCGCGCGCGGTGACGTTGTGCTCGAACTGCTCGAGGAGCTCCGGCAGACGGTCCATGACCGCGGTCTTCACCGCCGAGCCGTGGTCGCGCAGCTCCTCCCAGTTCGGCACCTCGGCGACGCGGGCGAGCCGCTTGCCGCGGATCGTCGAGGTGGCCCGCGCCAGGTTCGTGCGCATCTGGATCTTGCCGAGCTCGAGCTCGGCGACCTGCGGGAACGGCGAGGGCTCGACGATGTTGCCCTTGCCGGGCACGGTCGGCATGCCGAGGTGGGTGACGCTCATCGCAGGGCTCCCGTCGTCCGGTCGGTCGGTGTGCTCCTCAGCGCCGCGCGCAGCCGGGAGGCGCGGCTGCTCCGCGCCGGTGTCCGGGACGCGGGGGCGTCCAGGGGTTCGAGCACGAGCGGGTCCTCCTTCGTCGAGGCGAGGATCTCCGCGAGGTGGACGGTGCGCGGCACGCCGGCCTGAGCGGGCATGAGCTCGCGGGTGCGCTGCAGCCCGCCGCCGATGTGCATGAGGCACGAGGCGTCCCCGCCGGAGCACACGGAGGCCCCGGTGGTGACGAGCGCGTCGACCTTGTCGCTGAGCATCGCCGCGGACACCTGGGGGTTCTTCACCGAGAACGTGCCGCCGAACCCGCAGCACGCATCCGGGTGCTCCGGCTCCACCACGGTCGCCCCCTCGACGCTGCGGAGCAGGTCGAGCTGCCGGTCGCCGAGCCGGAGCAGGCGCATGCCGTGGCAGGAGCTGTGGTGGACGACGGAGTACGGGAAGTACGAGCCGAGCTGCGCGGCGGCGTCGGTCACGCCGAGCACATCGGTGAGGAGCTGGGCGAGCTCGTAGGTGCGGGAGGCGACGGCGGAGGCGCGCGCGGAGAGCTCCGGGTCGTCGTTGTGCTCGGCGATCATCGGGTGCTGGTGGCCGAGGCTCGCAACGCAGGAGCCGCTCGGGGCGACGGCGTGGTCCCAGTCCTCGGCCTCGAAGGCCTCCACGTGGTTGCGGACCACGGGGTAGGCCTCGCGGAACTTGCCGGAGTTGATGTGCATCTGCCCGCAGCAGGCCTGGCCGGCCGGGAACACGACCTCGTGGCCGAGCCGCTCGAGGATGCGCACGGTGGCCTTGGCGACATCGGGGTACATCGCGTCGACGATGCAGGTGGCGAACAGCGCTATTCGCACGGGCGGCTCCTCGGGAAGCTGAAGCACCGGGTGGGTGCCGGGTCACCTGCACCCTATCGTGTCAGCGGCTACTGTGGGCGGTGATGGAAGAGTCCGAGTACTCGCGGGTCGCCCGCGACCGCACCGCCGGCGACCGCTGGCTGCGCCGCCTGCCGCTCATCGTCGCCGCGCTCGGCGCGCTCCCCCTGGTGTGGCTGTCCGTCCAGTTCTCCCTGCTCATCGGGCAGATCGGCTTCTACGTCGTCAGCCTCGGCACGGACACGTGGACGATCGTCGGGCTCGTGCTCCTCACGCTCGCCGGCTTCGTCTCCCTGCTCGGCACGCTCGTGTGCCTGTGGGTGGGCACGCGGCGCCGGACGTGGCGCTGGCGGGTGGGCTGGGCGCTCGGCGCACTCGCCTGCGCCGCCCTGCTGCCGGTGAGCTGGCTGCTCTTCGGCCTCACCGGCCCCGCCTGACGGGGCACCCGGCCCGCAGTCGCTCATCGCCTGCACCTCATCCCCTGGGTCGCATCACCAGCCTCCCGACCCCGGCGTCTCATCCCCCGTGTCCCGCGGTCGTTCACCTGCGGCGCCGCACCCCCTCCTCGAACGGCCGCAGCACGCGCGCGGCATCGACGACTGCGGTCTCGAGGCGCTCGAGCACGTCCGAGGGCATCTTCCACCGGTGCCAGTGGATCGGCACGTCGATGTGGTTCCGGCCGGCAGCCGCGATGGGCACGAGCTCGGCGGTGCTGCCGGCGAGCTGGAGCTCGGGGAGCATGCCCCAGCCGAGCCCCGCCTCGACAGCGGCGAGGAACTCCGCGGAGCTCGGCACGAGGGTGCGCCGCTGCGGGCGGACGGCATCCCAGCGGGCGAGGAACCTCCCCTGCAGCTCGTCGTCGGGCCCGTAGTCGACCATCGGCATCCGGTGGATGTCGGCGTGCAGCCCCTGCGGCACTCCGGGGCCGGCCGGACAGCGTTCGAGGAGCTCGGGCACGGCCACGGCGACGTAGCGCATGACTCCCAGCGGAGTGACCCGGCAGCCGTGGTGGGGCCGGGCGCGCGACGAGGTCGCCCCCATCGACTGCGCCTCGGCGACCGCCCGGTCGGCCTGGTCCTGGTCGGCGATCTCGACCTGGAGCACCGCATCCGTCCACGTCGCGGCGGCGTCGAAGACCGGTCGGAACCACGTGGCGAGCGAATCGGCGTTGACGGTGATCCGCAGGGCGAGCACCTCGGACCCTCCCCCGCTCTCCGCGTCCGCGGTGCGCCCGGGCAGGCGGGACAGCGCCTCGGTCTCCAGCAGGTCGATCTGGCGGGCGAGGCGGAGGATGACCTGCCCGGCCTCGGTGACGGCGACCGGCAGGGTGCGCAGGACGAGCACGCTGCCGACGCCCGCCTCGAGCGTGCGGATGCGCTGGCTCATGGCCGAGGGCGTGATGTGGAGCGCACGGGCTCCGGCCTCGAAGGAGCCGTGGTCGACGGCGGCGCGGAGAGCGGCGAGCTGATCGGCATGCATGAAGCAATTGTGCATCACGATGATTTTCTTGCGCTTCACTTGATACCGGGCCGGATCTAGAGTCGACTGCGTGCTCACACATGTCATCACCGGGATGTTCACCGGCTGGTCCCTCATCATCGCCGTCGGCCCGCAGAACGCCTTCGTGCTGCGGCAGGGCATGCGGCGCGAGTACGTCGCGCTCGTCGTCGTCATCTGCTCGGTCGCCGACGCGCTGCTCATGGTGCTCGGCACCGCGGGGATCGGCGCGGTGGTCGAGCGCGCGCCGATCCTCCTCGACCTGCTCCGCTGGGGCGGCGCGGCGTACCTGCTGTGGTTCGCCTACACCTCGTTCCGCTCCGCGGCGAAGCCCGAGGGGCTCACCGCGACCCGGGGCTCCGTGCGGCTGCGGACCGTCATCATCACCACGCTCACGCTGACCTTCCTCAATCCCGGCGTCTACATCGACACCATGCTCCTCATCGGCAGCCTCGCGAACCAGCTCGGGACGGACCGCTGGGCGTTCACCGCCGGCGCGGTCCTCGGATCGATCACCTGGTTCGCAGCGATCGGGTTCGGCGCCCATGCGCTCGCCCCGTACGCCGCCCGGCCCCGGGTGTGGCAGATCGTCGACATCGCGATCGGCATCGTCATGGTGCTCATCAGCCTCCGCCTGATCTTCGGCCACTGATCCCGGGCTGAGCGCGCCCGGCGGGGCAGGATGCGGAAGTCCCGCGATTCCTGCACCCACCCCCGGATCCTGGTCGGATTGTGCGGGAGACTGCAGGAATCGCGGGATCTCCCCCTTCGCCGGCGGGTTGCGCGCGTCCTCAGATCTTCGCGAGCGCCTTGGCGATGCGCTGCTCGGACACGGTGTGGGCGGTGCCGAGGTGCGGGGCGAAGAGGGAGACCCGCAGCTCGTGGAGGTCCCACAGCACGCGGTTCCAGTCCTCCCCCAGCCGGGCGCTCAGCTGCGCGGTCGGGGCGGGCTCCAGGCGGGTGGTCCGGGTGAGCTTGGTGCGCACGCTCGCCTCGACGGCGCGGACGCGGTCCATGAGCTGCTTGTCGCGGCCGGCGGACTCCCCCATCTTCTCCACCCGGTGCAGCGCGGCGGCGAGGTACACCGGCAGGCGGCGCAGCTGCGCCGGTGGGGTCGCTGAGACGAAGCCGGCGGCGAGCAGGTCGGCGCGCAGGTCCTTGACGTCGGCGAGGTTGGCGAGCAGGGTCAGCGAGGAGGCCTTCGTCACCGCACGGTCGAGCGTGTCGCCGAGCCGCAGGATCTCCGCGACGAGCGCCGCGGTCGATTCGAGGGCGGCGATGATCGCAGCGTTCACCCGCACGGCGAGCGCTTCGAACTCGACTTCCGTCCGCACCGCCGGACCGTCCTCCTGCACTGCCGGCAGTCCGGCGATCGCTGCGAGAACCGCGTCCTGCAGCGGGTCGTGGCCCGGGGTCCGGTGGGCGCCGAGCACGAGCTTGTCGGCATTGGGCAGCTCGCGGGTGACGTGCGCGAGCGCCTCGGTCTGGCGCAGGGCGAGGAGTCGGACGATGCCGCGCTGCGTCTCCCGGCGCGCCTCGTCTGCGTCCCGGAACACGGTGAGCGTCACCGCGTCGCCGTCGTCGCGGAGGCCGGGGTGGAGGGTCACCGACCCCTGCTCGATCGGCCCCGGCAGCTCCCCGAAGGTCCAGCCGGTGAGCCCGGTGCGCTCGGCGAACCCGGTGCTGGTGGCGCGGGCTGCCGGTGCCGGGGCGGGGACCGCGGTGCGCAGGGCGCCGAGGTCCCGGTCGCGGGTCACGGCCTTCTCCCCGCGCATGACGGCGAACTCCATGACGAGGTGGGGCGGGATCCGGGTGCGGTCGAAGTCGTCGGCGGTGACGGTGATCGGCACGAGGTCGGTGAGCTCCCCTCCCCCGGCGCGGGCGGTGAGCGACGCAGCGAGCACCTCGGGCAGCCGGCCCTCGTACGGGGTGAGGCCGGCGAGGACCTCGGAGGCGACGTCGGGGGCGGGCACGAAGTAGCGGCGCTTGGCCTTGGGCAGGGAGCGGATGAGCGCGGTGACGAGCTCGTGGCGCAGGCCGGGCACCTGCCAGGTGAAGGCGTCGGCATCGGCGGTCTCGAGGGCGTCGGCGGGGATCTCGACGGTCACCCCGTCGGACGTCGAGCCGGGGTCGTAGGCGTAGCGCAGCCGGGCGGCGGTGCCGTCGGGCAGGGGCCACTCGAGCGGGAAGTCGGCGGCGGCCCGGGAGGACAGCTGGGCGGAGTCGTCGCTCAGCAGCGCCTCGACCGGGATGTCGAGGAGCTCGGGCTGGTCCTGCCGGACCGTCTTCCACCAGGAGTTGAAGTGGGCGCCGGATACCACGGTCTCCGGCAGGCGGGCGTCGTAGAAGTCGAAGAGCACCTCGTCCTCGGCGAGCAGGCGTCGGTTGCGGACCCGGGAGGCGAGCTCCTCGGCCTCGGCGATCGCGGCGGCGTTGCGGCGGAGGAAGGCGTGGCTCTCCCGCCATTCGCCGTCGATGAGCGCGTGGCGGATGAACAGCTCGCGGGACACGACCGGATCGATCTTCCCGTAGCCCACCCGCTGGTCGCTGCTCAGGGTCACCCCGTAGAGCGTCACCGTCTCGTAGGCCATCGCCGAACCGCTGCGCTGCGACCAGTGGGGTTCGCTGTGCCGGCGCAGCGCGAGCGGTCCGGCGGCCTCGATGATCCATTCGGGTTCGACGACGGCGACGGTGCGCGCCCACAGCCGCGAGGTCTCGACGAGCTCGGCGGCCACGACGACCTCCGGCCGTGACCGGCTGAGGCCGGAGCCGGGGAAGATCGCGAACCGGGTGCCGCGCGCACCCTGGTACTCGCGGCCCGGCCCGCCGCGCTCACCGCGCCCGGAGCGTCCGCCCGCCCGGTCGCCGCGCCCGGTCTCGGTGCGCACGCCGATCATCGACAGCAGGCCGGTGAGCAGCGCGCGGTGGATCTGCACCGCTTCGTCGTCGTAGGGGCCCCGGGGCTTCCCACCGCGCCGGGTCTTCCCGCCCTGGGCCTTCCCGCCCTGCTGGGCTTTCCCACCCTGCTGAGCGCCTAGCCGTCCGCCGCCGGCGTCCCCGGCAGGCGCACCGACCGCCCCGGCGGCACCGGATTCGTCCTCCTCGAGGGGGCGCCACCGGGAGCGCTCGATGTGGACGCCGGCCCCACCGAGCAGCGAGCGGAGCTGGCTCACGAGATCCTGCCATTCGCGCACCCGGACGAAGTTGATGAACTCCGCCTTGCAGAGCCGGCGGAACTTCGAGGACGACAGGGTCGCCGCGGAGTCCTGGAGGTGGTTCCACAGGGTGAGGAGGGAGAGGAAGTCGCTCGCCTCGTTGCGGAACCGGGCGTGGAGCGCATCGGCCTCGGCGCGCACCTCGGTGGGGCGCTCGCGCGGGTCCTGGATGGAGAGCCCGGCGACGATGACGGCGACCTCCCCGCCGCATCCCGCCTCGGCCCCGGCGAGCAGCATCCGCGCCAGCCGGGGGTCGATCGGCAGCCGGGCGAGCTTCCGGCCGATCCCGGTGAGCCGGATCGCGTCCCCGGCGTGACGCAGCGCGCCGAGCTCGCCGAGGAGCATCCGGCCGTCGCGCACCGCGCGGGGGTCGGGCGGGGTGAGGAAGGGGAAGCCGGTGATGTCGGCCTCGGTGCGGGCGAACCCGAGGGAGCACATCTGGAGGATGACGCTGGCGAGGTTGGTCCGCAGGATCTCCGGATCGGTGTACTCGGGGCGGGAGGCGAAGTCGTCGGCCGAATAGAGCCGGATGCAGATGCCGTCGCTCGTGCGCCCGCAGCGGCCCATCCGCTGGTTCGCGCTCGCCTGCGAGATCCGCTCGATCGGCAGGCGCTGGACCTTGGTGCGGTTGGAGTAGCGGGAGATCCGGGCGGTGCCGACGTCGATGACGTACTTGATGCCGGGCACGGTGAGCGAGGTCTCCGCGACGTTCGTGGCGAGGACGATGCGCGGGTTCCGGTGGGCGGCGAACACCCGCTGCTGCTCCGCGGACGACAGCCGGGAGAACAGCGGGATGACCTCCCAGTGCTGGGTGCGCGGGCGGCGCGCGAGGTGGCTGCCGAGCGCCTCGGCGGTGTCGCGGATCTCCCGCTCACCGGACAGGAACACGAGGATGTCGCCGGGGGGTTCGGCGAGGAGCTCGTCGACCGCGGCGAGGATCCCCTCGGTCTGGTCCGCCGCCCCGGCCTCGTAGTCGCCGTCGGCACCCGGGCCGTCGGCGTCGTCGTCGGATACCGCGATGTCATCGGTGAGCGGGCGGTAGCGGACCTCGACGGGGTAGGTGCGGCCGGAGACGCGGATGATCGGGGCGTCGTCGAAGTGGGCGGCGAAGGACTCCGGGTCGATCGTCGCCGAGGTGATGATGACCTTGAGGTCGGGCCGCTCCTTGAGGAGCCGGGCGAGGGAGCCGAGGAGGAAGTCGATGTTGAGGCTGCGTTCGTGCGCCTCATCGATGATGATGACCTCGTAGGCCGACAGCCGGCGATCGTGCTGGAGCTCGGCGAGGAGGATGCCGTCGGTCATGACCTTGACCCGGGTGCTGTCGGCGACCTGCGAGGTGAAGCGCACCTGGTAGCCGATGCCCCCGCCGAGCTCCGCGTCGAGCTCCTCGGCGAGGCGGGCGGCGACCGCGCGGGCGGCGATCCGGCGCGGCTGGGTGTGGCCGATCATCCCGTCGATGCCGTAGCCGAGTTCGAGGCAGATCTTGGGGATCTGCGTCGTCTTCCCCGAGCCGGTCTCACCGGCGATGATGACGACCTGATTGTCACGGATCGCCGCGGCGATGGTGTCGCGGTGCTCGCTCACCGGCAGCTGCGGCGGATAGGTGATGTGCGGGGCGAAGCCCTGGCGCGCGGTGCGCAGGGCGGCGCTGCGGCGGTTCTCGCGCGGGCCGCGGCGGCCGCGGTCGTTCTCCTGGTGACCGCGGCCCCGGGAGCGGGAGCCGCGGCGGCGGGAGGGGCGGGACGATCGGTTCTCGGTCATGACGGCTCCCAGACTACCGGGACGCGAGGTGCCGGCGGCGAGCACGGGCTGCGGGCACGGGTGGCGGGGTCATGCCGTTGGGCGGCGGGCACGGGTGGCGGGCACTGTGCAGCGGCCGCGCACCGTGCCCGCAGTGCGGTCGACCGCTCGCCTCCGCGGCTGCGGGTCTAGGCTGGGTCGCGGCACGCAGGTGGGCCGAGGCGCACGGGCGGGCCGACCGGCCCGTGCGCGGGCCGAGTGCGGAGTGAGAAGGAGGCAGCGGTGATCGGAGTGCTCGAGGGCTTCGGCGTCATCACCGTCGTCGTGCTCACCGGCCTGCTCCTCGGCCGCAGCGGGGTGCTCGGGCCGTCCGGGCAGCAGGTCATCGCCAAGCTCGTGTTCTACGCCGCGACCCCCGCGCTCCTCTACGTCACCCTCGCCGACACCGACGTCGGGATGATCTTCTCCTCCGCGCTGCTGGCGACGGGCGGTTCGGCGGTGCTCCTCGCGGTGCTCGGCTTCATCGTGACGAAGTGGTGGCGGAGGCGCTCGCTCGGGGAGTCGACGATCAGCGCGATGTCGATCGGCTACGTCAACATCGGCAACCTCGGCATCCCGATCGCCACCTATGTGCTCGGCGATCTCAGCTACGTCGCACCGGTGCTCCTGTTCCAGCTCGTCGTGCTCGGTCCGGTGAGCATGGCGCTGCTCGACGCGACCCGGCCGGGTGCGACCCGGGAGTGGTGGAAGGCGATCGTCGTCGTGCTCCGCAACCCGATCGTCATCGGTGCCGCTGTGGGCGTCGTGTGCTCGGTCGCCGGCGTGCGGCTGCCCGGAGTGATCCACGAGCCGCTCGGGATGCTCGGGGCGATCGCGGTGCCCGGGGCGCTGCTCGCGTTCGGGATCTCCCTCAAGGACGGCTGGACGCTGCCGGCGCCCGGCTCGCGCCGCCAGCTCACCCTCATCACCGTGCTCAAGCTTCTCGCCCAGCCGGCGATCGCCTGGGCGATCGGCGGTCCGCTGCTCGGATACTCCGGGCTCGACCTGCTCGGCATCGTCGTGACCTCCGCGCTGCCGACGGCGCAGAACGTCTACATCTACGCGATGCAGTACAACCAGGCCGAGCGGCTGGCCCGCGACGCGGTGTTCATCACCACGGTGCTGTCCGTGCCGACGATGATCGTTGTCGCGGTGCTCCTCGGCGGCTGAGCGGCGCCCCGAGTTCGGCGCTAGTGCGTGTCGGTCCGCCGCGCGGCCGGGCCGGGGACGAACAATGGTGGGGTGGCTACCGATGACCCGAAGAACTCCGATGACCTGCTCTCGCGCCGCCTGAGCTCCGGGACCGAACCGTCCCGCGCCCCGGCGGCCGACGACCGGGCCTCCGGTTCGCATCTCGAGGACACCCAGGCCTTCGACACCTTCCACGACGACCCCGGCCCCACCCGGGAGACCCCGGCACGCTCGGCCGGCACCGACACCGCGGCGAAGCCTGCCCAGGCAAGTGCCGACACGGGCGCGGGCTCCGGGAAGCCGGCGCTGCTCTCCGATGAGGAGTGGGCGATCCTCGGCGGCGGCACAGCAGCCGGCGCAGGCGCCTCGGCGGCGGGCACGAGCGGTGCCGGGAAGACCGGGAAGACCGGGAAGGCCGGCCGGAAGGGCACTGCGGATGTCCGCGGAGACCGCTCGCGCGAGGTCGACGTGCCCGGCACCGGCCGATTCGGTGCGCTCGACGTCATCGGCACGATCTGGATCACGCTCGCGATGCCGTTCGTCCTCGCCGCGATCGCGGTGCGCGCAGTCGCCTCCGGCCTGTTCCTCAAGTTCGAGTACTTCTACCGTCCCGGGTTCCCGGTCGACGACTACGGCTTCACCTCCGACGACCGGCTCCACTACGGCTCCTATGCCGTCGACTACCTCAACAACCTCGACTCGAGCCGCTACCTCGCCGATGTCGTCCTGCCCAACGGGGTGCCGGTGTTCGCGGCCGAGGAGATCACGCACATGGCCGACGTCAAGGCGCTCGTCCAGCTGCTCTACCTCGTCGGCGTCATCGCCGCGGTCGTCGGCGTCGTGTTCGCGCTCTACCTGTCCCGCCGCACCGGCCCGGGCCTGCGCCACGGCATCCGCTGGGGCGCCGTCCTCACGTTCGTCGCCGCCACCGCGCTCGCGGTCCTCGCGGTGCTCGGCTGGGACCGGTTCTTCACCGGCTTCCACACCCTGTTCTTCGATCAGGGGACGTGGCAGTTCTACCTCGACGACGCGCTCATCCGCCTGTTCCCCGCCCCGTTCTGGATCGATGCAGGGATCGCGGTCGGCGTCATCATCCTGCTCGGCGCCCTGATCCCGCTGATCCTGAGCTTCATGGGCGCGGGCGCGCGCCGGAAGGCCCGCAAGGCCGAGCGCACCGAGGCGAAGCGCACCGAGACCGTCTGAGCCAAGGCCGCGGCGCGGACCGAGCGCAGGCCGACACACACGTGGGGTCGGGTGGCTTTCCCCTGTCACCCGGCCCCATTCTCTCTCACCCCACACGCGAACTGCGCGGTATCCGAGACGAAGCGCGCAATTGCGCGTCGTTCTTCGGATACCGCGCAGTCGGGCAGGATCTGCCCGTGCGAGGCCCTGCGGCTCAGTCGCCGACGGCGTCGCGTCCGCGCTGCACGAGCTTCTCGTCGGCCGGGTGGACCACCGAGTCGTCGCGGCCGTCGTACTCGAACTGGTTGAGGAAGTAGCGCATCGCATTGAGGCGGGCGCGCTTCTTGTCGTTCGACTTGATCGTCACCCACGGCGCGTAGTCGGTGTCCGTACGGAGGAAGGTCGCCTCCTTCGCCGCGGTGTAGGCCTCCCACTTGTCGAGGGACTCGAGGTCCATCGGTGAGAGCTTCCACTGCCGCACCGGGTCGAGCTGGCGGATCGCGAACCGCGTGCGCTGCTCGTGCTGGGTGACGGAGAACCAGAACTTCGTCACGTGGATGCCGGAGTCCAGAAGCATCTGCTCGAACACCGGGGCCTGACGCATGAAGGTCTCGTACTCCTCGTCGGAGCAGAACCCCATGACGCGCTCGACGTTGCCGCGGTTGTACCAGGAGCGGTCGAACAGCACGATCTCGCCCTCCGTGGGCAGGTGCTGGACGTAGCGCTGGAAGTACCACTGGCCCTGCTCCCGGTCCGAGGGCTTGTTGAGCGCCACGACGCGCGCCGCACGCGGGTTGAGGTGCTCGGTGAAGCGCTTGATCGTGCCGCCCTTGCCTGCCGCGTCGCGCCCCTCGAACAGGAGCACGTGGCGCAGGCCGTTGTCCTGGCCCCAGTACTGGAACTTCAGCAGCTCGATCTGGAGCTTGTACTTCTCCATCTCGTAGGATTCGCGATCGAGCCGCTCGTCGTACGGGTAGCCTTCGCGCCAGGTCTCCACGGCCTTGCCGCCCGGGTCGATGAGGTCGGGGTCCGCAGTGTGTCCTTCCTGGACCGTGTACCCCTCGAGCCGCAGCTTGTCGATGTACTCGCGCAGGTTCTCGCGCTGGTGAGGATGCATGATTCTCCTTCGAATGGCCGTGTTCCCAGTCTATTCACCCGCATGTGAACTGCGAGTGAACCGCCGCAGTGTGAGCATCCCGGTCCTGTCATTCCCCCGGACTGCCGCTCCCGAGGTGCCCGCCGCCGGTCGAACCCGCGTCACCCGGGGCAGGTGGGACCGACACCGAGACCGCCGGTACGATCGTGAGCGGCCCAGCACACCGCCCGCATCCCGAAGGAGCCCGGTGGCACCTCGTCCGCGCACCACTCATCCCCGCACCGCCCGACAGTCGGTCCGCGGCACCCTCCTCGCCGTCACCGGGCTCGCCGCACTCCTCCTCACCGCCTGCTCCGGTGCCCCACGCCAGGCCGACGGCCCCGCGGAGGGCGCGCCGAGCGGCGACCCGACCGCCGCACACGGCTGCCTCAACGAGCCCACCGCCGTGTTCATGGGCGATTCGTTCACCGTCGGTGCCGGCGTCGACACCGAGTCGGAACGCTGGTCGACGATCGTCGCCCGGCAGCAGGGATGGAACGAGGTCAATATCGCGGTCAGCGGCTCGAGCTACGCGGTGAGCAATCGGGTCCGACCGAACACGGCCTACGTCGACCGGGTCCCGGAGGCGATCGAGGCGGAACCGGACATCGTCGTCGTGTCCACGGCGGCGAACTCCGCCGACGCCGATCAGCGGGCCGCGATCGCCAGGACCCTGGGAGGCCTGCGCGATGCGCTGCCCGACACCCCGATCGTCGCCACCTCGCCGTTCCACCGCGACGACGTCCCTGCCGAGCGGCTCGACGAGCTCGGGGACGAGATCCGGACCGCGGCCGAGGCGCGCGCGGTCGAGTACCTCGACCTCGGCTATCCGCTCCGCGGCACCGTGGACACGCTCTCCGACGGCCTGCATCCCAACGCCGAGGGCTACTCGATCATCGCCGGTGCGTTCCTCGCCGCGTACTCCGCCCACGAACCGAGCGGCCCGGCGTTCCCCGACTGCGGAGGCCCGCAGGACTGAGCACACGCCGGCACCCCGCAGTCCATCGCCGTGGCCTGCGACATCAAAATGCTGGCCGCGGGGGTCGTGCCCGGCTGGGGGCTCATCGCCCGCGCCCGGAGGGTGAGGACGCGACTCATGAAACGGGTGCCCCCGGCGGGACTCGAACCCGCACTGAACCGATTTTAAGTCGGCTGCCTCTGCCGATTGGGCTACGAGGGCGCAGGCTCCGGGTGTGCATCACCACCGCGCGGAGCCGGTGATCTCAGCCTACACAGGGTGCGACTGAGAGTCGCACCCTCCGTCGACCCGCACCACCGCAGCGCAGACGCACCGCGCCCCGCCTCGGAGTCCGAGGCGGGGCGCGGCGGTGTCGGTCACGTGGGCCGGCAGGCCGGGGTGATCAGGCCTTCGCGGGCTCCTTCTTGGGAGCCGGCTTCGAGTGCGCGGCCTCGACGAAGGCCTTGCGCGGCACGTCGAGATCCTTGAGCGGCATCGAGTCGCGTCCGAAGACGAGGTTGAGCGCCCAGTTGCCGAACACACGGGCCTTGCGGTCCACGGTCGGGATCGCGTAGCCGTGGTAGCCGCGGTGCATGAGCCACGCGAGCAGGCCGCGTGCCTCGAAGTTGCCCATCTGCGACACGCCCTTGTACGGGCCGAGACCCGCCACGGAGCCGATGGTCTTGTGGAAGTACTGCTGGAACTCGGTCTCCCCGCGCAGCGCGGCGAGCAGGTTCGCGGCGAGGACCGGGGCCTGGCGCACGGCGTGCTGCGCGTTCGGCACGCAGAAGCCGCCGACTCCCCCACCGGACAGATCCGGGACGGCGGCGTTGTCGCCGGCCGCCCAGGCGCCGTCGACGACGCCCTCTTCGCCCTCGACCCGGAGGTCGGCGCGCACGGTCACGCGGCCGCGCTCGTCGATCGGCAGGTCCGAGTCGACGAGGACCGGGTTGGCCTTGACGCCGGCGCTCCACACGATGGTGTCGGCGTCGAACTCCTCGCCGTTGGAGAGCTTGCAGTGCTTGTCGGTGCAGTCCTGGAGGAAGGTCTCGAGGTAGACGTCGATGCCGCGCTCGCGCAGGTGATCGACGACCCAGCGGGCCTGGGCCTCCCCGACCTCGGGCATGACGCGACCCATCGCCTCGACGAGGACGAAGCGGAGGTCGGCCTCGGTGAGGGTCTCGTACTGGCCCACGGCGGAGCGGGCGAGGTCCTCGAGCTCGGCGAGCGCCTCGATGCCGGCGAAGCCGCCGCCGACGAAGACGAAGGTCAGGGCGCGGCGGCGCTGCTCGTCGTTCTCCATGAGGGACGCCTCGCCGATGCGGTTGAGGACGTGGTCACGCAGCGCGACGGCCTCTTCGATGCGCTTGAGGCCGATGGCCTCCTCGGCCACACCCGGGATCGGCAGGGTGCGGGCGACGGAGCCGGCGGCGAGCACGATCTGGTCGTAGTCGAGCTCGAACGGCTCATCGCCCTCGGGCTCGACGACGACGAACTTCGCAGCGTGGTCGATGCGGGTGACGGCCCCGGTGATGACCTCCGCGCCCTTGAGGTTGCGGCGCAGCGGCACGACGGCGTGGCGCGGCTCGATGTTGCCGCCGGCGACCTCCGGGAGGAACGGCTGGTAGGTCATGTACGGGTTCGGGTCGACGACGGTGACCGTCGCCTCTCCCCGGCCCAGGTTCTTGAGCAGGTGCTGAGCAGCGAGCAGGCCCACGGAGCCGCCGCCGACGATGAGGATACGAGGACGCAGTTTGCTGTTTCTGATCAAAGCCATGTCCTCATGCTAACGCTTTGTGAAAACTTTCACTACCGGGTTCCACGGCCCTCCCCGGGGCCGTCTGCAGGGTCCTCCCCGGGATCGTCTGCCGGGCCGTCCGCGGACTCCGCGGGGGCTGTCGCCCGGGCGGCGCGGCGGGCCCGGACGAGGGCGAGCGCGGCGAGCACGAGGGCGGTCACGCCCCCGGTGATGAGCACGACCGGTCCGAGCACGGGGGTGCGGGCCGCGGGCCGCGCACCACCGGGTTCGGTCGCGGCCTGCGATTCGGGCCCGCCTGCGGATGCGGAGAGACCCGCATCGTCCTCGGCAGGTGCCTGCCGGTGCATATGCACCCAGGAGGCGAGCTCCTCGGCCGCGACGGGCACCTCGGCGGGCGGTCCGGACTCGAGTGCGGACACCGGCTGGATCCTCCCCCAGCCGATCACCGGGTCCGGTGACTCCGGAGTGCTGCGCCCGTCGTGGCCGGGCACCGCGGTGGCCGTCGATTCCAGCGCGGCGACGACCTCGTCCGCGCTGAGCTCGGGGTGCGCGCTGCGGAGCAGTGCGACGACGCCGGACACCACGGGGGCGGCGAAGGAGCAGCCGGCGGCCTGCGCGTAGCCGCCGGTGTGGAAGGGGACGGGGATCTCCTCGGCCGGGCCCATGACGTCCACGGCGGTGCCGGGTGCGGTCGAGGGGTGGCGCACCTGACCGTCCTGGCCCAGGCCACCGACCCCGACGACCCCGGGGACGGTGGACGGGGACCACGCCTGGGTCGCACCCTGCGAGCTGTTGCCGACGCAGGCGACGATGACGACGTCCTTGCTGTAGGCGTAGGCGAAGACCTCGTCCCAGGACTCGGGCCAGGCCGGGTCGTCCCAGCCGAGCGACATGTTGATGACCGAGGCGCCGCTGTCCACGGCCCAGCGGATCGCGTCGACGGCCTGCTCGCGGGAGGACTTCGCGCCCTCGGGCAGGCCGGAGCCCAGCCACATCGAGGCGGACAGGAGCTCCGCGTCCGGGGCCACCCCCGTCGGCCCGGCCCCGTCGCCGTTGCCGGCGATGACCCCGGCCACCGCCGTGCCGTGGTGCTGATTGGCCTCCGGTCCGATCGGGATGCGGCCGTCGGTGCCCGAGCCGCTGAAGTCGCGGGCATCGCGCACGGTGTCGGTGAGGTTCTCGTGCGAGTCGTCGACCCCGGAGTCGATCACGGCGACGGTCACCCCGTCACCGGTGGTCTGCTCCCACAGGGTGTCGATGCCGTAGTCGTCGATGAACCACTGGCCCGGGCCGGCCGCGGGGCCGCCGCCCGGTGCGGTGCCGGGAGCCGACTCCTCCGGTGCGGGCTCGGGCTCGACCGCGGTCTCCGGCGGGGCGACCCCGGTGCCGGGTGCGGCCACCGAGGTGGGCATCGCGGCGGCAGAAGGCACCGCGGCCGAGGTCGGGAACGCCGCCGAGGTGGCCGTCGCACGCTGACCGGGCACCTCGCCGGCGACGGCGAGCGCAGGCACCTGCCCCCCGAGGAGCAGCGCGAGCGCGCACACCCCGCCGAGTGCACCGCGCACCGCGCCAGGCGCCCGCGCGCCGTCCACCGGAACCCGCGTCATCTCAGGCCTGGGCGTCGCGCGCCCGGCCCAGCGCGATGCCGTCGAGGATGTCGGTCTCGCTCGTGAGGATCCGCAGCTCGCCGCCGGCGTCCCGGACGCGCCGCCCGATCCGCTCGACCAGCCGGGCGTAGATCAGGGCGCCGGCGCCCATGACGTCGGCACGGCCCGGATGCATGTACGGCAGCCCGACGCGCTCCTCGCTGGTCATCCCGAGGAGCCGCTGCGTCGTGTCCGCGGTCTGCTCGGCGGTGAGCTCGGCTCCATGGATGGCCTCGCGGTCGTAGGCCGGGAGGTCGAGAGCGGCAGCGGTGATCGTCGTGATGGTCCCGGCGACGCCGACGAAGGTCCGGGCGCGGGACACGTCGACGTGCTGCTCGGCCTCGGCGAACGCGGCGTCGATGTCGGCGAGCGCGGCTGCGACCTCGCCCTCCGTGGGCGGATCGGAGCGGAGGTGGCGCTCGGTGAGGCGCACCGAGCCGATGTCCATGCTGAAGGCCTGCTCGACCGTGTCGGTGCCGAGGACGAGCTCGGTCGATCCCCCGCCGAGGTCCATGACGAGGTAGGGCGCCGTGGTCGACGCGTCCGCGACTCCCGATACCGCGCCGAGGTAGGACAGCTCGGCCTCCTCCCGGCCGGTGATGACCTCGGCATCGAGGCCGAGGCGCTCGCGCACCCCGGTGAAGAACTCCTCCCGATTGCCGGCGTCGCGGCTGGCGGAGGTGGCGACGAAGCGCTGCGCCTCCGGGGCCAGCGGTCCGACGATCGCGGCGTACTCCTCGCACGCGGCGAAGGTCCGCGCGAGCGCCTCGGGCGCGAACTCGCCGGTCGCGTCGATGCCCTGGCCGAGGCGCACGATGGTCGTCTCCCGGGCGAGCTCGGTGATCCGGTCGCCGGTGATGTCGGCGACGAGGAGGCGCAGGGAGTTGGTTCCGCAGTCGTAGGCGGCTACACGTGTCATGGCTTCACTCTAGGATAGTCGGCGTCCGGTCCGAGCCGGGCGGGGGCCTGCGGATGCAGGCGGCGCGGGTGCCGCCGGCCCGTGCCGCGTGCGGCGTCCGGGCGGGTTCAGGCGGGCTTCGGCACGCCCTCGAGGAGGTCGAGGGCGCGGTCGCCGATCGGGTTGACGCCGCGGCCGGCGGCGAGCGCGTGGCCGACGAGCGCATGGAGGCACTTGACGCGGGTGGGCATGCCGCCGGCGGAGAAGTCGCTGATCTCCTCGACCTCGGCGAGCCCGGCATCCTTCCCGATCCGCGAGCGAGCGGCGAGGTAGGCGCGGTGGGCGGCCCGGTAGGCGGCGGCGAGGTCCTCGTCCGCGGCGACCTCGGCGGTCCACTCGGCCATCACCCCGGAGGCCTCGAGGCGCGAGCACTCGGCGACGTAGTCCGGGTGGGTGAGGTAGTAGGTGGTGGGGAACGGCGTGCCGTCCTCGAGGCGCGGCGCGGTGGCGACGACGAGCGGCTCGCCGGCCGCCGACCGGGCGGCGACTCCCACGACGCCGCGCGGCATCCGGCCGAGCTGCTCGCGGATCGTGGCGGTGTCGGCAGTGGTGCACGGGGTGATCATCGGCTGTCCTCGGTTCCGGTCTCGGTGCTGTGTCGCGCGGCGGCCGCGTCCCGCTCCTCGTCGCCGCTCCCGCGCTCGGTCTCCTCCGGCGGGGCGGATTCCTTGGTCGCGTAGCCCACGGATCTGAGGGAGTCGAGGAGCTCGATGTACCAGGGCTGGGACCGGACGGGACGGTCGACGCGGTCGCCGGAGGCGTCGGTCGAGGCGCCTTCCGCGGTGGTGTCGCCGACGGTGTCGTCGACGACGATGTAGGCGTCCTCCCCCGGCTTGACGTAGAACTGCTCCTCCCGCGCCACGCGCTCGATGTAGCGCGGGTCGTGGAGCTGCTCCTGCTTGTCCTTGAGCTGCTCGACCTCCTCGCCGGTGGTCGCGATGTCCTTCTCCAGCGCGGAGATCTGCTGCCACTGGCGGATCCCGGTGCTGATGCTCGGGGCGAACATCAGCACGAGCACCACCGCGACGGCGATGAGCATGAGGCTGCGCAGGGAGATCCGCCGGCCGGCCGCGGTGACGTCGACCGATTCGGGATCGGCGGCCGCGACGGCGGCGGGGCGGGTGCTGCGGAAGGTGCCGGTGCGGCTGCGCGGGGGCGCGGCAGAGGCCGGTCTCGACCTGGCTCGCCTGCGCTGCTTGCTCATGACACCTCGGGAATCGCACATAGGGGAAGGGAAGGCGCGACACACCCAGTGTGCCCTGCCTTCCCTTCCCCGACGGGGATTGACCCCGGTGTGTCCGCACGGATCGGCCCTGCTCAGCGGGCCCGGACCCGTCTCCGGCTCATCCGGGCGAACTCACCCGGGCCGAGCGATCGGACCCGTGCTCAGGCGCGGAAGCGCGGGAACGCCGCACGCCCGGCGTACCGCGCGGCGTCGCCGAGCTGCTCCTCGATCCGCAGCAGCTGGTTGTACTTCGCGACGCGCTCGGAGCGGGCCGGCGCACCGGTCTTGATCTGCCCGGCGTTCGTCGCGACGGCGAGGTCGGCGATCGTCGTGTCCTCGGTCTCGCCCGAGCGGTGGGAGATCATCGCGGTGTACTGGTGGGTCTGCGCGAGCGACACCGCATCGAAGGTCTCGGTCAGCGAGCCGATCTGGTTGACCTTGACGAGCAGTGAGTTCGCGGCACCCGATTCGATGCCGCGCTGCAGGCGCTCCGGGTTGGTGACGAAGAGGTCGTCGCCGACGATCTGCACGGCGTCGCCGAGCTCGTCGGTGAGTCCGATCCAGCCGTCCCAGTCGTTCTCGTCGAGCGGGTCCTCGATCGACACGAGCGGGTACTTCTCGACGAGCTCGGCGTAGTAGGCGGTCATCTCCGCGGCGGTCTTCGACCCGCCCTCGAAGGTGTAGGTGCCGTTCTCGCAGAACTCGCTCGAGGCGACGTCGAGGGCGAGCGCGATGTCCTTGCCCGGGCGGCGGCCGGCGTTCTCGATCGCCTCGATGATGAGGTCGAGGGCTTCGGCGTTGGAGTCGAGGTTGGGGGCGAAGCCGCCCTCGTCGCCGAGCCCGGTGGACAGTCCGCGCTTCTTGAGCACGGCCTTGAGCGCGTGGTAGACCTCGGCACCCCACTGGAGGGCCTCGCGGAAGGTCGCCGCTCCGATCGGGGCGATCATGAACTCCTGGATGTCGACGTTCGAGTCCGCGTGGGAGCCGCCGTTGAGGATGTTCATCATCGGCACCGGCATGACGTGGGCGTTGGGCCCGCCGAGGTACCGGTAGAGGGGCAGGTCGGCGGACATCGCGGCGGCCCGGGCCACGGCGAGCGAGGCGCCGAGGATCGCGTTGGCGCCGAGTCGGGACTTGTTGTCGGTCCCGTCGAGGTCGATCATCACCTGGTCGACGAGGCGCTGGTCGTCGGCCTCGATGCCGGCGATCGCGTCGTTGATCTCGTCGAGCACGGCGTCGATCGCGCCCTGCACGCCCTTGCCGAGGTAGCGCTCGGGATCGCCGTCCCGCAGCTCGACGGCCTCGTACTCACCGGTCGATGCGCCCGACGGCACTCCGGCCCGGCCGACCGAGCCGTCCTCGAGCAGCACCTCCACCTCGACGGTGGGGTTGCCGCGGGAATCAAGAATCTCTCGTGCATTGGCTGCAAGAATTTCGGCCATGCCTGCTCCTCTGTCGCGCTCACAGTTCGACGGCGGAGAACTCCACCACGGCCCACCCTAGTGCAGGCCGGAGACCGCGGCTCACCCGTGGGTCAGACAGACCTCGCGCAGCCGGTGGATCTCCGCCGGTGCGAGCCCGTGGCCGGTGAGATAGGACTCGACGGAGCCGTGCTCGGCGTCGACGCGCGCGAGCAGGTCCGCCATGTACTCCCGCGGCGCCTGGGTGGCGGTGTGGGAGAGGTTCGCGACGATCCCGGCCTGCGCGAAGTTGCGGCTGATCGCTTCGAGGAACTCCGCGCCGAGGTAGCGCTCGGTGGCCTGGTAGTCGTCGAGCACGTCCGCCCGGTCCACCCCGAGCAGGGTGAGGACGAAGGCGGAGACGATCCCGGTCCGGTCCTTGCCGGCCGAGCAGTGGAAGAGGACCGGAGCCGAGGCGTCGGCGAGCAGCCGGATCGTGTCGGCGATGCGCTCCCCGCAGTTCTCGACCACGGCCGCGTAGATCGTCGGCAGGGAGTGGTCGGGCAGCTGCAGCCGCTCGGGGTGGTCGGCCTCGAGCGGGTAGTAGCGGTCGCCGAACAGCGGGAGCCGGATGTGGTCGAGCGCAGGGCCCGCCGGGCGCACCGGTGCACCGAGGGCGTCCGGGGCGGAGGCGGACTCCTTGGTCTCGCGCAGGTCGATGACGGAGCGGATGCCGAGCGCGTCGATCATCCGGTGGGAGTCGGGGGTGAGGTGGGCCAGCCCGTCGGAGCGGAACAGACGGCCCGTGGCCACGGGGCCGTCGGGGGTGAGGTGGCCGCCGAGATCGCGGAAGTTGAAGGTGCCCGGCACGGGGATGCGTGCGGAGGCCTGCGCCGTCGACAGCGCGGGTTCGGTGGTGTGCGTCATGGGCGCTCTCCTCCCCGGGGCTCCCGGGCGGCAGCGCGGATCGCCGCCGCTTCCACCTCGGAGGTTACCCCACGCAGCGCGGCCTCGGCATCGATGCCGGCGGCCTGGGCGCGCACGGCGAGGTCGAACAGCTCGGCACCGATCGCGGCGGCCTCGACCTGAGCGCCCGGAGCGTCCGGCACGGGCAGCTCGAGGCGGTCGATGCGGCCGAGCACGGATTGGGCGCGGGTCAGCGCGGGCAGGGTCACCGGGACCGAGGCGAACGAGGCGCGCGCCTGCTCCGCCCGATCGCTCGTCGCCGCCCCTGCCGGGGGCACTGCCCCGGGACCCGGGGTAGGGTGCGCAGGCTGCTCCCCCGCTGCGCCGGCCGCGGCGCGCTCGGCGGCCTTGACCGCCTCGTAGCGGCGCTCGACCTCCCGGAGATCGACGGGGCCGTCGGAGTCGAAGACGTGGGGATGGCGGCGGATGAGCTTGGCGGTCAGCCCGGCGACGACCTCGTCGATCGCACGGGGTGCGGCCGGCTCCCCGCGGAGCGCGGTCGCCGGGAGAAGGTCACCCGCAGCGCCGTTGCTGTCACCGACGCCATCGTCACCGTTCGCCTCACCGCCGTCATCGTCACCGTCGGCGGCATCGAGCAGGGCAGCGTGGAACAGCACCTGGTAGAGGACGTCGCCGAGCTCCGCGACGACCTCGGCCCGGGTCACCGGGGTCCCGGCGGCCGCGTGCGCGTCGAGCGCGGCGATGAGCTCGTGGGTCTCCTCGAGCAGGTACTTCTGCAGGCTCGTGTGCGTGTGGGCGGCCGCCCACGGGCAGCGGGCGCGGATGTAGGCCGTGACCTCGGCGGGTGCGAGGGTGCTCGTGTCCGGCCGCTCCCACTCCATGTCAGGCCGACCCGGCGGAGGTCCCGGCAGACGCCTCGGCGGTCCCGGCGGGCACCTCGGCCGCATCCGGGGCGGGCGCCGGGTCCGGGGCGGGGAGGATCTGGTCGAGGAAGCCGGTGACCCAGCCGATGAGCTCGGTGTCGGTCATGTCCCGCTTGTCGAACCCGGTGCCGGCCTGCGGCTTGGGCACGAGGATCGAGCGGATCGCAGGCTTGACGAGCGACTTCGGGTGGAGGCGCTTGAGGCGGACGAGCTGGGAGTCGGCGAGCTCGACGGGGGCGAAGCGGATGAAGTTCCCCTGCGCCACGATCTCGGCGACCCCGGACGCCCGCGCGCGGATCCGCAGCCGCGCGATGTCGGCGAGCACCTCGACGGAGGCCGGGTAGGGACCGTAGCGGTCGGTGAGCTCGGCGAGCACCTCGGCGATCTCCTCCTCCTTCGCCGCGGCGGCGAGCTTGCGATAGGCCTCGAGCCGGAGCCGCTCGTGGGAGACGTAGTCGGTGGGCAGGTGGGCGTCGATCGGCAGCTCGACGCGCATCTCCGGCTCCTCGACGGGCCCGTCGCCGCGGAAGTTCGCGACCGCCTCGCCGACGAGCCGGACGTAGAGGTCGAAGCCCACACCCTCGATGTGCCCGGACTGCTGGCCGCCGAGCAGGTTGCCCGCACCGCGGATCTCAAGGTCCTTCATCGCCACCTGCATGCCCGCGCCGAGCTCGGTGTGCGAGGCGAGCGTCTGCAGCCGGTCGTGCGCGGTCTCGGTGAGCATGTGGTCGGGCGGGTAGAGGAAGTAGGCGTAGGCGCGCTCGCGGCCGCGGCCCACCCGGCCGCGCAGCTGGTGGAGCTGGGACAGCCCCATCCGCTCGGCGCGGTCGACGATGAGGGTGTTCGCGTTCGCGATGTCGATCCCGGTCTCGACGATCGTCGTGCACACGAGCACGTCGAAGCGCTTCTCCCAGAAGTCGACGATGACCTGCTCGAGGCGCGCCTCGCTCATCTTGCCGTGGGCCACGGCGATCCGCGCCTCGGGCACGAGCTCGGCGAGGTGGCCGGCGACCCGCTCGATGTCCTGCACCCGGTTGTGGATGTAGAACACCTGGCCCTCGCGCAGCAGCTCGCGCCGGATCGCGGCGGTGACCTGCCGGTCCTCGTAGCGGCCCACATAGGTGAGGACGGGGTGGCGCTCCTCCGGCGGGGTCGCCAGCGTCGACATCTCGCGGATCCCGGTGACGGCCATCTCGAGGGTGCGCGGGATCGGGGTGGCGCTCATCGCGAGCACGTCGACGTTCGTCCGCAGCGCCTTGAGGGTCTCCTTGTGCTCGACGCCGAACCGCTGCTCCTCGTCGATGATGACGAGGCCGAGGTCCTTGAACCGGACCTCGCCGGAGAGCAGCCGGTGGGTGCCGATGACGACGTCGAGGGTGCCGGCGGCGAGGTCGTCCTTGACCTTCTGGCTCTCCGCCGAGGTCTGGAAGCGCGACAGCGCCCCGACGCTCACGGGGAAGCCGGAGTAGCGCTCGGCGAAGGTCCCGAGGTGCTGCTGGACGAGCAGCGTGGTCGGCACGAGGACGGCGACCTGCTTGCCGTCCTGGATCGCCTTGAACGCCGCGCGCACCGCGACCTCGGTCTTGCCGTAACCCACGTCGCCGCAGATCAGGCGATCCATCGGGATCTCCTTCTCCATGTCGGCCTTGACCTCGTCGATCGTCGTGAGCTGGTCGGGGGTCTCGACGTAGTGGAAGGCGTCCTCGAGCTCCTGCTGCCAGGGAGAGTCCCCGGAGAACGCGAAGCCGCGGGTGGCGCGGCGGGCGGAGTAGAGGCGGATGAGCTCGCCGGCGATCTCCTTGACCGCCTTGCGGGCGCGGGCCTTCGTCTTCGACCAGTCCGAGCCGCCCATCTTGTTGACGCTCGGGCTCTCCCCGCCGACGTAGCGGGTGACCTGGTCGAGGGAGTCCGAGGGCACGTAGAGGCGGTCCCCGGGCTGGCCGCGCTTGGACGGCGCGTACTCGATGACGAGGTACTCGCGGGTGCGGGCGGCCTCCCCGCGGCCCGAGGTGCGCTGCACGAGCTCGACGAAGCGGCCGACGCCGTGCTGCTCGTGGACGACGAAGTCCCCGGGGCTGAGGTCGAGCGGGTCGACCTGGTTGCGCCGGCGGCGGGCCGGCAGGCGGCGCATGTCCTTCGTCGAGGCGGCCGCCGCCCGGCCGAGCACGTCGGCCTCGGTGAGCACGGCGAGCTTCTCCGACTCGATGACGTAGCCGCCGTACGCCGCGGCAGTCGTCACCGTCACCGTGCCCGGGGTGCCGGGGGCGGCGAGGTCGTCGGCGAAGGCGGCGGGCACCTCGGCCTCGGTGAACACCTCGACGAGCCGGGTCCCGGGCCCCTTGCCCTCGGTGAGGACGTAGACCTGCCAGGACGCGTGGGTGAGGGCGCGGACGTCGGCGAGGATCGCCTCGACCTCGCCGGAGTAGCCGCGCGGGGCGCGGGCGTCGATGTCGATGACGACCTCGGAGTCGCCGACGAGCTCGGAGTCGACGGCGAACCCGCCGACCTCCCACCACGGCAGGCCGATCGCGGCGGCGGCCTCGCGGGTCTGTGCGAGCGTGCGGAAGCTCGCCGCGGACAGGTCGATCGGTGCCTCGCCCCCGCCCGAGGCGCCGGTCCAGGCGGCGGCGAGGAACTCCGCCGTCGTGGCGACGAGGTCCTCGGCGCGTGCGGTGACCTTCTCCGGGGAGGTGACGACGATCCGGGTGTGCTCCGGCAGGCAGGCGATGAGCGGCTCCATGCCGTCGGCGAGCACGGGGGCGAGCGACTCCATGCCCTCGACCGCGATGCCGTCGGCGATCTTCTCGAGCATCTCGCGGGCCGCGGGCAGGATCGGGATGAGCGTGCGGGCCCGCTCGCGGACCGCCGAGGTCAGGAGCACCTCGCGGCAGGGCGGGGCCCAGAGCCGGAACTCGGCACCCTCGGCGACGGGCAGGGAGCGCTGGTCGGCGACGGCGAAGGGGCGGATCTCGTCGATCTCGTCGCCGAAGAACTCGAGGCGCAGCGCGTGGTCCTCCGTCGGCGGGAAGATGTCGAGGATGCCGCCGCGCACCGCGTACTCCCCGCGGCGGGACACCATGTCCACGCGCGAGTACGCGAGGTCGGACAGCTGCGCGGCGAGCGCGGAGAGCTCGACGGTGTCACCGGTCGCGAGCTCGACGGGTGTGAGCGCCCCGAGTCCCTTGACGAGCGGCTGGAGCAGCGCACGGACCGGAGCGATGACCACGGACAGCGGCGCGTCGGGGCGCGGGTGGGCGAGCCGCCGCAGCACGGACAGGCGGCGGCCGACGGTGTCGGAGCGCGGCGAGAGCTTCTCGTGGGGCAGGGTCTCCCAGCTCGGGAACACGGCCACCCGGTCGGGCGCCAGGTGGTCGGCGAGCGCGGTCGCGAGCTCTTCGGCCTCGCGGCCGGTGGCGGTGACGACGAGCACGGTGCCGGCGGCCGCGGCGTCGGCGACGAGCGCCGGCCACAGGCCCTTGACGGCGTTGATGGTACCGGCCCGGTGGCTCGGGTCGGCGAGCGCGGAGACGGCGTCGGCGAAGGTCGGGTGGGCGCGCAGGGTGGTGGTGATTCCGGTCAGAGGCACGCGCTCCAGTCTACTCGCGGCACGCGCGCGCCACACGCGGGGCGGGGCCGCGGCGGTCGTCCGGAGTGTGCTCCGCGCCGGCCCTCGCAGGAGGGCCGGGTGCCTGTCGATCCGACGCTCAGGCGGTTCTGGGACACTGGGCGCATGAGCCCGCTCCAGCCCTCGTCCCCGCCCGCCTCCGCTCCGACCGCCGAGCTCGGCCGGACGCTGACCCGCTTCGTCCACCCGCTCGCGCTCCTCGCCCTCATGTGGGTGATCCGCGCGGCCGATTTCGTGCTGCCGGGCACCTTCAACACCTACGGCATCCGCTCCTGGGACGTGACGAGCGCCTTCGGCCTCGTCCTCGCGCCGCTCCTCCACTCCGGCTGGGGCCACCTCATCGCGAACTCGGTCCCGCTCCTCGTCCTCGGGCTGCTCGTCGCGGCCGAGGGAGCGCGCCGCTTCTGGCTCGTCACCGCGCTCATCGCGCTCGTCGGCGGGGTCGGCACCTGGCTCGTCAACTTGCCCGGCACGGTGACGGTGGGCGCCTCGGTGCTCGTGTTCGGGTACTTCGGATACCTGCTCGTCCGCGCCTTCGTCGTGCGGTCGATGGCGCACCGGATCGGGTACGCCGTCGTCGCCGTCGTCGTGGTCATGGTGTTCGGGGCGTCGATGCTCACCGGGGTGCTGCCGCTCTATCCCGGCATCTCCTGGCAGGCGCACCTGTTCGGGGCGGTCGGCGGCGGACTCGCCGCGGTGTGGCTGGGCCGCGGGGACAACCGCAGGCTCGCCCGGAGCCGGGCGCAGCAGGCACGGCGCGACGACCCCTACGGTCTGCGCGAGCTCGGCCTCGAATGACGGTCCGGGAGAGCACCGCGCTCCGTCCCGCATCCCACGCGGCGGGCCGGCCGGGTCACCCTGCCGGGTCGGCTCGACGGATCAGACAGCAGTGCTGCGGCCGTGGAAGCGCTGCTGGGCGGCCTCGAGGCCCTCGGCGGTGAGGAGCTCGACGGCGTCGGCGAGGTCGTCGACGAGGATCGGCAGGGTCGTGAGCTCCGCGGCGATGAAGGGCTTGAGCACGTAGTCGGCGGTGTCCATCCGGCCGGGCGGGCGTCCCACCCCGGCGCGCACCCGCAGGTAGTCCTTGGTGCCGAGCGACTGCGTCATCGAGCGCAGGCCGTTGTGGCCGCCCTCGCCGCCGCCGCGCTTGAGCTTGATCGAGTCGAACGGGAGGTCGACGTCGTCGTGGATCGCGATGATCCGCTCCGGGTCGATCGAATGGAACTGCGCGAGCTGCGCCACCGGCGGCCCGGACACGTTCATGTAGGTCAGCGACTTCATCACGACGGCGCGCGGTCCGGGCACTCCCCCGCGCATCCCGAGCCGACCGGTCGCGGCGACCGCCTTGGCGCGGGTGCTCGTGAAGCTCGCGCCCATCCGCGCGGCGAGCGCATCGGCGGCCATGTGGCCGATGTTGTGCCGGGTCCGGGCGTACTGCCGCCCCGGGTTCCCCAGCCCGATGATGAGCCACGTGTCGCCGGCCACCGCTCTCCCTCCGTCGTTGCTCGCACGCGCTCCGTGCGCGTGGATCGCCGCCCCCACTGTACCGGCCCGCACCTCGGCCGGCCGGCTCCCCGTCCGCACCGCGGCCGGACATGACTGTGGGGCGTCCGGTGGAGAGTGCGACCGTCGTGGCCACCACTCTCCCCTGAACGCCCCACACTCGGGCGCGGTGCGTGCGGACGACCCGGGCCGTCCGCACACGCGCGGGGATCAGTCCTCGGACTTCTCCTCGTCGGAATCGCCCTCGGCGTCCTCGGTGCCGGCCTCGGCGTCCTCGTCGGACTCGGCGCCGGTCGCGGCTGCGACCTCCTCGTCCACGGCCTCGGACTCGAGCTCGGCCTCGAGCTGCTCCTCGGAGAGCTCGGCGGAGATGTTGACGATGAGCATCTCCGGGTCGGCGATGAGCTCGACACCCTTGGGCAGGGTGACGTCGGCGGCGTAGAGGTGGTCGCCCACCTCGCGGCCCTCGACGGAGACCTCGAAGTACTCGGGGATGTGGGTGGCCTCGGCGGACACCAGGAGGGTCTGGTTGTCGACCGACACGATGGTGCCGGGCGCGGCCTCGCCGTCGACGTGGATCGGGATGTCGACCTCGATCTTCTCGCCGCGCTTGACGATGATGAGATCGACGTGCTCGATGTGGCGGGTCACCGGGTTGACCTGGACCTCGCGGGCGATCGCGAGCTCGTTCTTCGTCGCGTCGGGGTTCTCGATCTCGAGCAGCGCGTTCGAGGTCTTGAGCGCCATCATCGTGGCGTGGCCCTCGAGCGTGAGGTGGATGGGGTCCTGGCCGTGGCCGTAGAGGACCGCGGGGATCCGGTCGGTGCGGCGGATGCGGCGGGCTGCGCCCTTGCCGAATTCGGTCCGGCGCTCGGCGATGAGTTTGGCGTCGACTGCCATGTGAAGCTCCTTCGTGAGTGGTGTGGGCACCACGGCGAACAATCCTCGTGGTGCCGACTCAGCGAGCCGTCACGTGAAGACCGCGTCGATAACGGAGTGCCGGGGAACCGGCCTCCCTCGCCGAGGCAACCCGTCCAGTGTAGTCCCTCCCGGGCCGCCGCCGCCACTCGTCGCCCGCCGGCGCCCTCCGGACCGCACTCCCGTGCCGTCCCACCGACGCCGAGGCACCCGCCGGCTCGGTGGCCGGTGGGCGCCTCGGGTGCGGCTCCCCGCGGGGAGGTCCGGGCCGGGCAGGCCCGGTTCGGACGGTGGACGGGCTTCAGATGTTGAACAGGCTGGTGACCGAGCCGTCCTCGAACACCTCGTGGACGGCGCGCGCGAGCAGCGGGGCGATGGAGAGCACGGTGAGCTTGTCGAACTTCATGTCCTCGGACAGCGGCAGCGTGTTGGTGACGATGACCTCCTTGGCCACCGAGTCCCGCAGGCGCTCGACGGCCGGGCCGGAGAACACCGCGTGGGTCGACACGATGACGACGCCGGTGGCCCCGGCCTCCATGCAGGCGTCGGCGGCCTGGACGATCGTGCCGCCGGTGTCGATCATGTCGTCGACGAGCACTGCGGTGCGGCCCTCGACCTCGCCGACCACGCGGTTCGCCTTGGTCGAATTGGGCCGGGAGATGTCGCGCGTCTTGTGGATGAAGGCCAGCGGCACGCCGCCGAGGCTCGCCGACCAGTTCTCCGCGACCTTGATCCGGCCGGCGTCCGGGGACACCACGGCGAGGTCGCCGGGGTGGTTGGCCTTGACGTAGTCGGCGAGGATCGGCAGCGCCACGAGGTGGTCGACCGGCCCGTCGAAGAACCCCTGGATCTGCGCGGTGTGGAGGTCGACGGTGATGATGCGGTCCGCGCCGGCGGTCTTGTAGAGGTCCGCGACGAGACGGGCGGAGATCGGCTCGCGGCCGCGGTGCTTCTTGTCCTGCCGGGCGTAGGGGAAGAACGGGGCGATGACGGTGATCCGCTTGGCCGAGGCGCGCTTGAGCGCGTCGACCATGAGCAGCTGCTCCATGAGCCAGTCGTTGATCGGCGAGCAGTGCGACTGCATGACGAACACGTCGGTGCCGCGCACGGACTCGGAGAACCGGACGTAGATCTCGCCGTTGGCGAAGTTGTAGACGTCGGTGGGCAGCAGCTCGGTGCCGAGGCATTCGGCGACCTGCTCGGCGAGCTCCATGTTGGCGCGGCCGGTGACAAGGACGAGCTTCTTCTCCCCCGCGGTGGTGATCGAGTTCACTTAGTCGGACTCCTTCTTCGCCTGTGCGGCTGCTTCGGCCGCCTGCGCCGCAGGCGTGCCCGGTCGCTGTTCGACGACCCAGTTCTCAACATTACGCTGTGGCGCGACGGTCATGGCGAGTGCACCCGGGGGAACATCCTTCCGGATCACCGTGCCGGCCCCGGAGTAGGCGCCGTCCCCCACCGTCACCGGGGCGACGAACATCGTGTCGGAGCCGGTCCGCACGTACGACCCCACCGTGGTGTGGTGCTTGGCCACCCCGTCGTAGTTGACGAACACCGAGGAGGCGCCGATGTTCGAGTACTCCCCGATCGTCGCATCGCCGACGTAGCTCAGGTGCGGGACCTTCGAGCCGGTGCCGATCCGCGCGTTCTTCGTCTCCACGAAGGTGCCGATCTTGCCCTCGGCACCGAGCAGGGTGCCCGGGCGCAGGTAGGCGAACGGGCCGACGGTCGCACCGGCCCCGACCACCGCGAGCTGGCCGTGGGTGCGCACGATCTGCGCGCCGGCTCCGACCTCGGTGTCGGTGAGCGTGGTGTCCGGGCCGATCACCGCGTGCGAGGCGATGTCGGTGGCGCCGTGGAGCTGCACCCCGGGCAGCAGGGTGACATCGGAGGCGAGCGTGACGTCGGAGTCGATCCACGTGGTGTCGGGGTCGATGACGGTGACCCCGGCGCGCATCCAGTCCTCGACGATGCGCCGGTTGAGCTCGCGGCCGAGCTGGGCGAGCTGCACGCGGTCGTTCGCGCCCTCGACCTGCCACACGTCCTCGGTGGTGAGCGCGGCGACCCGGGCGCCGGAGCCGCGGGCGATCTGGATGACGTCGGTGAGGTACTTCTCGCCCTGCGCATTGTCGGTCCCGACCTGCGCGAGCGACTCACGCAGCACGGCGGCGTCGAAGGCGTAGATGCCGGAGTTGATCTCGGTGATGCGCTTCTGCTGCTCGTCGGCGTCCTTCTCCTCGACGATCCGCTCGAGGTCGCCGGCGGCGTCGCGCACGATCCGCCCGTAGCCGCGGGGGCGGGCGACCTGCGCGGAGAGCACGGTGACGGCGCCGCGGTGCTCCTCGTGGTGCTCGACGAGCGTGCTCAGCGTGTGCGCGGTGAGCAGCGGGACATCGCCGTAGGTCACGACGACGGTGCCGGTGAGGTCGTCGGGCAGCTGGGTCAGCGCGCACTCGGTAGCCCGGCCGGTGCCCGGGATGTCGTCCTGGTCGGCGACGAGCACGGTGCGGTCGATGACCTCGGCGATCCCGGCCACGTGCTCGGCCACCTGGTCGCGGGCGTGGCGGAGCACGACGACGAGGTGCTCCGGGGCGGTGCCGGCGGCGGCGTTGATGGCGTGGTGGAGGAGGGACCGCCCCCCGATCGGGTGGATGACCTTGGGCGTCGCGGACTTCATCCGGGTGCCCTCGCCGGCGGCGAGGACGATGACCGCTGCGGGGCGGTGCTGAGTCATGGAAGAGGGCTCCTCTGCACAGAGAATTACGGTGGCGACCGGCCTGCCGGACGTCGCTCCGCCTCTAGGACTCGAACCTAGACTGCACGGCTCCAAAGGCCGGCGTGCTGCCATTACACCAAGGCGGATCGGCACAGCGACGACCCCGTGCCGGGAGCCACCATTATTGCCACTAAGGTTGATCCTATGGAAATTCTTCGCGATCTTCTCGTCTTCATCCACCTGCTCGGCATGGCGATCATCATCGGCTCGTACTTCGCCAATCTGCGCGCGCCGCGAGTCGTGTCCGGAATGCTCCACGGCGCCTACCTCCAGCTCGTCACCGGGCTGCTCCTCGTCACCGTCCTCGAATTCACCGACGGCGTGGAGATCAACCACATGAAGATCGGCATCAAGCTCGTCCTCGCGATCCTCGTCGCCGTCTTCGCGTTCATCGGCGCCCGCAAGGAGAAGGCGGCCCGTGCCCACGCCGGTGCCGGCGCCCCGGCCCGCACCGACGGCTACGCCGGCGACACCGCACCGCCGGCCCCGGTCGTGCACCCCTCGGCCGCGATGGCGCACCTGACCTTCGGCGCCGCGGTGATCGCCGTCGCCGTCGCCGTCTTCGTCTGATCCCTCGCCCGGTGGACGGGTCCTGCCCGATCGCCCGTCCGTCCCGGCCCACGACCGGGGACCGCAGCCGCGGTCCCCGGTCGCTTCGCGTCCGCCGGCCCGCGGCGGCCGACCTCGCCCGTGTCCGCACCGCCAGGTAGATTGCGTGTCACCATGACTTCACCGTTCGAGTTCCTCAACGCTCCGCCCGCGTCCGAGCCGTCCAGCACCGCCGCATCCGCCGGTGCCCCCGCGGGCCCCTCGGCCCAGGAGCCCGCCGCCCCCGGCCCTGCCGCTCCGGCCACCGCGGCCGCTCTCGTCGAGGGCCTCAATCCGCAGCAGCTCGCCGCCGTCGAGCACACCGGCTCCCCCCTCCTCATCGTCGCCGGCGCCGGCTCGGGCAAGACCGCCGTGCTCACCCGCCGGATCGCCTACGCGCTGCGCACCGGGCGCGCCCACCCCGGCCAGATCCTCGCGATCACCTTCACGAACAAGGCCGCCAAGGAGATGGTCGAGCGGATCACCGAGCTCGTCGGGCCGGCCGCCCGCGGGATGTGGATCTCGACCTTCCACTCCGCGTGCGTGCGGATCCTGCGCCGTGAGGCCAAGGCCCTGGGGATGAAGTCGAACTTCACGATCTACGACTCCCAGGACTCCCTGCGCCTCATCACGCAGTGCGTCCGCGAGGCCGGCCTCGACTCGAAGAAGTTCACCCCGCGCTCCCTGCAGCACCGGATCTCCAACCTCAAGAACGACCTCCTCACCGCGGACGACTACGCCTCCCGAGCGCAGGAGAACAATCCTTCCGAGCAGGCGCTCGCGGAGATCTACCGCCGCTACTCCGAGCGCCTGCGCCTGGCCAATGCCTTCGACTTCGACGACCTCATCATGGAGACCGTCCACCTGCTCGACGCGTTCCCCGACATCGCGGCGAACTACCGAGCGCGCTTCGCGCACATCCTCGTCGACGAGTACCAGGACACGAACCCGGCGCAGTACCGGCTCATCCGGGAGCTCGCCGGCGCGGACCTCCCCGCACCCACCGCGGAGCTCACCGTCGTCGGCGACGCCGACCAGTCGATCTACGCCTTCCGCGGCGCGACGGTGCGCAACATCGTCGAGTTCGAGGAGGACTTCCCGCAGGCCCGTGTCATTCTCCTCGAGCAGAACTACCGCTCCACCCAGAACATCCTGTCCGCGGCGAACGCGGTGATCTCCCACAACGACGACCGCAAGGACAAGCGCCTGTGGACCGACGCCGGCCCCGGGGAGCCGGTGACCGGCTGGGTCGCGGAGTCCGAGCAGGCCGAGGCCCGCTTCATCACCGAGCGGATCGACACCCTCATGGACTCCGACTCCCTGACCTACGGCGACTTCGCGGTGTTCTACCGCACGAACGCGCAGTCCCGCGCGATCGAGGACGCGCTCATGCGTGCCGGCATGCCGTACAAAGTGGTCGGCGGCACCCGCTTCTACGAGCGCAAGGAGATCAAGGACGCGCTGGCCTACCTGCGGGTCATCGCGAACCCCGACGACGACGTCAACCTGCGCCGCATCCTCAACGTCCCCAAGCGCTCGATCGGCGACCGCACCGAGGCGCTCGTCGGAGCGCTCGCCGAGCGCGAGCGGATGAGCTTCGCCGCCGCCCTCGACCGCGCGGAGGAGGCCCCGGGCCTGTCGAGCCGCTCGCTCGGCCCGATCACCCGGTTCCGCGAGCTGCTCGCCGACCTCCGCACCACCGCGGAGGGCGCCCCGGTGTCGCGCATCCTCGAGTCCGTGCTCGAGCAGACGGGCTACCTCGCCGAGCTCCACCGCAGCACCGACCCGCAGGACGAGTCGCGGGTGGACAACCTCGCCGAGCTCGTCGCGGTCGCCGAGGACTACGGCCGGACGAATCCCGAGGGCACGCTCGACGAGTTCCTCGAGCAGGTGTCCCTGTCCTCCGACGCGGACCAGATCCCGGATCAGGACGTCGGCGAGGTCACGCTCATGACCCTCCACACCGCCAAGGGGCTCGAGTTCCCCGTCGTGTTCCTCACCGGGCTCGAGGACGGCACGTTCCCGCACCAGCGGTCCTTCAACACGAGCGCGGAGCTCGCCGAGGAGCGCCGCCTCGCCTACGTCGGCCTCACCCGGGCCCGGCAGAAGCTCTTCCTGTCCCGCGCGGAGACCCGCAGCATGTGGGGCCAGCCGACGTACAACCCGCCCAGCCGCTTCCTCAGCGAGCTCGGCGACTCGCTCGTCGACTGGGAGAGCACGGGATCGCTGAACACCTCCGGAGCCGACCGTGCTTTCTCCGGCGCCTGGTCCCCCGGTTCCCGCTCCGGCGGCGCGGGCTCCCCGGCGAACGGGTCCGGGGCGTCCGGCTCCCGCGGCGGTCGCCGCGGCGGGGCGCGCGCCGGGACGTCCCCGGGCGGGTTCCCCAACCGGATCCGCCCCAACCGCGAGGTGCCGCAGGTGGAGCCGGGCGACAAGGTCTCCCACGACTCCTTCGGACTCGGCACCGTGGTCGAGGTCGCCGGGGCCGGGGACAAGACCGTCGCCACCGTGGACTTCGGCTCGGAGGGCACCAAGCGCCTCCTCATGCGCTACGCCCCGGTCGAGAAGATCAGCTGAGGCGCGGACACAGCTCAGGGCCGGCACCTCTCGGGTGCCGGCCCTGAACGTCCGCAGATCCGCCGCCGGCGGCGCTCACGCGGTGGGGGTCAGTGGTGGAACGTCACTTCTCGTCGGCGCCGTCGTCGCCCACGCGCTGGTCGGCGGCGTCGCGGCCCTGCTGGATCTGGTCGTCGAACTTGCCGCCGCCCACACCGGAGGCCGCGTCGTGCGCCTTGTCGATGCCCTGATCGCTGATCTGCTCGCCCTTCTCGGTGTTGAGAGCGTCCTGTGCCTTGTTTCCCAGGTCTCCGAGTCCCATGGTGATTCTCCTTCGCTGTCGGGATCAGGCGGGGGTCCCCCCGCCCACGCATTCATCCTGACATCGGATGCGGGCGGCTGTAAACAGTCGATCCCGGGCACCGCTCAGACGTTGGGGACGGTGACGGTGAGGGAGAGCAGCAGGACGGCGACGAGGACCATCGTGGCCATGTCGACGCCCCGGGAGCGGTTGATCCAGATCTCGCCCCACGGCGACGGCATCGCGCGCAGGCCCGCGAGCGCGAGCGGACAGGCCGCCAGCGCGATCCCGCCGAGCCGGAAGTCGACGAGGCTCAGCGCCGCGGACGCGAGGATCCACAGCAGGCAGATGAGGAGCAGCCAGTCCCGGCGGGTCGGGTTCGAGTACCGGCGGCGCCAGTAGATCCAGCGCTTCGCGATCGGGTTGCGGCCCTTCGAGGTGCGGCGCAGGGGCGGGCGTCGCACCGCATGCCGTCGTGCCGGATCGCCACTCGCCGCCGCGTGCCGGGCCGCCCCGGTGTCCCCGGGGGCGGCGTGCACCGGAACGTGGGCGCTGCGCGCGGCGTGCCGAGCCCCGGCATCCGCCGCCCGGGCCCGCGCCTCGGCGCGGGTGCGGGGCGCCGAGGCCGCGGACTGAGGATCAGTGGAAGAAATGGCGGGTACCCGTGAGGTACATCGTGAGTCCTGCGGCCTCGGCCGCGGCGATGACCTCCTCGTCGCGGATCGACCCGCCCGGCTGCACGACGGCGGTGACCCCGCCGGCGATGAGCACCTCGAGGCCGTCGGCGAACGGGAAGAAGGCGTCGGAAGCGGCGACCGCACCGCGGGCCCGCTCTCCTCCGGCGCGCTGCACCGCGAGGTGAGCGGAGTCGACCCGGTTGACCTGGCCCATGCCGACGCCCACGGAGGCGCCGCCGCGGGCGAGCAGGATCGCGTTCGACTTCACCGCCCGGCACGCGCGCCAGGCGAATTCGAGGTCCGCGAGCGCCTGCGCATCGGCGGCGGGACCGGCTGCCAGCGTCCAGTTCTCCGGGGAATCGCCGGGGGCCTGGAACACGTCGCGGTCCTGCACGAGCAGGCCGCCGGAGATCTGCCGGAACTCGGCCTCCGGGGCGGCGGGCTCACCGAGCTCGAGCAGACGCAGATTCTTCTTCCGCTGGAGCACCTCGAGGGCGGCAGGTGCGAAGGACGGCGCGGCGACGACCTCGGTGAAGATCGGGGCGATCGACTCCGCCAGCTCGACGGTGACCTCCCGGTTGACGGCGATGACGCCGCCGTACGCGGACACCGGATCGCACTCGTGGGCGAGGCGGTGCGCCTCGGCGACGGTGTCGGCGGTGGCGATGCCGCACGGGTTGGCGTGCTTGATGATCGCGACGGCCAGGGTCCGGAAGTCGTTCGCGGCGCGGATCGCGGCGTCGGTGTCCTGGTAGTTGTTGTAGGACATCTCCTTGCCGTGGAGCTGCCGGGCGTTCGCGATCCCCCCGGCACCCGGGGAGGCGTAGACCGCGGCCTTCTGGTGCGGGTTCTCCCCGTAGCGCAGATCCGCGGTCTTCTCCATGGCGAGCCCGAAGAACCCCGGCAGCGCAGCCGTGCCGGTCTCGATTCCGTCACCTGCCGCGGCGCCGCCTGCCCGGCCGGCGATCTCGTCGCTGCGGGAGTCCTGCTCGCCGAACCACGTCGCGACGGCGACGTCGTAGGCCGCGGTGTGCTCGAAGGCGGCCTGCGCCAGCCGGCGCCGGGTCGCCAGGTCGAAGCCCTCGCCCGCGGCGGCCTCGACGACCTCGGCGTAGCGGGCCGGGTCGGTGACGACGGCGACGCTCGGGTGGTTCTTCGCCGCGGCGCGCACCATCGAGGGCCCGCCGATGTCGATCTGCTCGACGCACTCGTCGAAGCCCGCGCCCGAGGCGACGGTCTCGCTGAAGGGGTAGAGGTTGACGACGACGAGGTCGAAGGCCTCGACGCCGAGCTCGGCGAGCTGGTCGAGGTGCTCGGGCTTGCGGGTGTCGGCGAGGATGCCGGCGTGGACGCGCGGGTGCAGGGTCTTCACGCGGCCCTCGAGGCACTCGGGGAAGCCGGTGAGGTCCTCCACCGGGGTGACGTCGACCCCGGCCTCGGCGATCCGGGCGGCGGTGGAGCCGGTCGACACGATCGTCACGCCGGCGGCGGCGAGGCCGGTGGCGAGTTCGGTGAGTCCGGACTTGTCGTACACGCTGATGAGTGCGCGACGGATGGGCCGTACGGCTTCCACGGGTTCTCCTTCGTTGGGTGCGGTTCAGATCCGGCCGGCGGGCGCCGGCACGAAGCCGGTGACGCGCCGCCCGGAGACATCCAGGGGGTGCTCGGCCAGGGAGGCGAGCAGTTCGACGATGCGTGCGCGCTCGACGGCGCGGATGCGCTCGTGGAGGGTGTCCTCGGTGTCGTCGTCGCGGACGGCGACCGGGAACTGGGCGATGATCGGCCCGGTGTCCACCCCGTCGTCGACGAGGTGGATCGTGGTGCCGGTGACCTTGACGCCGTGGGCGAGCGCGTCGCGCACCCCGTGCGCGCCGGGGAATGCCGGGAGCAGCGCGGGGTGGGTGTTGATGATGCGCTGGGCGAAGCGGGTGACGAACGTCGGGCCGAGGATGCGCATGAAGCCGGCCGATACCACCCAGTCGGGCCGGTGGGCCGCGACGGCCTCGGCGAGCGCATGGTTCCAGGCGTCCCGGTCCGGGTGGTCGCGGGGGGCGACGACGAAGGTGTCGATCCCGGCGCGCGCCGCCCTCTCGAGTGCTCCGGCGGAGGCGGTGTCCGAGCCGACGGCGACGATCTCCACGCCGCTCGCGGGCCCGGTCGCCGCACCATCGCTGCGGCCGGAGGCCGGGCCGGGTGCGGCCGCGCCGGCGGGATCGGGGACGACGAAGGCGTCGAGCACGGCCTGGGTCAGGCTGCCGGATCCGGAGGCGAGGAGAACACAGCGCACGCGGCCATTCTATGCCAGACTGAACGGGTGAGCCCCGTCGACCAGAAACCCCGCACCGAGCCCGACCGGACCGAGGACGCGGAGACCCGCGCGGCCGCCGCGCGCAACCGCGAAGGCACGATCCTCGCGCTGTTCTTCGGCGGGGCGCTGCTCGCCACGACGTTCCCCCTCCCCTATCGGATGGCCGCCGGCGTCTTCGCCGTCCTCGCCCTCGTGTGGGTGGTCCGCTACTTCATCGCCGGCGCCCGGACGAAGAAGAAGGGCAGCTGGATCGTCCTCGGGATCCTCGCCGCCCTCAGCTGCCTCTACATGCTGCTGGCGACCCTCGGCACGATCGCCATCTGGCCGGTGCAGGCGCAGTACGAGACGTGCATCCGCGAAGCGATCACCGAGCAGGCCTCCGTCGGCTGCACGGCGGAGTACAACTCCGGGCTCTCCACCTGGTTCGAGAAGACGACCGGACAGCCGTACCCCGGCTGACCGCTCAGAGCGCAGCGGGCCTCGATGCAGCGTGCGGCGCTCAGTCCGCGGCGCGGCCCCGCCCGGCCAGGCGCACCAGTCCCCAGCCGATCGCCGCTCCCAGTGCGATCTCCCCGGCCACCGCGAGGGCGAACAGCACCGGCTGCAGGCCGAACCCGGCGAGGCCCCCGGGGCCCACGGCCCCGGACGCGAACAGGCCGACGAACAGTCCCGCGAGCAGCATCTCGATCCCGATCACCGCGACCGCTCGCAGATCGACGAGGTGCCAGGCGGGCCGCCCGATGACCGCGACGATCCCGCACAGCACGACGGCGAGCGGGACGAGGACGAACGCCCCGGCCGGGTCCTGGGGCACCGCGGCGAGCACGGGGAACCCGGCGACGGGCACCTCGACCGCGGTGAATGGTGAGGCGAGCGCGCCGGAGGCGAGGACGACGCCCGCCCCGGAGGTCCAGGCGAGGCCGAGCACCACGAGTGTCGGGGCGAAGAGGAGCTGGACGGCGGTGAGGCCGACCGCCGCGGCGGTGGCATCGGAGTAGAGCGCGAGCACGGAGGCCGCCTGCTCCCAGCGCAGCGCGAGCGCGGCGCCGAGGGCGAGCAGGCCCACGACGAGCGCGGCGAGCCCCGCCCTCCGGAACACCGCATGGCCGGCTGCCAGCGCCTCGGCCCAGTGCGGCCCCGCCAGGTCGCGCACCCGGGCGCGCACCGGCTCGGCGTCGGGCCGCCATCCGAAGCCGAGCAGCACCGCGCTGCCGACGAGCACGATGATCCGGGCGAACCCGAGCACGCTCGCACCGATCGCTCCGAAGCCGAACGCGAGCACGAGGACGAGCAGGAGGTGGGTGCCCGCGAGCACGGACCCGGCGATGAGGCGCGGGCGGGTGAGCACCAGTGGGGCACCGGCGGCGGCGAGCCGCTCGTTGGCGTGCAGTGCGCGCCGGGTCCGGCGCGCGGCCTGGAGCACGAGCAGCCAGACGAGCAGCGTGAGCGAGGTGGGCGGCAGGGAGTGCCGATGCGTCTCGAGGTCGGCGTTCAGACCGTGGACGACGCCGAGCCCGGTGGCCGCCCAGGCGGCGATCGCGGCGAGCGGCCGCTGCTCGGCGATGCCGATGAACCACGCGACGGCGGCCAGGAGGAGAGCGGTGAGGACGAGCAGGAGGAGCACACGGGCGCTCTCGAACAGTCCGATGACGGCCGGGTGCCGCCCGATCATGCCCGGCGCCCGCCCGGAGTCCGCTGGTCCCTTCACCCATGCCATGATGCCCGAACCGTCATGGGATGTTGCCGCTTCGACACACCCCGGTCCGGGCCTCCGTGATAATTTTGATCCCAGTGTCCCATGCCCCCCGACAACTGTGAGGAACGGATCCTGATGAGCTCCGGAAGCAATCTCCCCCCTGGCTCCCCGGGCGATCCCCGCGGTCCGCAGGGCTGGCAGCAGCCCGGCCCCCCGGCGAAAGGCCCCGGTGGCGTGCCGCCGCGTCCCGGCTACTCGCCGCAGGGCGAGTCCGGCGGCGGCTGGGGACAGCCGGAGCACGGCACCCCTCCCCCGGCCTACTCCGCCTCGGGACCGGCCCAGGGGTCCCCTCCCCCGGCCTACTCCGCCTCCGGCCCCGGTATGGGTGCCGCCGGTGCGACACCGCAGCCGGCACCGGCCCCGGGTTACGTCCCGCCCGAGCAGCAGCAGGCGAAGAAGAAGTCGAAGCTGCCGCTCATCCTCTCGCTCACCGCCGTGGGCGTCGTCATCCTCCTCGTCGTCATCGGCGCGATCGTGGTGAATTCGGTCAACCGCTCGCAGTACGGGCCGGACACCGTCGCGCAGGAGTACCTCACCGCGCTCGAGAACCAGGACATCGCGGCGGCGAACGAGATCGCCGCGCCGACCGTGCCCGACGGTGCCAACGAGCTGCTCCTCGACCCGAAGTTCGCCGCGGCCTCCGAGGACGTCATCACCGACGCGACGGTGGAGAACACGACGATCAACGGCGACACCGCCACCATCGACGCCGTCTACACGCTCGGCGGCCAGCCGCACGAGCTCACCCTGACCGCGAACAAGGAGGGCCGCCAGGGCCTGTTCTTCGACAACTGGGTGCTCACCGGCCCGGTCCTGCAGACGATCGCGGTCGAGCTGCCCAAGATCGAGGGCGCCACGGTCAACGGCGAGGAATTCAACCCCGAGGAGGGCGGCCGCACCGAGTATGCGGTGATGCCCGGCACCTATGCGGTGGCGACCCCGGAGAGCAAGTACTTCCAGGCCGGATCGGATCAGCTCACCGTCGGCTTCTCCCCCACCGAGCAGCCGCAGCCGGCGTCGATGACCATCGACGTGCAGGCCACCGACGCGTTCAGCACCGACGTGCAGAAGGCTGTCGAGGACGCGCTCAACGAGTGCGCGAAGAAGAAGGACCTCGAGCCGGAGGGCTGCCCGTTCGGCATCGGCGGCACCGACTCGCGGACCGGCGTCGAGGCGCTCGACGACGGGGTGGACGGCAGCGTGGACTACACGATCAGCAAGCAGCCCAAGGTCTCCGCGACGATGAGCTCGGATCTGTCCGCCGGCTCCTTCTTCACCTCCTCGCTCGGCAAGATCGAGTTCACAATGGACTCCAAGACGCAGGGCAAGGGAGCGTGGACCGGCAGCGGTGACCTCAGCGTCTCCGGCTCGGTCGCGATCGAGGGGGACGCCGTCTCGGTCTCGTTCTTCTGATCGGCCCCAGCGCTTCGGGCCCGCACCTCGCGGGATGAATGCAGCGGCGGCCCCGGCCATTCGGCCGGGCCCGCCGCTGCGGTCTCGGGGAGCGCTGCCGCGCACGATGGTCCGCGGCCGCGGTCAGCCGACGGTGCGCTCCGGTGCCGCGATTTCGGCGGAGCGCTCGAACCACTCCGCGGCGGCGAGCACCCCGGCGTCGTCGAAGCGGCGGCCGGCGAGCTGCAGCCCCACGGTGCGCCCGTCGGCCGTGTACCCGGCGTTGACGCTCGCCGCCGGCTGCTCGGACATGTTGTAGGGCACGGTGAAGGAGATGTGCCCCATCGGCTGGTCGGGATCGTTGAAGGGCATCGGCCACTCCGCCGGGAACGCCGCCACCGGCGCGACCGGGGACAGCACGAGGTCGAAGGGCTCGGTCGCCGCGACGGTCGCCTGCCGCATCGTCTGGATGCTCTGGTAGCAGCGGAGCAGCTCCGCGCCGGGGACATCGGCCCCGGCGGTGCACCAGCGGGCCACATAGGGCAGGATCCGGCGCTGGTCCTCGATGTCGAGGCCGTGGTAGTCGACCCAGGAGCGCACCCGCCAGAACCGGTCGACGTCGACGAGCAGCTCCTCGGACATGAACGGTGCGATCCGGGTCACCTGCGCCCCGGCGTCCGCGAAGCGCTGCGCGGCGGCATCGACGGCGGCGGCCACCTCCGGGTCGGTGGGCATGCCGCACCCCGCCTCGGTGTGCACCGCGACGCGCAGGCCACTGACGGAGAAGTCCGGCACCCGGTAGTCCCCCGAGTAGGGCGGGAGCTGCGAGTAGTCGCGCGCATCGGGCCGCCCGATCACGGTCATCGCCGCGCGCAGGTCGTCGACCGTGCGGGCCAGCGGCCCGGCGCAGCGGCCCAGGTAGGGGGCATCGAGCGGGATCCGACCGAAGCTCGGCTTGAGGGTGGCGAGACCGAGCCAGGTGCCGGGGAGCCGGATCGAGCCGCCGATGTCGGAGCCGATGTGGATCGGCCCGTAGCCGGCGGCGGCCGCCGCACCCGCCCCGGAGGACGAGCCGCCGGTGGTGAGGGCCGGGTCGAGCGGGGACCGGGTGATCCCGTGCCGGGAGGACACCCCGGAGGACAGCATCCCCCAGTCGGGCATCACCGTGGAGCCGACGATGATCGCCCCGGCCTCCTCCAGCCGCTCGGTGATGGGAGCGTCGTGGTCGGCGGGCTGCGGGTCGCCGGCGGCGTGACCCGAGGGCATCGCCACACCCTTCCGGGCGATGTTCTCCTTGATCGTCACCGGCACCCCGTCGAGCGCGCCGCGGGGCTGCCCGGAGCGCCAGCGGGCGCCGGATTCCTCCGCCCGGGAGCGCGCGGCGGCGAGGTCCTCGTGCCACAGCGCGTTGATCGTCGGTTCGCACGCGGCGATCCGTTCGGCGACCGCGTCGAGCACCTCGCCCGGGGAGAAGTCGCCGGCCTGGTAGCCGGAGCCGAGCTCCGCGGTGGAGAGGTCGGCGAGAGTGCGGGGGAAGGTCATGGTCGCTCCCTGGGGTCGGATCCGGCGTCGGCGAAGACTGCCGCGAGGGTCGGGGTGGCGGCGACGAGGTCGGCCGTGTACGGGTGCTGGGGGTCGGTGTAGATCTCCTCGACGGGGCCGGACTCCACGATCTCCCCGCCGCGCATCACCGCGACGTCGGAGCACAGGTGGCGCACGACTCCGAGGTCGTGGGAGACGAACACCAGTGTGAGCGCGTACTCCTCGACGAGGTCGGTGAGCAGGTTGAGCACCTGCGCGCGGACGGAGACGTCGAGTGCGGACACCGGTTCGTCGGCGACGAGGATCCGCGGTCGGCACACGAGTGCGCGTGCGATCGAGATACGCTGCCGCTGCCCGCCGGAGAACTGGTGCGGGTAGCGCTGCGCGGAATCGGCGTCGAGGCCCACCGCCTGCAGCACGTCGGCGACGCGGGAGCGCCGCTCGCCGGCGGCGACGCCCATCGGGACGAGCGGCTCGGCGATGATGTCGGCCACCCGCATGCGGGGGTCGAGGGAGGCGAAGGGATCCTGGAACACGATCTGCAGATCCTCGCGCATCCGGCGCAGCTCGGCTTCCCCGGCGGAACCGACCTCGACGTCGCCCACGCGCACGCGCCCGCTCGTCGGGGTGTCGAGCCCGGACAGGATCTTGAGCAGGGTGGATTTGCCGGAGCCGGACTCGCCGACGATCCCGAACCGTCGGCCGGCGGGGATCGAGAGCGAGATCCCGCCGAGCGCGGGCACCTCGTCGGCGCGTCCGAACAGCGAGGACTTGGTCCGCCGGTAGGTCTTGACGAGGTCGGTGACCTCGATGAGCGGCGCATCGGGATCGGCCGAGGTGCCCACTCCCCCGCGCGTCGCCTCGCCGGCCGGAGTGCTCGTCGCCGCGCCTGTCGTGCGGCCCGGGTCGCTGTCCGTATCGCTGCCCGCCTCGGCGCCGGAGTGGTACTGCGCGGCGGTGGCAATGGTGAACAGGCGGCCGCGTGCGTCGGTGGCGGTGAGGTCGGAGGCGGCGAGGAGTCCGCGCGTGTACTCGTGCTGGGGGTCGGTGAAGATCTGTTCGCTCGTCCCGGACTCGACGAGCTCCCCGCGGTACATCACCATGACCCGCTCGCACACCCCGGCGACGACGGCGAGGTCGTGGGTGATGAACAGCAGCCCGGTGTTCTCCCTCTCGACCGCCTCGCCGATGAGTTCGAGGACCTGCGCCTGGACGGTGACGTCGAGCGCGGTGGTCGGCTCATCGCAGATGAGCAGGCGGGGCGAGTTCGCCAGTGCCATGGCGAGCATGACGCGTTGGCGCTGGCCGCCGGAGAGCTGGTGCGGGAAGGCGCGCGCGGCGGCTGCGGGGTCGGGCAGCCGGACGCTGTCGAGCAGCTCGACGGCGCGCTCCCGGGCGCGTGCGGCACCGGCGGTGCGGTGGATGCGCATGACCTCGGCGACCTGGTCGCCCACCCGCATGAGCGGGTTGAGGGCGCTCATCGGCTCCTGGAACACCATGCTCATCTCCCGGCCGCGGAGCCGGGCGAGCTGCGATTCGGACTGCTGCAGCAGGTTGCCGGAGCCGCCTGCGAGCGCGATCGAGCCGCGCGCGGTGAGCTCCTGGGGCAGCAGGCCCATGATCGCCTGCGAGGTCAGCGATTTGCCCGACCCGGATTCCCCGATCAGCCCGACGCGCTCGCCGGCGCCGATGGCGAACGAGGTGGGGTGGAGCAGGGTGCGCCCGCCGGCGCTGATCGTCAGGTCCTCGACGGCGACGAGCGGTGCGTCCGCTGTGCTGTCCGTCGTCGCGGGGCCGCCGTTCGCGGTGTCGCGGGCCGCGGGTGTGTGCGGTGTGCTCATCTCACTCCCGTCCTCGGAGCTTGGGGTCCATCCGGTCGCGCAGTCCGTCGCCCAGCAGGTTGAAGCCGAGCACGGCGATCGCGATGAACAGGCCGGGGAACAGTGCGAGCTCCGGCCGGGTGCCGAGGAACTGCTGGGACTCCTGGAGCATCCGGCCCCAGGACGGGGTGGGTGCCTGGGTGCCGAGGCCCAGGAACGACAGGCCGGCCTCGGCGAGCACGGCGAGCGCGAACGCGACCGAGCCCTGGACGACGACCATCCCGGCGATGTTCGGCAGCACGTGGCGCGCGGCGATCGCCGGCGCACGCCGGTTCGCAGCGCGCGCGGCCATGACGTACTCGGTGCTCATCACCTGCATCGTGCCCGAGCGGGCGACGCGGGCGAACCCCGGGATCGAGGCGATGCCGAGCGCCACCATCGCCGGTCCCGTGCCCGGCCCGTAGACCGCGGAGAACACGATCGCGAGCAGGAGCGCCGGGAACGCGAGCAGGAGGTCGTTGCCGCGCATGATGAGCCCGGAGAGGATCCCGCTGTTCGTCATCCCGGCGATGATGCCCAGCGGTACGCCGATGAGCATCGCGATCGCGACGGACACGATGCCCACGAGCAGGGTGATCCGGGAGCCGTACATGATCCAGGTGAAGGTGTCGCGGCCGTACCGGTCGGTGCCGAACCAGTGGTCCCCCGTCATCCCCTGCAGGCGGTCGTCCGGGACGGCCTGCGTCGGGTCGTACGGGGTCCACAGGTAGGACACGAGCGCCATGAGGACGACGATCCCGACGAGCACCACCCCGATGACGAGCGAGGCGTTCCAGCCGACCCGCTGCCGGGCGGGCGCCGCCGGGCCGGTCGGATCGGTGCTGTCCGGGTCGGTGCCGTCCGGGGCCGTGCGGTGCTGGTCCGCGCCGTGCTGGTCGGTGCTGCGAGGGTCGTTCCCGTTCGGGATCGGACTGCGCGGAGCTGACCCGGCCGTCGCGGCGGGAGCGGTGCGCGCCGCCGCCGACGGTTCGGGAGCGGCGGGGTCCGGGTGCTGCGGTTCGGGGGTCATGCGGCCCTCCTGACACGCGGGTCGAGCACGCTGTAGAGGAGATCGACGATGAGGTTGAGGAGCAGGACGAGGACGACGAGCACCATGACGATGCCCTGCACCGTGAGGAGGTCGCGGTTGGACACGGCGCGGACGAGCTCGGAGCCCATCCCCGGCAGCACGAACACCTGTTCGATGACGACGGCGCCGATGAGCAGCGTGGCCAGCTGCACGCCGGCGACGGTGACGACCGGGATCGCGGCGTTGCGCAGGCCGTGCTTGACGAGCGCGCGGCCGGCGGTGAGCCCCTTGGCGCGGGCGGTGCGGAGGAAGTCCTCGCGCATGACCTCGAGCACGGCCGAGCGCACGTAGCGGGTGAGGATCGCGGCCTGCACGAGCGCGAGCGCGGTGACGGGCAGGACGAGCCGCTCGAGGAACTCCCCGATCCCCTCGATCGGGGCCCGCCAGCCGCTCGACGGGAACCAGCCGAGGCCGAGCGAGAAGATCATCACCAGGATGATCGCGGCGAGGAAGTTCGGGATCGCGATGCCCACCTGCGAGGCGCCGGAGATCGCCACGCCGGCGGCACGGTTGTGGAACACCGCGGCGGCGGTGCCGAGCGGCACCGCGATGAGCAGCGCGAGCGCCATCGAGGCGATGACGACGATGAGCGTGACCTGGATCGAGTCCGAGATCACCGGGGTGATGTCGGCCTCGGTGACGTAGGAGCGGCCGAAGTCGCCGATGACGACCCCGCCGATCCAGTCGAGGTACTGGACGACGAGGGGGCGGTCGAGCCCGTACTCGGCCTCGAGCCGGGCGACCGCCTCGGGTGTGGCGTTCGTGCCGAGCGCCACCTGCGCGGCGTTGCCGGGCAGCACCTGCATGAGGGCGAACACGATGATCGAGGCGATCCAGGCGGTGAGGAGGAACTGGAGCACCCGGACGAGGACATAGCGCAGCATCGGTGTCAGGATCCCGCCGTCAGCTCCACGAGAGCGTGGCGATCGGGAACGCGTCGGACACCCAGTTCTCCGGCAGGCCCTGCACCGCGGGGTCGGCGACGATGAGGTTGGGGAAGAGGAAGGCGAAGCCGGCTCCGGCGTCCTCGGTGATCGTCCGGGCGACCTCCTTCATGCCCTCGACGTACTCCTCCTCGGTGCCGGCATCGGCCTGCGCGGCGAGCTCGTCGATCCGGGTGTGGTCGTAGCCGGTGTAGGACCCCTCGCCGAACACGGTGAGGATGTCGCGTGCCTCGACGTGGTTGATCACCGACATGTCGTAGTCGTGGTTGGTGAAGGTCCGGTCGAGCCACACCGCCGGGAACTCCTGGGACTCGATCGTCGCCGACAGACCGGCCTCCTCGAGCTGGGACACGACGATGTCGCCGATCGCGGTGGCGTACGGGAGGTTGGGCACCGCGAAGCGGATCTCCTCGCCGGCGATCCCGGCCTCCTCGACGAGCTCCTGGGCCTTCTCCACGTCGTGCTCCCACACCCCGGTGAGGTCCTCGTAGTAGGGGTCGGTGGGCGGCACCATGCCGCCGATGAGCGTGCCGTAGCCGCCCCAGGCGGTGTCGAGGATCGTCTGCTCGTCGATCGCGTAGAGGACCGCCTCGCGCGCCTTCTGGTCGGCGAACACGCCGTCGGCGTTGTTCATCGAGAGCACGACCTCACCGTTCGAGGTCCCCTCGATGACCTGGAACTCGGTGGACTCGAGCTCGCCGGCGAGCTCGGGGGCCTGGAGGTTGCCGATGACGTCGACCTCCCCCGAGCGCAGCGCATTCGTCGCGGCGACGGAGTCGCGGAAGTACTTGAAGGTGACCTCCTCGAGCGCCGGGGCCTCGCCCCAGTAGTCGTCGCGGGCGTCGAACACGATCTCCTGGCCGCGGGTGAAGGCCGAGACCTCGAAGGGTCCGGTGCCGACGGCCTGGTTCGCGAGGTCGTTGACGGCGTCCTCGCTGAACACCGCACCGACGAGCGAGGCGAGGTCGAACAGCCAGCGGTTCGAGGGCTGGGTGAGCGTGATCGTCACGGTGGAGTCGTCGGGCGTCTCGATGCTCTCGACGATGTCCATCTTCGTCTTGAGCTGGTTCTGCCAGGCGTCGGACTTCACGCGCTCGTACGAGAACTTGACGTCGGAGGAGGTGAACTCGTCCCCGTTGGAGAACGTCACCCCGTCCTGCAGGTCGAAGGTGTACTCGGTCCGGTCCTCGCTGACCTCCCAGCTCGTCGCGAGCGCGGGCTGGAGCTCACCGGACTGGTCGATCCGCACGAGCGATTCGTAGACGTTCTCCATGAGCGCCTGCGGGATGGCGGCACCGGCTGTCGTGGTGAAGTCGAGGTTGACCGGCTCCGCGGTGTGCGCGACGACCATGTCGGTGCGGGACTCGCCGCCCTCGCCCTCACTCGTGCTGCTCGCGCCGGCGCTGCATGCGCTCGCGGTGAGCGCGATCGCGGCGGCGGCCGCCAGGGTTCCGATGACGCGACGATGTCCCATGGATCTCCTCATTCTCACTGTGCCCGCGGCGATGCCGCCGCTGCCGGGCGCACCCGAGTGCCGAACGATCGTTCGGCCAGTCTGGATCACAGTGTAGCGGAGATCACGTCCTGGTCAGCAGGGTGATCGCAGAATGTCGGGCCGCCGCCGGCGCTCGCCGTGCGGACAGTCGACGCCCGCCGTCCGGACGGTGTGGGCAGGCGGCCGGCGCAGCCTCAGCGCAGCGCCGGCGGGAGGTCCGCGGCGAGAGCGGTGAGAGCGAGGAACCGGTGGGACCGGGCGTTCTTCTCCGCCGCGGTGAGCTCTGCGGCGGTGCGCTCCTCGCCCTCGGGGACGAAGATCGGGTCGTAGCCGAAGCCGTTGTCCCCGCGCGGCGAGCGGATGAGGCGGCCGGTGAACCGGCCCCGGTGCACCCGCTCCGCCCCGTCGGGTCCGACGTAGGCCGCGGCGCACACGAAGGCCGCGCCGCGGTGCTCATCGGGCACGTCGGCGAGCTGGTCGAGGAGCAGCCGGAGGTTCGCGGCGTCGTCGCCGTGGCGGCCGGCCCAGCGGGCGGAGAAGATCCCGGGCGCCCCGCCGAGCACGTCGACGGCGAGCCCGGAGTCGTCGGCGATCGCCGGCAGCCCGGAGGCCGCGGCCGCCGAGTGCGCCTTGAGCAGGGCGTTGGCCTCGAAGGTCACGCCGGTCTCGGCGACCTCGGGCAGGTCGAGGTCGGCAGCGGTGAGCACCTCGACGTCCTCGCCCAGCGCCTGCCCCAGGATCGCGGCGAGCTCGACCCGCTTCTTCTCGTTGCGGGTCGCGAGCACGAAGCGCCGGGTCATCAGCGCTCCAGCGGGGCGGCGAGCGCGGTGCGCTGGATCTCGGTGAGCCGGGCGCAGCCGGTGGTCGCGAGGTCGAGCATGGTGCCGAGCTCGGTGCGGTCGAACGGCGCGCCCTCGGCGGTGCCCTGCACCTCGACGAAGGCGCCGGAGCCGGTCATCACGACGTTCATGTCGGTCTGCGCGGTGGAGTCCTCGACATAGGGCAGGTCGAGGACCGCGGTGCCGTCGACGATCCCCACGCTCACCGCGGCGACGGAGTCGGTGAGCGGGTCGACCGCGGCGGGGATCCAGCCGCGACTGCGGCCGGTGGAGATCGCATCGGCGAGCGCGACGTAGGCCCCGGTGATCGCCGCGGTGCGGGTGCCGCCGTCGGCCTGGAGCACGTCGCAGTCGAGCTGCAGGGTGTTCTCCCCGAGCGCCTTCATGTCGACCACCGCGCGCAGCGCGCGGCCGATGAGGCGGGAGATCTCGTGCGTCCGGCCGCCGACCTTGCCCTTGATCGATTCGCGCGCGCTGCGGGTGTTCGTGGCGCGCGGGAGCATCGCGTACTCAGCGGTCACCCAGCCGCGTCCCTGGCCCTTGAGCCAGCGGGGCACGCCCTCGGTGAGTGAAGCCGCGCAGAGCACCCGGGTGCGCCCGAACTCGACGAGCACGCTCCCCTCCGCATGGTCGAGCCAGCCGCGGGTGATCCGCACCTCGCGCAGCTCGTCGACTGCGCGTCCGTCGGGTCGTGTCATCGGGTCTCCTCGAAGGTGGGCCGGCCGGCGGCCGGGATGGGGTCGATGGTCCAGGCGCCGCCGGGGGCGGCGACGCCGATCGGGCCGGCGAATTCGGCCGCGGCTTCGGCGCGCACGGTCCCGGTGTCGGTCCACGGCGGGATGTGGGTGAGGACGAGCGCCCGTGCCGCGGCCGCGGTCGCGACCCGGCCGGCGCGCAGGCCCGTGAGGTGGATGCCGCGCACCGTGTCGCGGTCCTCCTGGAACGCCGCCTCGCACAGGAACACGTCGGCGTCCCGGGCGGCGGCGACGAGCGCCTCGCACTCGTCGGAGTCCCCGGAGTAGGTGAGCACGCCGCCGTCGGGCCCGGTGACCCGCAGGGCGTAGGCCTCCACCGGGTGATCGACGAGGAAGGACTCGATCGCGAAGGGCCCCACCTCGAAGCGGGCCCCGGGCGTGATGTCGTGGAAGGCGAACACCGTGGTGAGGTCGGTCTCGTGCGCCTGCTCGGCGCACGGGCTCAGCCCCGGGTCGGTGTGGTAGGCCGCGGCGAGCCGCCGCTCGGTGCCGGCCGGCCCCCACACCGGGAGCGGGGCGCGCCCGCCGCCGGGTTCCCCGGTGGTGAAGAAGTGATCGGGGTCGTAGCAGCGATGGACGTAGAGGCCGGTGACGTCGAGGCAGTGGTCCGGGTGGAGGTGGGTGAGGACGACGGCGTCGATCTGGGCCGGAGAGCAGTGGGCCTGGAGCGCGCCCAGCGCACCGCTGCCGAGGTCGAGCAGGATCCGGTGCGTGCGGCCGCCCGCCTCGGCTTCGAGGAGGTAGCAGCTCGCCGCCGAGGTGGGTCCGGGGAACGAGCCCGAGGTGCCGATCGCGGTGAGCCGCATCAGGGGTCCTCTTTCTCGGGTGGGGTGAGGGAGTCGAGCAGGATCCCGGCCAGGCGCTCCTGCGCCCAGGTCAGGAAGTCGTACACGGTGACGAGCATCGCCTCGCTGTCGGGCAGCTCCTCCTCGCGGGCGTAGAGGTCCTCGAGGTCGGCGTCGGTCTCGAGACCGAGCCGGCTCGCGACGACGAGCCGCACATCGGTGAGCGCGGTCAGCCATGCGCGCTGCGCGGGACCGTCGAGCTCGACGCGGCCGCTCGCCCCGAGCGAGTGGAGGGCGATCCGGAGATTGGCGAGCTTGGACTCGCGGAGGTCGAGGTCGGTGAGGCGGCGGAACTCCGCGGAGCGCTCGGGATCGTCGGGGTCGACGTCGGGCAGGAGCCGCAGGAGTGCGGGGTCGGTGGGGCGCTCGACCTCGCCGCCCATCCCGACGAGCCGGGCGAGCTGCTCGGCCTCGCTGAGCTCACCGGCGTCCCGTCCCTCGTCATGGCCGAGCAGGGCGGCGGTGTCGGAGAACACGGAGACGAAGACGCTCTTCTCCGCGCTGCTGAGATCGAGGCGGGCGGTGCCGCGGGGTCCGGGGGTGATCTTCACTCAGGAGTCTCCCTGGTCGGCCCGGCGACAGGCGGCCCACAGGCCGAACCCGTGCATCGCCGCGGTGTCGCGCTCCATCTGCTCGCGGGAGCCGGTGGCGACGACGGAGCGGCCGTCCTCGTGGACCTCGTACATGAGCTTCTCCGACTTGAGGCGGGAGTAGCCGAAGTAGCTCTGGAAGACGTAGGTGACATAGCTCATGAGATTGACCGGATCGTTGAACACGATGGTCACCCAGGGGGTCTCCGGCCGGGTCCCGGTCCGGACCTCGACCTCAGGTTCCAGTACGGCCTGGGAGCCCGCGGAGGTGGATGTCACCCGTCCACTGTAAGCGATCCCGCGCAGCTCGACGGCCCGGAAGTGTGCAATAGGATCGTCCTTATGAGTGATCTCACACCCTCGTCGCCGTCGACGGCGCTGTTCACCGACCACTACGAGCTCACCATGCTCCAGGCCGCGCTCGCCGCGGGCACCGCGCAGCGACGCAGCGTGTTCGAGGTGTTCGGCAGACGGCTGCCGCACGGTCGCCGCTACGGTGTGGTCGCCGGCACCGGTCGGATCCTCGAGATGCTCCGGGACTTCCGCTTCACGGGTGAAGAGATCGACTTCCTCCGCAGCACGGGCGTCGTCGACGCCCCCACCCTCGACTGGCTCGCCGACTACCGGTTCAGCGGCACGATCCGCGGCTACGCCGAGGGCGAGGTCTATTTCCCCGGATCGCCGCTGCTGTCCGTGGAATCGAGCTTCGCCGAGGGCGTCGTGCTCGAGACCCTCATCCTGTCCGCCCTCAACTACGACACCGCGGTGGCCTCGGCGGCCTCCCGGATGAGCGGCGCCGCCGGGGACCGGCCGTGCGCGGAGATGGGCTCGCGCCGCACCCATGAGGCCGCCGCCGTCGCCGCCGCGCGCGCCGCCGTCATCGCCGGTTTCGCATCGACGTCGAACCTCGAGGCCGGGCGCCGCTACGGCCTGCGCACGATCGGCACCTCGGCCCATTCCTTCACCCTCCTCCACGACACCGAGCGGCAGGCCTTCGCCGCCCAGGTGGACTCGCTCGGGAAGGACACGATCCTCCTCCTCGACACCTACGACGTCGACACCGCGCTCGACACCGCGATCGAGATCGCCGGCCCGGAGCTCGGCGGGGTGCGGCTCGACTCCGGCGACCTCGGGATCCAGGCCCACGAGGTGCGCGAGAAGCTCGACGCGCGGGGGGCGCGGAACACCAAGATCACCGTGACGAGCGATCTCGACGAGTACGCGATCGCCGCGCTGCAGGCCGCCCCGGTCGACGCCTACGGGGTCGGCACCCGCGTGGTCACCGGCTCCGGCGCACCGACGGCGAGTCTCGTCTACAAGCTCGTCGCACGCCAGGGAGCCGAAGGCACCTGGGTATCGGTGGAGAAGGCGTCGAAGTCCAAGGCCTCGCACGGCGGCATCAAGCAGGCGGTGCGCAGCTACGACGGGTCGATCGCGACCGAGGAGTCGATCGGCGTTCCCGCTCTCCCGGCGGACTTCGACGGCCGGGCGCTGCTCGTCGACCTCGTCGTCGACGGGGAGATCGACGACGCGTTCACCGGGGCCGAGGGCGTGCGCCGCGCGCAGGTGCGGCACGCGGAGTCCGTCGGCGAGCTGCCGCGCTCGGCGCACCGCCTGCAGGACGGCGAGCCGGCGATCCCCACGGTGTACTACTCCGGCTGAGCCGCCGGCTCAGGAGCGGCCGACGAACCAGGCCTGGAGCTTCTTGATCCGGGCCTGGATCTGTGCGCGGCTCGCCTGCGCGACCGCCGGCCCGCCGCAGGCGGCGCGGAGCTCGACGTGGATCTTGCCGTGCGGCTTGCCCGTACGGCGCGCCCAGGCGCCGACGAGGCTCTGCAGCTGGTTCCGCTCCTCCTTGAGCGCGCGGTGCTCGAGCTCGTCGCCGGTGTCGGCGACCGGCCCGGGTCCGGCCCCGTTGGTCTTGCGCTTCGTCTGCTCGGCCTGGCGGGTGCGCAGCAGCGCGGTGACCTGGTCGGGTTCGAGCAGGCCGGGCAGGCCGATGAAGTCGAGCTCGTCGTCCGAGCCGACCGCTCCCCCGGCGCCGAACTCGCCGCCGTCGAACAGCACCCGATCGAACGACGCCTGTGCGTCGAGGGCCTCGAAGGCCCCGAGCAGGTCGTCGGGGGCGGACTCCGACTGATTGGCGCGCTCGAGCGCCTCGTCGTCGAAGGTCACCGTGCCGTCGTCGTCGGGGTCCGGCTTCCGATCGAGCGCGTGGTCGCGCTCGGCCTCGAGCTGGTTGGCCAGTGCGAGGAGGATCGGCACGCTTGGGAGGAAGATCGAGGCGGTCTCCCCACGCCGCCGGGCGCGCACGAAGCGGCCGATCGCCTGCGCGAAGAACAGCGGGGTCGAAGAGGAGGTGGCATACACGCCGACGGCGAGCCGCGGCACGTCGACGCCCTCGGACACCATCCGCACGGCGACCATCCAGCGGCGCTCGGAGTCCTGGAACTCCTCGATCCGCCGGCTCGCTCCGGCCTCGTCGGACAGGACGACGGTGACCGGCTCCCCGGTCAGCTCCGTGAGGCGCTTCGCATAGGCGCGCGCGGTCTCCTGATCGGTGGCGATGACGAGCCCGCCGGCGTCGGGGACGGTGCGGCGGACCTCGGTGAGGCGCCGGTCCGCGGCGGTGAGCACGGCGGGGATCCATTCGCCCCTGGGGTCGAGCGCGGTGCGCCAGGCCTGGGCGTGGATGTCCTTCGTCGCCTCGGCGCCGAGCACCGCCGACATCTCGTCGCCGGTCTTCGTCCGCCAGCGCATCTGGCCGGAGTACGTCATGAAGATCACCGGGCGCACCACGCCGTCGCTGAGCGCCCGGGAGTAGCCGTAGGAGTAGTCCGACTGGGAGGTGCGGATGCCCTCGTCGTCGGGCGCGTACTCGACGAACGGGATCGCCGAGGTGTCGGAGCGGAAGGGCGTGCCGGTGAGCGACAGCCGGCGCCGGGCGGGCTCGAAGGCCTCCCGGATCGCCTCGCCCCAGGACAGGCTGTCGCCGGCGTGGTGGATCTCGTCGAGGATGACGAGGGTGCGCGCGGCCGCGGTCCGGTTGTGGTGGAGCACCGGCTTCGCCGCGACCTGCGCGTAGGTCACCGCCACACCGTGGAAGCCGACGCCGTGGCGGCCCTGGCTGTTCTTGAAGTGCGGGTCGAGCCGGATGCCCACGCGCCCGGCGGCGTCGGCCCACTGCGTCTTGAGGTGCTCGGTGGGCGCGACGACGGTCACCCGGTCGACCTTCTGCTGGGCGAGGAGCTCGGCGGCCAGCCGGAGGGCGAACGTCGTCTTGCCGGCGCCGGGCGTGGCGACGGCGAGGAAGTCGCGCGGTTCGGTGCGGAAGTACTGCTCCAGGGCCTCGGCCTGCCAGGCACGCAGCTTGCCCGCTGTTCCCCACGCGGCGCGTTCGGGGAAGGCGGGTGGCAGGTGCTCTGCCGCTGAGGTTCCCGGGACCCTCTGCGGACCCGTCATCTACTCCTGGGGTCCTTCGGGCATCGTCTCGAAGATCTCCTTGCACTTGGGGCACACCGGGAACCGCTCGGGATCACGGGTGGGCACCCACACCTTGCCGCACAGCGCGATGAGCGGGGTGCCGGTGACCATGGACTCCATGATCTTCGCCTTGGGTGCGTAGTGGGAGAAGCGCTCGTGGTCGCCGGGCTCGACGAGCTGCTCCTGGGCCTGGCGCTCGATCGTGGCGGCGCCGCCGGACTGCGGAATGGTTTCGGACATGCCCCCATTCTAGGACTCCTAGACTGGAGTGCATGTCCGACGACCCTCGCCCCGCACCCGCCGGCGGCCCGTCCGCCGCACCCGCCGACCCGTCTCCGGCGTCCCCGGAGGCGCGCCTACCAGGCCGTTCCGCGTCCGTCGGGGACCCGGGGTTCGTCGACGCCTACCGGGGTCTGGCCGCGGAGATCTCCCGGAGTGTCGCGGTTCTCACATGCCTGCGCGCCGGGAAACCGCAGGCGATCACCGTCGACTCGTTCCTCGACGTGTCATGGGACCCGCCGACGATGGCGGTGAGCGTGTACAGCGGCTCGCGGATGATGGAGGCGCTCGAGCGCGCCGACTCCTGGGCGCTCAGCGTCCTGTCCGCGCAGCAGAAGGGGACGGCGCAGTGGCTGGGCGAGCCCGGGCAGCCGCTCCACGGCGTCCTCGACCCGGTCCCGACCTTCCGCTCCCCCGGCGGGCTGCCGATCGTCGCCGAGGCGCCGGTGTGGTTCGAGCTCGCGCTGACGCAGCGGCTGGAGGTCGCCACGCACACGCTCATCGTCGGCGAGGTCCGGGCATGCGGAACGGCCGGCGCCCGGGGCACCGGCCGTCCGCTCATCCGGTTCGGGGAGGGGTACGGGACGTTCGCGCCCCGCGCCGGCTCCTCGTAGGGCTCCCGGCACCCGGGTCCCGACCGCGCCGACGCGACCGCTCGGCCCTGTTCCCTGCCTTACGGGGTCTGCGGGGAGAGGACGCCGGGCGGTACGCGGCTCAGACGACTCCCTGGGCCCGCATCGCCTCGGCGACGCGCACGAAGCCGGCGATGTTCGCCCCGGCAACGTAGTCACCGGGGGTGCCGTACTGCTCGGCGGCGGCCGCGCAGCGCTCGTGGATGCCGGACATGATCTCGTCGAGCTTGTGCTCGGTGTAGGCGAAGTCCCAGCTGTCGCGCGAGGCGTTCTGCTGCATCTCGAGGGCGCTCGTGGCCACGCCGCCGGCGTTCGCGGCCTTACCGGGGCCGAACAGCACGTTGCCCTCGGTGAAGATCCGCACGGCGGCCGGGGTGCACGGCATGTTCGCGCCCTCCGCCACGGCGACCACGCCGCCGGCGACGAGCGCCCGGGCCGAATCCTCGTCGAGCTCGTTCTGGGTGGCGCACGGCAGGGCGATGTCGGTGCTGATCTCCCACACGTTGCCGTCCTCGACGTAGCGGGCGCTCGAGCGCTGCTCCGCGTACTCGGAGATCCGCAGCCCGTCGGTGAGCTTGATCTGCTTCATGAGCGCGATGTCGATGCCCTCGCGGTCCTCGATGTAGCCCGAGGAGTCCGACATGCCGATGACCGTGGCGCCGAGCGCCTGGGCCTTCTCCGCGGCGTGGATCGCCACGTTGCCGGAGCCGGAGACGACGACGGACTTGCTGCCGAGGTCGATGCCGCGGACGGCGAGCATCTCGCGGACGAAGAACACGAGGCCGTAGCCGGTGGCCTCGGTGCGGACCATCGATCCGCCGTAGGCCAGCCCCTTGCCGGTGAGCACGCCGGCCTCGAAGCGATTGGTGATGCGGCGGAACTGGCCGAACAGATAGCCGATCTCGCGCTCGCCTACGCCGATGTCGCCGGCCGGCACGTCGGTGTACTCGCCGATGTGCCGGTAGAGCTCCGTCATGAGCGACTGGCAGAAGCGCATGATCTCGAGATCGCTGCGACCCTTGGGGTCGAAGTCGGAGCCGCCCTTACCGCCGCCGATCGGCATGCCGGTGAGCGCGTTCTTGAAGGTCTGCTCGAAGCCGAGGAACTTGATGATGCCGGAGTTCACGGTCGGGTGGAAGCGCATGCCGCCCTTGTAGGGGCCGAGCGAGGAGTTGAACTCCACGCGGTAGGCACGGTTGATCTGCACCTGGCCGCTGTCGTCGACCCAGGGCACCCGGAAGATGATCTGGCGCTCGGGTTCGCAGAGACGTTCGATCGCGGCGAGCGAGAGGTACTCGGGGTGCTTCTCGACGACGGCTCCGAGGGAGTGCAGAACCTCGTGCGCGGCCTGGTGGAACTCGGACTCGCCGGGGTTCCTCCGCAGGACGGTGTCGAAGATCGGCTGAAGACTGGTATGCAAGGACATGAGTGCAATGATATGCGGTCGACCGATTGGTCCATCACCCAGCCCATCCCCCGAGACTCCCGCCCCTCCAGAGGTCAATATCCGAAGGTTCCTGAGAGCGGAACAGCCGATCTGTGCAAGGTCACCGTGGCCGACCGGAAGCCCCGCGACCGACCCGCAGCCCGGGACGCGCCCTCAACCGCAGAGACAACGCACTGACACCGGGTAGCGCACTCGCCGGCCAGCAACGAGGGATCTTGGTGAGACGTCGGCATCCGGGGTCGAGGTGCCCGCGATGCCAAGCAGGACCGGAGCACATTCGGGGAGCCGGCAGCATCAAGGAAGACACCACGAATGCTGGGAGCTGCATCCGCGCCCCAATGGACGTGATGGGTGGCGGGACCCGCAGGGTTCACGGACCGAAGATGGTGCCGACCCCGGGGCGACGAAGGGCAGCCACCGGAACCCGCGGTTCCGGGGTCTCCTATCGGTGGGTGGTGCTTCGTGGGTGAATGCGCGAAGGCACACCCCGACCGGGGTGTGCTTGGTGGTGAATGGGCGAAGGCCCCGGAACACTGGGTTTCGGGGCCTTCGCTCGTGAAGAATATTGCGGCGGTGACTTACTCTCCCACACCCTGTCGAGTGCAGTACCATCAGCGCTGGCAGGCTTAGCTTCCGGGT
>NZ_BAABGL010000016.1:0-22719 GCF_039541555.1 Brevibacterium pityocampae | reverse complement strand
CATTTCGCCGAGAACCAGACCATCGGCAACGCAGCCTGAATACAGAACAACCGTTCAGCCTCAACTAAACCCGGGATTTGACAAGGGATTGCTCGGAGGTGATTGAGCCGACAGATCCTAAGGCGCATCCTGCTGGTCGTGGTAGCAGCAGACGCACAGCGCTGAGCGGTTCCGCTTTCCGGGGCACCGGTAATAGCCCTCATGACGGCTGGCCCCTTCGGCGATCGTGGTGTCCGGGGGCGCACCCGCCCGGTACAGTCGGGCTTGATGGACCTTATTTCGTGCCCACCCACGTCTGCTCGGTGCCGTCCCTCGCAGTCACGGTGTTACCCATGGTTTTTCCACGCGGGCGCGTGCTTGTCGTTGCCAGGATCGTCCTGGACTGTGTCCGGCTTCCGAGCGATGAAGCGCAGGACCCGACCGCCGAAGGAGACCCGGATGCGGAGCGGGCCGAGGCCAGCCTGTTCCAGGACCGGTTCGAAGGTGGCGGGTTCGATGAGTCGGTGCGCAGAGCGGTCGGCCACGTGCACCAGGGAGGCCATCCGTGAGGCCAGCAGGTCGTATCCCACGAAGGACCCGCCGGGTCGTAGGACCCGCGCCGCCTCGGTCACCGCGCGTTCCCACTCGATCACGTGATGGAGCATGAGGAAGCTCAGCACAATGTCGAACGACTGGTCATTGAAAGGTAGCCGGGTGGCATCGGCTTGGCGCGCTTGAGCAGTGGGGAGTCGGGTGAGGAGCCGCTGCGCAGCCTTGACCATCGCGGGATCGGCGTCGGTCGTGGTGAGGTGCACCTGGGGGTGGGCCCGAGCGATTGCTCCGGCCATCGCTCCGCTACCCCCACCGATCTCGAGCACGTTGCCGGCGAGAGGCAAGCCCTGAATCGCCCAGGGAACCATTCGCCGGGCCAGAAGGCGCCACGGCCGGCTGCGACAGAATGAGGCTTCCAGGGCGGACATCCTCGGCATGACCCTTCTCTTGGCGCACCCGCGTGGTCGAAGCCGAGATTAGTCCTACGAGCGCGAATGAACTATTTGTTGGTCAGCATCAAGCGTAAACCTGCACCCGAGTACTGGGTACAAGACCTCGGCGGGCAGCAGTTCTCCACTGAGCGGGCAAGTTGCCCCTTATTCAGCGAACAATGTACAGTTCATCGAATGCTGACCATTACCAATCATCTTGACGTGATGAACCGCCTAGGCCGCGCCATGGCTGACCCGACGCGCTCCCGCATCCTGCTGATGCTGCTTGAGGGGCCGAACCATCCGGCGGTGATAAGCCGGGAGCTGGGCCTGTCGCGGTCGAATGTTTCCAACCATCTGGCGTGCCTGCGGGACTGCGGCATCGTGGTGGCCGAGCCGGAAGGCAGGAAAACCCGGTACGAGATCGCTGATCCGCACCTGACCCGCGCGCTGACTGCGTTGCTGGAGACGACCTTGGCGGTTGACCAGGGGGCCAGCTGCATTGACCCTGCATGTTCCGTTCCAACGCGCTGCAAGATGGAGGCAGGCGCATGATCCTGTCATCCGTGCTGCAGGCGATCGGCCTGTTCATTGTCACCAACATCGACGACATCATCGTGCTCTCACTGTTCTTCGCCCGCGGTGCGGGCCAGCGGGGCACCACGGCCCGGATTTTGGCCGGTCAGTATCTCGGGTTCGGCGGCATCCTGGCCGCCGCCGTGCTCGTCACGTTGGGAGCGGATGCATTCCTGCCCCCGCAAGCCATTACCTACTTCGGGCTCATCCCGTTGTTCCTCGGCCTGTGGGCGGCATGGCAAGCGTGGCGCGGAGACGACGACGATGATGATGAGGCGAAGGTCAGTGGTAAGAACGTCGCCGTACTGACCGTCGCCGCTGTCACCTTCGCCAACGGCGGGGACAACATCGGCGTGTATGTTCCGGTCTTCCTCAGCGTGGGGCCGGCCGCCGTCATCGCCTACTGCATCGTGTTCCTCGCGCTCGTCGCGGTCCTCGTCGTGATGGCCAAGTTCGTCGCGACTCGCCGGCCGATCGCCGAGGTGCTCGAACGCTGGGAGCACGTGCTGTTCCCGATCGTCTTGATCGGTCTTGGGGTGTTCATCCTCGTCGAGGGCGGCGCGTTCGGGCTCTGACTCCCGGCACTTCATGGACAGGATCAAGATGCTCGGGGCCGCCAAGGAAAACTGCGGCTCGCCGCCCCTTCTCGCCAACAGTCACAGGTTATGCGCGGGACTCGAAGGCCGACGGGCCCCAGACCACGGACCTGCAACGCGACGCCCTGCTCGCCGGGGGGATCGCGTCGGAGCGGCTGTATTGAGGACTGGGCCTCAGGGCAGAAGGACAACCGGCCGCAACTGGCCGCCCCACCTCAAGTCTCTAGTAGCCGGTCAGCGCAGCGGGATGACCGAGCGGAACTTGCCCCCCGGAGTTGGCTGGGGTGGTCCCTCGCCGCGGGCCACGATGACGTGGCCGAGTCCGTGGTCCCCCAGCAGGCGCCGAATCTCTGCGTGCACCGCCTGCCGGACGTGCTCCGCGTCGGTCCCGGCGGCGGACTGCAGACGGACATCGAGGTGGGCAGGAGCGGTGTGCACGAGCTGGACCAGCTCCACGCCGGGAACGCGGTCGAGCAGCGCAGTGATGGCCAGCGACGGGAGCGTCACCGGCTCGCCGGCGGGGGTGTGAAAAGCGAGCAGGTCAGCGGTGCGGCCCTGCACCCGGATGGCGGGCAGCGGGTCGCCGCACGGGCAGGGATCAGGCCGGACGAAGACGACGTCGCGGAGGTCGTAACGCAGGATCGGCTGGACCCTGTTCGCGAGGTTGCTGAGCAAGGTGGTGTGCGACGCCTGACCCGGGGGGACCGGACGGTAATCGGCGTCGACCGGCTCGAGGAGAACCCAGTCGCTGTTGACGTGGAGCCACCCGTACTGGCAGCTGTAGGTGAGGAAGGGGCACTCGGTGGCGGCGTAGCCCTGGCGGACCTTGGCGCCGAGCGTGGCGGAGATCCTGTCGTACTCCCCTGCGGGCAGGCCCTCGGCGGACAAGACCACCAGCGCCGGGTCGATGTGCAGGCGACCGGCGCGCTGCTCAGCGGCCAGCAGCGCGGCCATCGTGGCGTACGGAGCAAGAATGGCCGGACGGAAGCGGTTGAGCCCAGAGACCAGCTGCGCCATGGGTGTATGCACGCCGAACACCCCGATCCGGCTGCGGACTAACCGGTTCCTGCGCAACGCGGCAGCCGCGGCGAGGGAGGCGTAGTGGCCCCCGGTGGCGGTGATCATGGCGACGCGCCCGCCGCGGGCAATGATGCGGAGCAGATCGGCAGGGGTGAGCCAAGCACTGAGCAGCCGCGCCAGCAGGGCGGTGGTCACCGCGAGGGACCGCTCGTCCAGCAGGAAGATGCCCCGGGTGCCGGTGGTTCCGGAGGTGGTCCCCACCGTGTAGCGGCCGCGGAACTTCTCGCCCACCAGGGCGGGATCCTCGACGAATGCCCGCGCGGCGGACAGGGTGACCTCCCAGTCGGTCACCCAGTCATCGAAGTGGGACATCAGTTGGGCCTTGCTCGTGACGGGCAGCATCATCGGGTCCGTGACGTGCTCGGGCAGGTGCTGATACAACCGGCGGTAGAAGGGTGACCGGGCGCGCGCGTAGGTGACCATCCCTGCAAATCGCTCGTGTTGCCGCTGGGCGGTCGCCTCCCTGCCCTGCCGGTGGGTGGCACGGGCATCGCGCAGCAGCCAGAGTCTGCTTTCGGTCATGCGCGCTCCTTGCCACTTCGAGCAGCCACGTTCCCGGCGTCGCGTCAGACCGTGGGTCCGGGGTTCACGGCCAGCGCGGCAACGTCCGGAGCGACTGCGGGCTCAGCTCACCACCGGCCGAGCACGGCGTCAAGCTCTCAGCACAGTCGTCTACAGGGAGTTGGTCTGCGTCTCGGTGAACCGCGGCACCGCGGCACCGACAGTGATGAAGACGTCGGCCAGGTTGAAGGCGGAAAACCATCCCGTGTGGAGGTAGCCGGTCACCACCCCATCGGCGGCCCGCTCTCCGAGGGGAGCTGCAGCCGGAGCAGGCGGACTCCGGCACCTGAACCTCCCACACCTCGCCGGAAATCACTGATCATCAGCCGAGAACGGCAGACCGTTGCGGATGCGGCTTCGCCGTGATCGCAGGCACGATCGGGGCTGTTGAGGGGCACTGAAAGACTCTCCGTGCCCGGACCTGCACCGGTGTTCGTCTCGGTGTACCGGCCTGCGGCATTCCATGTTCCAAACATCAGCTGAATCCGAGACACTGGGGTCGACATCTCCCGCCGGAGACAAAGGGCGGTTCAACCGAATGCGTATCGGTCACTCCATACTGTATGGTTCAGTGCGTGCTGACTATTGCGCCTCGGACGAGAGAGGATCATCGCCTCGGCAGGTTCCGGTCGATCGGAACCTTGACGCAGCGGGCAACGTCGAAGGGACGAAGGTCGATGGTCCCTCGCCATCATCGCCCAACCTTGTGAAAGCACGCTACCCGTTCCGACCGCCCCGCAAGAGCCCTGTACCGACGTGGTCAGACGGATGCGGCTGGTCGTCGTCTCGCTGCAGAGACTGAGCGGCGGGTTTGAGGCGGTCATCTGAGACAGCAAGCATGAGACGAGAAGAAGCGAACGAGACGTTGATGAAGACCTTCCCGGATCAAGATGAGGGACGGAAGCCGGCGCCTTCCAGCAAGCCAGCGCGTGCGGCAGAGCCGGCGCCCGCCAATATCGGCTTCGTCGGGATGGTGCGCTGGGCGTGGCGGCAGTTGACCACCATGCGGGCGGCGCTGATCCTGCTGCTGATCCTGGCCCTGGCCGCCATCCCGGGATCGCTGCTGCCGCAGCGGATCCAGGACCCGATCCGGGTGACCACCTTCATCGAGGAGAACGGGGCCTGGGGCGAGTTCCTCGACCGTCTGCAGCTGTTCGACGTCTACTCCTCCGTCTGGTTCTCCAGCGTCTACATCCTGCTCATGATCTCGCTGGTCGGCTGCGTCCTGCCGCGCACCGCCCAGCACTGGAGGGCGATGCGGCAGGCGCCGCCGAAGGCTCCCCGCAGGCTGTCCCGGATGCCGGGCTACCAGACTTTCGAACGCGAGACAGATCCCGAGGAGCTCCTCGACCGGGCCGAGGCCCGGCTGAAGAAACAGGGCTACCGGACGATCCGGGCAGGCGATCATGTCGCGGCCGAGCGCGGCTACCTGCGGGAGACCGGTAATCTGGTCTTCCACGCCTCGCTGCTGGCCCTGGTCGTCACGATGGCGATCGGATCCCTGTTCGGCTATTCGGGGCAGCGGGTGCTCGTCGAGGGCGACACGTTCGCCAATTCGCTGGTGGCCTACGACTCCTTCGAGCCGGGCACCTACTTCGACGCGGACCGGCTCGACGATTTCCGGATCCGGCTCGACTCCTTCGAGTCGAGCTTTGACGACCAGGCGATCGGCAATCAGTTCGGCCAGCCCCGCACGTTCGAGGCCGACATCACCGAGTTCTACGAGGGGCAGGAGACCCGGCACCGGCTGGAGGTCAATCAGCCGATCCGGATCGGTGGCACCGGAATCTATCTCACCGGCAACGGCTACGCCCCGGTCTTCACCACCCGCGACGCCCAGGGCAACGTGACCTTCTCCGGGCCGGTCGTGTTCCTGCCTCAGCCCGAGGCCTCGGGATACGGCTCGCGGGGAGTGCTCAAGGTGCCCGACGCGCAGCCAGACCAGCTCGGGTTCGTCGGCTTCCTGCTCCCCACCGCAGGACTCAACGACGACGGTGAGCTGATCTCGCGGTTCGCCGAGCTGCGCAACCCCTACGTCGTGATGAGCGCTTACCGGGGAGATCTGGGGCTCGACACCGGGGTGCCGCAGTCGGTCTACGATCTGGACGCGGACAACATGACCGCGATCATCGATGCCGCCGGCAATCCGATCACGCTCGAGCTGACACCGGGTGAGACCGTGCAGCTGCCGGACGGCTTGGGCAGCGTGACACTGGAGGGCATCGACCGGTTCATGGCCATCGATATCCGCCATGATCCCACGCAGGGGCCGATGCTGGTGTTCTCGATCCTGCTGATGGTCGGACTGGGCCTGTCGCTGTTCGTGCCGCGGCGCCGGATGTGGGTCCGCACGACCGGCGGCGAGGTCGAGGTAGCAGCACTGGCCCGCGGTGAGGATCCCCGGGTCGAGCACGCCGCCCGCGACCTGGCAGCAGAACTTCACGACCGAGCACGCAACCCGGAACGACCGGCGAAGGGACACTGAAATGGACGTCAACATCGAGCTGGCCACATGGTCGAATCTGCTGATCTACTCAGCGATGGCGGTCTACGCAATCGCCTTCATCACCTACGCCTTCGACCTCTTCGGCGGCCGGACGCTCAAGTCCGCCGTCCGACAGCGGCAGTCGGCGCAGGCGGTTGCCGCCGGCAGCCGAGTCCGGCGGACCGCCCGCCGGACCGGTTCCGTCGCCGTGCTGGAAGACGACGATGCTGGATCGGGCTCGTCGGCCGATCGGCATGGCGACGGGGCGGGCAATGCCGACCCGACCACGGGCCGGAGCAGGCGACTGGCCCGGGTCGGGACCTCACTGACAGCACTGGCGCTGGTGCTCCACGCGGCGGCGGTGGCCACCCGCGCCCTGTCCGTGATGCGCGGCCCCTGGGGCAACATGATGGAGTACGCGCTGACCACCTCGGCGCTGGCCGTCATCCTCTACCTCGCGGCGCTGAAGTATCGCGATCTTCGGTACCTCGGCACCTTCGTCTCCGGGGCAGTGCTCGTGACCCTGGGCCTGTGCATCACGGTGTTCTACACGCCGGCCGCGCAGCTGGTCCCGGCACTGCAGTCCTACTGGATCTACATCCACGTGCCCATCGCGATCCTGTCGACGGCACTGCTGTCCATCTCCGCGGCGCTGGCAGTCTTCCAGATCATCAAGGCGGCCACCGAGCAGCGCACGACACCCAGGTGGCTGCGCTTCATGGACCGCCTGCCCTCCAGCGAGAACATCGAGCAGGTCTCCTACCGCATCGCCGCCGTCGGCTTCATCACCTGGACCTTCACCCTGATCGCCGGCGCCGTGTGGGCCGAACTCGCCTGGGGCCGCTACTGGGGCTGGGACACCAAGGAGATCTGGACCTTCGTCGTGTGGGTCGTCTACGCGGCCTACCTGCACGCACGCGCCACCCGCGGGTGGGGGCCGACCAGAGTCGCCGTGCTCAACCTCACCGGCTTCGCCTCGGTCGTGTTCAACTTCGCCGTCGTCAACATCTACTTCAGCGGCCTGCACTCGTACTCCGGGGTGTGAAAGCCGGCTCGGACGCGGCTGCTTTCGCACCCAACGCCGCACCCGAATCCCGATGGCGATGAGCTTCACCATCCCCATCCTGGTCGGATCCGCCCTGGGATACTTCGCTCTGCGCGAGGCCCCCCGACAGCATTACCTTCGCCGTCCTTGGCCTCACGGGCCGTATTCTGACCACCGGGTGGCATCGAGGAGATGATCTCCGAGGCCCACGAGGCGGCACCAGCCGCCTGGACCCCGTCCTCCTTACGGTCGGTATCGTGCTGTTCGCCCTCATCTCCGTCCACCTCCGGGCCTGATCCATCGTAAAAGCCGGCACGGCGCCTATGGGTCAGCCCATGGTGTATGGTCAGTGCATGCTGACTATTGCTTCTCGTGTGGATGTGATGAACCGGTTGGGTCGCGCGATGGCGGATCCGACGCGGTCACGGATTCTGCTGTCGCTGCTGGACTCACCCAGCTATCCGGCCGTGCTGGCTCGTGACCTGGGGTTGACGCGGACGAACGTGTCGAACCACCTGGCGTGCCTGCGGGGGTGCGGGATCGTGGTCTCCGAGCCGGAGGGCCGCCAGACCCGGTACGAGATCGCGGACCCGCACCTGGCGGCGGCGCTGACGGCACTGGTGGATGTGACGCTGGCGATCGAGGAGAACGTGCCGTGCATCGACCCGGGCTGCACGGTTCCCGGCTGCTGCGACGCGCAGGGGTCCGTCGCGGAGGATGCCTCGTGAGCGCCGCATGCGGCTGCGATGAGCCGGTCACCGCACCCCGTGGCGAGGCCGAGGAGGTGGAGCGTCCGTGGTGGCGTGACCCGGGTCTGCTGCTCCCGATCTTCTCCGGGGTCGCCTTCATCACGGGCCTGATCCTGGAATGGTCGGGCCTGGAGACGGCGGCGTCGGTGGTGTTCTGGGCCGGCCTGCTGCTGGGGGCGTACACGTTCGTGCCCGGCGCGATCCGGAACCTGATCACCAAGCGCAAGCTCGGGATTGGCCTGCTGATGACGATCAGCGCGGTCGGCGCGGTCATTCTCGGCTATGTCGAGGAGGCAGCGGCGCTGGCGTTCTTGTACTCGATCGCGGAGGCGCTGGAGGACAAGGCGATGGATCGGGCCCGCGGCGGTCTGCGGGCGCTGCTGAAGCTCGTGCCCGAAACCGCGACCGTCCTCCGCGGCGGCAACCCGGTGGAGGTGCCGGCCCGGGAGATCACGGTCGGGCAGGTGCTGGTGGTCCGGCCCGGGGAGCGGGTCGCCACCGACGGCATCGTCCGGGCGGGGCGGTCGAGCCTGGACACCTCTGCGATCACGGGCGAATCAATCCCCGTCGAGGTCGAGGCCGGCGCTGAGGTCTCGGCCGGGGCGATCAACATCGCCGGCGTGCTGGAGGTCCAGACGACCGCCGCGGGCACGGACAACTCGCTGACCACGATCGTCGAGCTGGTCGAGCAGGCCCAGGCCGAGAAGGGCGACCGGGCGCGCATCGCCGACCGGATCGCTCGCCCGCTGGTGCCCGGGGTCATGATCCTGGCCGCCCTCGTGGGCGTGATCGGGTCGCTGCTGGGTGACCCGCAGCTGTGGATCACCCGCGCCCTGGTGGTGCTGGTCGCAGCCAGCCCGTGTGCGTTGGCGATCGCGGTGCCGGTCACGGTGGTCTCGGCGATCGGCGCGGCGAGCAAGTTCGGCGTCATCATCAAAAGCGGTGCCGCGTTCGAACGTCTCGGCGGGATCCGCCATCTGGCCGTGGACAAGACCGGCACCCTGACCCGGAACCAGCCGACCGTGACCACGGTGATCCCGGCCGGCGGCAGGAACGAGGACCAGGTGCTGGCCTACGCCGCCGCCGTCGAGCAGCACAGCACCCACCCCCTGGCGGCGGCCATCACCGGTGCCGCGGCCGGGGCGCCGGTGGCGCAGGGCGTGACCGAGGAGGCCGGGCACGGCATCTCCGGCATCGTCGAGGGGCATCGGGTGGCGGTGGGCAGCCCCCGCTGGATCGACCCCGGACCGCTCCAGGCGCCGGTGGCGGCCCTGGAGGCCGAGGGGCAGACCTGCGTGCTGGTCACCATCGACGGCGCCATCGCCGGTGCCATCGCGGTCCGCGACGAACTGCGCCCCGAGGTGCCCGAGGTCATCCGCACCCTCAACCACCAGGGCGTTGAGGTCAGCATGCTCACCGGCGACAACGCCCGCACCGCAACCACGCTGGCACAGATCGCCGGGATCACCGACGTGCACGCCGAGCTGCGGCCCGAGGACAAGGCGCGCATCGTCGCGGGATTAGCCCAGCACCGACCGACGGCGATGATCGGCGACGGCATCAACGACGCCCCCGCCCTCGCGGGAGCCACGGTGGGGATCGCGATGGGCGCGACCGGGTCCGATGCGGCGATCGAATCCGCCGACGTCGCCTTCACCGGCCACGACCTGAGCCTGATCCCACCGGCGTTGCGGCACGCACGGCGCGGGCGGGCGATCATCAATCAGAACATCGCACTGTCGTTGGCGATCATCATCGTGCTGCTGCCGCTGGCGATCACCGGCGTGCTCGGGCTGGCCGCGGTCGTGCTGGTCCACGAGGTCGCCGAGGTGATCGTGATCGCCAACGGACTCCGCGCCGCCCGCACCCGCCGCATCCTCGCACGCCCAACACACCCCACCCCCGCAGATGCGGTGAAGCAGCCGGCCGGGGCGCAGTAACCCAGCAGCCCGCCCGTCGATGGGAGGCAGCAGCCTAGCTGCTGTGCCTGGCGTCGGCGGGCGGTCTGCACCAGGCGCGAGTTGAGGGAGGCGTGCACGTGGTCACAGCGGCAGCTTCGCCCTTCGCAGGTTTCGGAGCCGCCGGAGCCGATTCCACCTTCGACTCCTTCTCGCCTTCGTGCGCGGAAGCCCCGGTGCGGGGAAGATCAGGATTCCCGATATCATCGGCGCGTGACGATTATCAGTGAGGCGCGGTCGGACCGTGCCGGGGGGGCTTGCCCCTGTCGCGGCCGTGTTCCACTCGCTCAGCGACCCGACGCGGCTGGCCATCGTCAAGCGGCTGGCGGTGGAGGAGGCGCGCGTATCCGATCTGGTGAGCGAGCTGGCGCTGGCCCAATCGACGGTGTCTGCACACATGGCCTGCTTGCGCGACTGCGGTCTGGTTGCCGGCAGGGCGCAGGGGCGCAGCGTGTACTACTCGCTGAGCCGGCCCGAGGTGCTCGAGCTGCTCGCTCAGGCCGAGGCGCTGCTGGCTGTCACTGGCAAGTCGGACAGCGTGTGCTGCACCTACGTGCGCGACGCCAAGCAGCAGTCCCTTCCGGGAGGCTGCGATGCGTGACGTCCGTTGCCCCGAGACTCTGGAACCCGTCCCATCGGCGTGAAAGCCGTCAACAGTCGAGCTGCCCCATCGTCAGGAGTTTGAGAAAGAGTGTTGTCCCCGCATGTGTCACGCCGATCGTTGATCCGCCGGTCCGGTGCTCTCACCGCCATCATCGCTCTCGGGCTGGCCGGGTGCGGTGGCGCCGATGATGAGCCGGCCGGGCAGGCCGGCAGCGAGCAGGGCTATGTTGCCGGATCTGGTGTCATCACCCAGCTTGCCGTGGGCGAGCGGGGTGAACCGATCGAGCTGGCCGCCGAATACACCGATGGCACCAGCTTCGACATCGCCGACTGGCGCGGCGCCCCGGTGGTGCTCAACCTCTGGTACGCCGCGTGCCCCCCGTGCCGCAAGGAGGCTCCCGCCCTGCAAGCCAACTACGAGCGGTACCAGGACGACGGCGTGCGGTTCCTGGGCATCAACGTCCGCGATCAGGCCCCGGCCGCCGAGGCGTTCGCCGACACCTTCGGCCTGACCTTTCCGTCCATGTTGGATCAGGACGGGATCGGGGTGGCAGCCCTGAGCACCGTGCTGCCGCCGCAGGCGGTGCCCTCCACGGTCGTCCTCGACGCCCAGGGGAGGCCGGCCGCCCGGGTGGTCGGGGCGGTCGATGAGTCCACTCTCAAGGCGCTGATCGCTGACGTGCTGGACGAGACGGCATGACACTGGCAGCCCCCATCGGGGAGGTGTTCTCGCAGACCGTGCTGACCGGACCGATGCTGCTGGCGATCCCGGTGGCCATCCTGGCCGGGGCGGTGTCCTTCCTGTCCCCCTGCGTGCTGCCGCTGGTCCCCGGCTACGTCGGCTACGTCACCGGGCTGGGCGCCACCGCGCTGACCGACCGGAAACCCAGCCGCGTCATCATCGGGGTATCGCTGTTCATGACCGGCTTCGCCGTCGTCTTCGTCGCCATGGGCCTGGCGTTCAGCGCGGCCGGTGTGCTGCTCAGCCAGTGGGCCGATGTCCTCAACCGGGTGATGGGGATCGTCGTCATCATCGCCGGCATCGTGTTCATGGGCGGCATCGGCATGTTCCAGCGCAGCACCCAGATCAGCAAGCGCCCACCCGCCGGCCTGTGGGGCGCCCCCGCGCTCGGTGCCACCTTCGCGCTCAGCTGGGCCCCGTGCATGGGCCCCACACTGGCAGCGGTCATGGCACTGTCCACCAGCTTCGGCGCCACCGGCACCGACGGCATCTGGCGCGGCGCGGCGCTGACGCTGATGTACTGCCTCGGACTCGGAGTGCCGTTCATCGTCGTGGCCGTGCTCATCGTCAAGGGCACCGGCAGGCTGCAATGGGCCAGAGACCACCAGATCCTGATCAGCCGGATCGGCGGCGGGATGCTCATCATCATCGGACTGCTCCTCGTCACCGGGGTGTGGACCCACTGGGTCAACAGCCTGCAGGGCATGATCGGCGGCTTCCAGACAATCATCTGATGAGCCAAGTACGTCCACCCAGGGTTCGCCATTGCTCCCCTACAGGCACCGGCGCAGGCTGGTATCCTGACCCCGTTCTCTACAGGAGGTAGAAATTGATTCGCAGAGTTGCAGTGCGGCCGGTCAGTCGCCTCGTGAGCGTTCTGGCAGTGCTGGTGGCGGTCGTCTTGCTGCCGGTCGCCCCGGTGTCGGCGCATGACGTCGTGACCGGGACGAATCCCGAAGACGGGCAGAGCCTGGATGCCGTCCCCGAGGCGATTGAGGTCTCCTTCTCCAACGCTCCCCTGTCGATGGGGTCGGAGATCCTGATCAAGGACGCGGCGGGGACGAACTGGGCCGAGGGAGGCGTCGAGATCGATGGCAACATGGCCGTCCAGCCGGTCAATCCCGAGGCGCCCGCCGGCGAGTACACGGTGACCTGGCGGGTCGTGTCCTCGGATTCCCATCCGATCGACGGCTCGTTCTCCTTCACCGCGACCGACGGTGCCGGTGCTTCCTCCTCCCCCAACCCGGGGCAAACAGGGGCCGAGGCTTCCCAGCCGGCGCAGCCCGTGGCCGAGCCCGCCGCGCCGGAGCAGCCGCAGACGGAGACTCATCAGGCGGCCGCCGACGAAGCCGACACGGGAGCGCCGCTCAGTTTTGTGATCGTCCTGGCCCTCCTCGTCATCGCACTGGGGCTTGTCGTCGTCGCCGTAGTGACCCGCCGCCGGCGGTTGGAAAGCGACGAGGCATGACCGGTGCCCCCGGACTCCGAATGCCATCCGATGGGTAGCGCCCCGACCGAAGCTCCGGCCGGGCGCCGGCGCTCCGCGGCCTGGCTCGTGGCCGCCTTTGCGGTCGCGGTCGCCGCTGTCGTGGCAAGCGCGGCGTTCTCCGGGGCGGCGGCAGAACGCGAAGCGTTGGATCCCGGCGCGTTCGTGCGCTGGGCGCTGCCGATCGCGCTGACCGTGCACCACCTGGCGCTGGCCGTCGTCGTGGGTTGCCTGATCTTCGCGGCAACGATCCTGCCCCCCGGAGATGACGAGTCGGCACCAGTGCCTTCGCGCTCGCACCCGGCGTTCGCCCGCGTGCGGGCGGTCGCCGCCGGCGTGTCCCTCGTGTGGCTGGGATCGGCGGTGGTCGTGCTGGTGCTGACGTATGCGAATCTCGCCGGCCAGCCGGTGTCGGACAATGCCGAGTTCGCAAGCCAGCTGGCCTACTTCCTCACCGATCTGCTCGTCGGTCAGGCCTGGGGTGCGATCACCCTGATTGCCTTCCTCGTGTGCAACCTGACCTTCCTCGTCCGCTCCACCACCGGCCTAGCAGCCACGGCCCTGCTCGCCCTGGCCACCATCATTCCGATCTCGCTGATCGGGCACGCCGCCGGCAGCGACGACCACTTCGCCGGAGTCGGTGCCCTGGCCGTGCACTGGCTCGGCGTGCTGGTGTGGGTCGGCGGCGTGGCGGCCCTGGCCGTCACCGCGCCGATCCTCGCCTCCAACCACGGTGCCCACCTGGCGAAATCGGTGCTCTCCCGCTTCTCGGTGCTGGCCGGTGTGGCGTTCTTCCTCGTCCTGGCCTCCGGCGTGCTCAACTCCGTGCTCCGCCTCGGCGGGTGGGAGGGGCTGCTGAGCCGGTACGGTCAGCTGATCCTCATCAAGCTCGCCGCAACCCTGCTGCTCGGCGCCATCGGGCTGGCCCATCGCAGCTGGGCCATCGCCCAGGTCGGGCGCAAGTCCGGCGGGCAGACGGCGTGGCGGCTGGTCATCGCCGAAGTGCTCATCATGGGCGGAGTCATCGGGGTCACCGGGGCCCTCGGCCGGACCGCTCCGCCGGTCCCGCGGGAGCCGGAACCGGCGATCACCCCGGCCGAGATCCTCACCGGCTATCTGTTGCCGCCGGACCTGACCTGGTTCCGGTGGTTCACCGAGTGGCGGTGGGACTGGCTGTGGGTGGCCTTCTCCCTCACCGCGGCCGCCGTGTATCTCCTCGGGGTGCGCAAGGCCCACGCTGCCGGGCATCGGTGGCCGTGGCAGCACACCGCCAGCTGGCTGACCGGACTGCTCGTCCTGGTCTATGTGACCTGCGCGGCCCCGACGATCTACGGCATGGTGCTCATCAGCGTGCACACCGTCATGCTGTTGGCCATCACCGTGCTCATCCCGCTGCTGTTGGCCCTCGGCGCTCCCCTGTACCTGCTGGCCCTGACCGTGCAGCGGCGCACCGACGGCAGCCGGGGACCCCGGGAATGGCTGCACGCCGCCAGCTCAGCCGCCGGCCCAGCGCTGCGGAACCCGCTGCTCAGCGGTGCGGTGGTGGCCGTCTCGCTCGGTCTGCTCTACTACACCCCGCTGCTGCGCCTGGCCCTGGATTTCTGGATCGCCCACCAGATGGCCAACCTGTACTTCCTGCTCATCGGGTTCTGGTTCATGACCACGGTGACCCGCCCCCGAACCGCGGCACGAACACTGTCCCGGCGGATCATCGCCGTGGCCGGGCTGGCCGGGGCCCTCCTGCTCTGGGCGACCGTGCTCGCGTTCGGCGTCACCCCCGTCCTCGAGGTGGACTGGTTCGGCAACCTCGCCCGCACCTGGGGGCCGTCCATCACCGCCGACCAACAGCGTGCGGGCACCGCCGTGCTGCTGGCCGGAGTGACCCCGCTCGCGATTCTGCTCACCACGCTCCTCCTGCACCGACCACACCCGACGCCCGCCGGCACTGCGGGTGCCCTCCAACCCTCCTCCACCGCCTCCCGCCGACCGGACAGAACGGATCATCCATGAACCCCGCCAACCGAAGCGTTCTCGTGAAGAGCAAGTCCCTTGTCTGGATCCTGATGGCGGCCGCCGTGATCGCCGCCATCGTCGTGGTCGTCATCGTGCGCGGCAACGCTCCCGACACGACCACCGAGTCCGCCACGCCGGCAGGGACGGCAGAGACCGGGCAGCTCGTCCGCGAGAACAGCCGTGTGCTGTCGCAGGCGCCGAACGAGAAAGCGGTACTGGTGGAGTTCCTCGACTTCGAATGCGAGGGCTGCCGGGCCGCCTATCCCCTCGTCGAGGAGCTGCGGGTCGAGTACGCCGACTCCGTGACCTTCGTCCACCGCTACTTCCCGCTGCCCGGACACCGCAACGCGATGAACGCGGCCCTGGCCGTGGAGGCCGCCGCCCAGCAAGGCGCCTACGAACCGATGTACCAGCAGATGTTCGAAACCCAACCCGAATGGGGCGAATCCGCCGACGACAAGAGCGCGGTCTTTCGCTCCTTCGCCGAAGACCTGGGCCTGGACATGGAAGCCTACGACGCGGCAGTCAAAGATCCGGCCACCCAGGATCGGGTCGAACTCGACTTGGCCGACGGCATCGCCCTGAACGTGAGCGGAACGCCGACGTTCTTCCTCGACGGGCAACTCCTCGCTCCGAGCAGTCTCGACGAGCTCCGCGCTGCGCTCGACGCAGCCGTTGCGGAGTGACAGGCCATGCCGGACGCTACCGCCACGCTCGATCATCGCCCCGCTGAAGCCAGTAGTCCCCGGTTCGCCCGACCGCGCCCTTTCGCGGTCCTGCTGCTGGTCACGGGCATCATCGGGTGGGTGGCTTCGGCAGTACTCGTCGCTGAACGGCTGGCGCTCTTCCGGGACCCGGAGCACGTCACGAGCTGCGACATCAATCCGTGGGTCTCCTGCGGCAAGGTCATGGGCAGCTGGCAATCCGAGCTGTTCGGGTTTCCCAATCCGCTGATCGGGATCGTCGCCTTCGCCGTGATCATCACCACCGCCATGGCCGTCCTCGCCGGAGCACAGCTGGGACGCTGGTACTGGATCGGTCTGCAGGTCGCTGTGAGCCTGGGCACCGTCTTCGTCATCTGGCTGTGGTCCCAAGCCCTCTTCAGCCTCTACCTCCTGTGCCTGTACTGCATGGTCGTGTGGGCCGCGATGATCCCCCTCTTCCTCCTCCTGACGATCCGCAACCTCGTCCACGGCATCATCCCCGCCCCCGCCGGGCTGGTCCGGTTCACCGCAGACTGGGCATGGACGCTGGTGGCCCTCATCTACATCGCGGTAGCCGCCTCGGTCTACCTCCGGTTCTTCCCCGCTTTCACCTCCCCCCTCTGAGACGACCCAGCCGGCGCGGTGGCGGTATGTCGCCCGCGCAACACCACGTGACACTCGTCACCCTTATCTCGTTCGTTACCGTTTTGTCATCTCCTCGTGCGTCAGTACACTCGAAGATAACGAAATGGTCACAACTGCGTTAAGGGTTTAGTCGAATGGGTAAGCACTCGGATCCGAAGCCGTCCTGGAGCGCGAACGCGCGCACCCTGATCCGGAACGTCGCCGCGGGCGACCGCAAGCATGCCGGTCGCCATAGTCAGGAGCCGAGCACCGCCACCGGGGTTCTCAAGTCCGTCAGGCGCCGCCCGATGGTCGCCGCCATCGCACTGCCGGCAGCTGCCACGACCGCGATCGTGGCCTCCTCGTTCGCCTTCGCACCCACGGACACCGCCAGCGTCGTCACGGCCGAGGAGCAGGCAGCCACCGCCAGCGCGGATCCCGGCGCCCAAGACGTTCCCACGAAGGATGCCGAGGAACGTGAGAAGGAGCGGGAGGCGGCCGCCGAGGAGTATCGGAAGTCCCTCGAAGACGATCCGAAGTACAACCAGAAGCCAGAGGTGAAGGCCGCGCTGCCGGCCCCTGAGCCCCCGAAGGAGAGCGCGTCGTCGGAGACCTCCGGCGGAGAATCCTCGGACCGGGGTTCGAAGTCCTCGCGCTCCGACAGCCGCGAATCCTCGGGCCTCTCCGATGAGCCCTGCTCGGTGTCCACCGAGATTGAACCCAAGCTCACCGCGAACGCTAAGAAGGGCTACCGGGCGGTCTGCGCCGAGTTCCCCGAGGTGAAAACCTTCGGCGGACCGCGCAACGATCCGGGATCCGACCACCATACCGGCCAGGCCCTCGACATCATGATCACCGATCCCACGGGTCAGCAGATCACAGAGTTCGCGATCAAGCACGCGTCCGAGCTCGGAGTGAAATACGTGATCTACAAGCAGAAGATCTACGCTCCCTACACCGGCTGGGAGGGACGGGCCATGGAGGACCGTGGCTCGGCCACCGCCAACCACATGGACCACGTCCACGTCTCCTTCAACTGAACAGACCGACCGGCCGCTGCCCCGTCCCCCATGGGAGCAGCGGCCGGTCCCATCCCCCGGCGATCATGACCACTTCCGGCACCAGATCGCCCCGCCATCAACCACGGCGGTACCGCGGACCTAACACCAGACAGACAGCATCGACTGCGGCCCATCGCAGTCGGGTTCGCCGGCTGGAGGCGATGCCGAACACCCGGTTCGTCAGGCGTGCTGGACTGCGGGCAGTTCCCGGTCTCGCAGGGCAGCCGTTTCCACCTGGATCGTGGCGTGATCGAAGGCGACGGGGAAGTGCTCCTTGACGCAGGCGAGGATCGCCTCCAGGATCTGCGGGGCGTGACCGGATTCGAAGCAGTCGTCGTCGACGACGACGTGCGCGGAGATGACCGGCAGGCCGGTGCCGATCATCGAGGCGTGCAGATCGTGCACATCGCGGACGTGCTCGAGCTCCAAGATGTGGGCGCGGACGTCTTCGAGATCGACTCCCTTGGGAGTGAACTCCATCAGCACCCGCACGGTCTCGCGCAGCAGCCGGAACGCGCGGGGGACGATCAAAGCCGCGATGAACAATCCGGCGATGGTGTCGGCGCGCTGGAACCCGGTGGTCGCGATCACGATCGCCGCAATGATCACGCCCAGAGACCCCAGGGCATCGTTGAGCACTTCGAGAAACGCCGCACGCATATTGAAGTTCGCCTCGCGGTTGGATGCCAGCACAGCGATCGCGGCGATATTGGCGACCAGGCCGATCACCCCGAACACCAGCAGCTCCGTGCCGGGCACCTCGGCAGGTTCGAACAGTCTGCGGATACCCTCGACGGCGGCATAGGTGCCGACCACGAGCAGCAGCACAGCCTGCCCGAGCGCGGCGATGACCTCGATCCGGGCGAAACCCCACGTCCGCTCACTGCTCGGCGGACGCAGCATCATCGTCGCCGCGATGACCGCCACCAACAGCCCGGACGCATCAGCCAGCGCATGAGCGGTATCCGTCAGCAGAGCCAGGCTGCCGGTGATCACGCTGCCCACCGCTTGCGCCACAACAATGACGGCGATGATGCAGAACGCGATCACCAGCCGCCGGCGCGTCCCCCGATCAGCCCGCTCCGGGACATGACTGTGCACGTGCCCACCCCTATCAGTTTCCGCCATACCCCTCATCCTCCCCAACGATCGGCTCGTGATGATCGTGGTCACGCAACGAAAGCGACACCCCGGACGCCCTCAGCAGCTCATCCGCGCTCTCGACCAGATCCTCCAGTCGGGCCGGATCGGCCAGCGAGAACCACGAGGACCGCCCCTCCGCGCGCACGGTGACCAGTCCGCAGTCACGCAGACAGGCCAAATGCTTGCTGACTGTCGACTGCGCAAGATGCATGTGGTGGACCAGATCCCGCACGCGGTGCTCACCGCTGGCCAAGTGCTCCAGCAGCGCCAGGCGCGTCGGCTCGGCCAGCGCATGGAACAGCGCCGCATAAGCACTGCGGTCTTCGGACCAAACGGTGGTCTCAGCAACACCATCAATCGCCATACGACGATGATAGCACGAAGCAGCGATGGTTCGGGGAGCGGATCACGTCGCCTCGATGCGCCCGCTCTCACCGTCCACAAGCCGCACGCGCCCTCGACGAGGATGAACACACCGCGACCGATCAAGACGATCGGGAAGAGGACGTGCTCCCACCCGTTCGAGCGCCTCTTCGGTCGGCCGGCGACGAGCGCGAGGAACCCGAACACAGCACGCGACAACGGCGGCCGGCACCGCGGAGGAAGACCGGAGCATACTCTTGGACCCTCGGAGGGTGACATGCGTATGAACCGGATGGAGGCGGCGCTGGTCGACTCACCACCGCGACGCCTGCTCCAGCGCTTCGAGGCTCGGCGTCTGATCGCGCTGGGTGGTCGCACCCCGGGCGCTCGGGTGGCCGAACTTGGCTGTGGCCCCGGGTCCGGCACCAAGCTGATCCTCGATGTCTTCGGCGCCGCACCGGTCGACGCCGTCGACCTCGACCCGGCGATGATCGTCAAGGCACGCCGCCAGCTGACTCGGTACCACGGTCGGGTGAACCTCGTTGAAGGGTCGGCGACTGACCTGGCCGCGGCTTTCGCTGCGTTCGGTGGTGGTGGCAACGCGAGCTACGACGCGGTGTTCGACTTCGCCGACCTCGTCGCCCGGACGCGCCAGCTCATCACGCACGCGGTGCTGTGCCAGAGACACCTCACCCGACCCCATCGGCAGCTCGGCCACCTCGGCTGCAGCGCGGGACACCTCGGCGAGGGGGCGCAGGGAGCGGTGGACCCACCACCAGCCTAGCAGGCCCGCCAGCACCAGAGCCGCCGACGCTCCCAGCACCTGCACCCGGGCCAGCGTGGCCTTGGTCGCTTCCACGGGAGCCGTCGGCAGTCCGGTGATCACCACGCCCTCATCAGCCGCTGATTTCGCCTTGACGAGGTAGCTGCCTTCCTCCAGGTCGAGCGTCCGCATCAGCGTCTCCGCCCCGTCGATCTTCTCGGNCAATGGTCGCTGATCGCTGACTTGCTGCCTGCTCCGACCGGCCGCAGGGGCCGGCCCTTCGCTGATGCCCGCCAGATGGTCGAGGGCATCATCTACCGCTACCGATGCGGGATCGCCTGGCGGGACCTTGTCAAGCCCTGGGTTTGGTAGAGGCTTCTTTTCTTGGTTTCCTATGCGGCCACGCCTGTAGTGGTCTGCTGTTTGATCCAATCAGAATGCGCCTCGATCGGCGGCCGGTAGTGCAGCGCCGAATGCAGTCGGACGTGGTTGTACCAAGCCACCCACTTCGACGTCTCGGCCATCACTTCGATCACTCCCGACCACTCCCGCCGGTCGATCAGTTCGGCCTTGTACACCGAGTTCAGCGCCTCGGCCATCGCGTTGATGCTCCTATAGTTGTCAAGCCGTGATTTCGCCTGTTCGTGGGTTGGTCTTGATGAGGTGGTAGACCTCGCGGATGACGTAGCGTTTCAAGCACCGGATGATGTCGCGTTTGCTCTTGCCCTCGGCTGTTCGGCGAGCGACGTAGGCGATGGTCGGCTCGTGGAACCGCATCCGCACGATCACGGTCCGGTAGATCGCGGCGTTGAGCTGCCGATGTCCGCCGTGATTGATGCGATGCTTACCGCTGCTCATTCCTGACCCGGCGGGCACGGGACTGATTCCTGCGAGTTTCGCGAACGCTGCTTCGCTGCGGATCCGTTCAGGATTGTCCCCGGCGACGATGAGGATCTCCGCGGCGGTGTCGACGCCGATGCCGAACTCGTCCAGCAGGTGCGGGGCGCGTTGGGCGACGAGTTGCTCGATCTGCGCTTCCAGGCTTTTGATCTCCTCGTTCAAGGCAATCCAGCGCCTGGCGATCGATCGGAGTGCGTGCCGGTTCGCGTCCTCTGGCGTCTCTAATCCGCGTGGGCGGAGCGCGGCGCAGTGACGGGCGATCATCTTCTGCGTTTTCCGTGCTGTCTCACGCCGTAGCTCTTCGTCCGAGTGGACGAGCAGCGCCTTGAGCGTCACCATCGCCCCGGTGCGGTCTTTCACCGCGGTATCGTGGGCGACTTTCAGCTGCCGGATCATCTCCACCACCCCGTCAGCGGTCTTCGGGACCGCAGTCGCGAACCCGGCAAGTACTGCCCGGGCAGCGTTCTCCGCGTCGAGCGTGTCGGATTTCCCGTTCAGTCGGCGCAGCCGCCGATCGGGCCGGGAGACCTCGACGACCTTGTGTCCGTTCCGGCGGACGAACGAGGTCAGCCCGGCACCATAGGAGCCGGTGCCTTCGATTCCGAACGCGATGATCTTCCCGAATGACGACGCCCACTCGAGCAGCTGCTTGAACCCCGCAGCGTCGGTCGCGATCGTGAGAGTCGCCAGGACCCCGCCGATCGAGTCCATCACCGCGGCGACATGAATGTGCTTGTGGGTATCGACGCCGATCACGACGTGCCCGGAACGGGCGGGCTCGATCTGTTCCATGGGGTGCTGTCTCCTTCATCGGTTAGCGTGGTCACACGCTGTCGCCGGCGGGTGGACAGGACTGTCATGGGGACGCTTTGACGAGGCTCCAGGCTCCTATCAGGTCACGCCCGATCCGGCGGCAGCGGTACTGCGCCCGGCCGGAGGTTCGACAGATCAACGCCAAGGCACCCTGCGGGCCAATCGTAAGCAAGGGTCAGAACACTCCGGCCAGGACTACCTCATCCTTGCGGGACGCGGCAGAAACAGACTGACAATCGAAGGAATCGCCCCGCGAACCCACCGATGCCACGATCGCAGACTCCGCCAGCGTCTCGCCATAGCGAATCGAGCGGAACTGGACTCCGCGATCCGAGTGGTGAACGAGCCCGGATACATCGTGCCCGGCCCGGTACTTCGCCGCCAGAGCCATCGTGAGCGCGTCCCGGGCCAGGGATTCACGCATATGGTTCGTCACCTGCCAGCCGACGATCTCGCGATGGAACACATCGAGGATGAACGTCGTGTACACCCACCCCGAGCGCGTCGGCACATAGGTGATATCGGCCACCCATAAGCAGTTCGGTGCAGGCGCGGTGAACTCCCGCCAGGCGAGGTCCTCCGGGCACTCCTCGGCTCTGGCCGATGCCGTCTTGGGACGTTTGCGTTTGCGCCGCACCCCATCGATGCCCAGTCGGCGCATCAAACGCTCGACCGTGCAGCGGGCCACCGGCCCGAACCGGTCGGCGTGATCACGGTTGATCGCTTTCCACATCTTGCGCACTCCATAGCAGGAGTAGTTCGCTTCGTAGATGTCCCGGATGACGACCATGAGATCGCAGTCCCGAATAGCCCGGGCCGAGGGCCGGCGCAGTTTGTACGCGTAGTACGAGCTCACAGCGATCCGTGCAGCAGTCCCGCGCAGGACCCGCACGATCGGCTCGACTCCGAACTCGTCACGATTCTCGTCGATGAAGTCGACGATCACCTTGATGGGCGGTCGAGCTCCGCCGCGAAGAAAGCCGATGCTCTGCGCAGGATCTCGTTCGCTCGCCTGGCTTCGGCCAGCTCCGCCCGCAAGCGTCGGTTCTCCGATTCCAGATCCACAGACTCCGACGGTGTGATCCTGCCGGATTCCTTGTGCTTCCGCACCCACACGCGCAAGGTCTCCTTACTCAACCCGAGCTCTTTCGCGACCCGAGTAATCGAGCCGTTGGCAGTCGCGGGATCGGCCTGAGCGTGAATGACGAGCTCTACTGCACGAGCCCTGAGCTCGTCGGTGTACTTCACTGGCATGAGAGAAACTCCTTCTTCCAATCTCCCTGCCTCTATTATCCCCGGGGCGATTCACCTGCCCGAGACGTTCGGCAAGTGGCAGACGGTATGGACCTGGCATCGCCGGATGGCCGGCGACGGCACCTGGGACACCGCGCTGGCCCGCTTGACCGCTCACGCTGCCGGCCAGCTCGACTGGTCGCTGTCGGTGGACTCCACGATCGCGCGTGCTCATCAACACGCAACGAACATCACGCGC
>NZ_BAABGL010000015.1:0-187157 GCF_039541555.1 Brevibacterium pityocampae | reverse complement strand
CGCGGCCGAGGCCCACACTCGAGTTGCAGACCCCGGCCGACATGTTCGAAAAGCTCCTGATGCGTTAGAAGCTTGACACCACCAGAGCGATTCCGCAGTTCTCTGCACTGTCACGGGTCGCACCGCGATCCCGTGGTCCGGCGGCGCGATCGCTCTGATCGCCTTCGGCGACGTGCGGGAGGGAGGTACGGGGCCGCGGGAGGGGGTACGGGAGGGGTATGGCGCCGCAGAAGGGGGTACGGAGCCGCGGGAAACGGACGGCGGAACGCCGCGGAGCAGTGCGCGGCGGAGAAGTGCAGTGCGGAGCAGTGCGCAGCGTTGCGGAGAAGTGTGCTGTGCCTCCGACCCGGTGGCGCATGCGTCGAGTCGAGACGCACTCAGCAGATCACCGCCGGCGCCTCGGGCCCGGCAAATCGTGCGCGGAGAGCCGAATGCGAGTGATTCCCATCGATGCAATTGAATTCCAGCGCATCCGGGCCTCATGGACGCAGATTCGACCGCGTGGTGCAGGAACACTCGCATCCCCCGGTCGAGGAGAGATGGGTGCCGCTTCCCCGCTGGGGCGGCTCCGCACCCCTGCACCGGCAGCATCGATGCGCTACACATGGTGCACGCTTGCGAGACCCGAGACCCGAGACCCGAGGCCCGAGGCCCGAGACCCGAGGTCCGCGAACCGAGACCCGAGATCCGGGCAGGAGAAAGCCCCCGAGGTCCGCGTGACGTCAGCGATCCCCGAGGGCAGTCCACAAGTGGAGATGGCGGGAATCGAACCCGCGTCCGTCGGCATATTACCGGGTCTTCTCCGGGCGCAGTTCGTGAAACAGCTTCTTAGGTCCTGGTCATCGCACGAACACGTAGACCAACGAACGGAGTTGAGTAAGAGTCCCATCGACACCCCCAACATGTGCCGACAGCAGTGGCTCCCTAGCTGACGCCAGGAACTAGAGCGGAAGCAACTCTAGGCTGACGGATTCGCAGCTCGCGCTATCAGGCGGCGAGGGCGAAATCGGTGCGGTTGTTAGACTTAGCACCTATTGTTTTGCAGAGGACATTAACGAGTTGACTCTGCATTCTCGGCCCGCTTCTCCCGACGCCATGTCCAACGTCGAAACCGATCATCCCCATATTCACTTGCCAACCGACTGCGCCTGCGCGGAAGCGAACCCGCTCAGTTGCCAGCCGGACCTTTGATGCTACTCCCGACAACAGCCGTGCGTCCACTTTCATTCCCGACCGTGCCGAGCAGCGGCCTGAACCTGCACCACGCCGTCCGAACCTGCGCTGTGTCGCCCGAACCTGCGCTTCGTCGGCGTCCACGGCTGAGCACCGTGCACCGAAGCACAGACCATGCCGGAGCACAGACCATGCCGGAGCCCGCCACCGGGCCGCGTCACCCGCCGTTCGACTGTGTCACAACTGTTCGGCCGTGTCACCGTGCGGCTGCACGGCCGCTCCGGTCCAGCGCGTCGGTCCACAGGCCACCGGCCGCAGACCCCCGGCAGCAGGCGGCAGAATGCCGGGCAGGGGTCTGGGGATCCACCGGTTGTCCACAGCTGATCACACGTTCTGCACAGCAGGTGAACCCATCTGTGGATAACATGCATCGTCGCAGGTCAGGGGCGAGTTAAAATCATTCCGAAACGGTGTGGACAAGCGTCCAACTCGATGGTAGGAATCTCGGTCCACAGCGATACCCACAGGGTGGCGCGAGGGTCACATATGGCGGCGGAGCGACATCGCGCGCTGGGCTTCGCGGGCGTCCTGCTTCTCGCGCAGCGCCTGGCGCTTGTCCCAGTCCTTCTTGCCGAGCGCCACGGCGATCTCGACCTTGACCCGCGAGCCGACGAAGTAGAGCTCGAGCGGCACGAGCGTGCGCCCGGACTCCTTGAGCTTGTGCGAGATCTTGAGGATCTCGTCCTTGTGGAGGAGCATCTTGCGCCGCCGGCGGGCAGCATGGTTCGTCCACGTGCCCTGCACGTACTCGGGGATGTAGATGCCCTCGAGCCAGGCCTCGCCCTGGAAGATCAGGCCGAAGCCGTCGGTGAGCGATGCGCGGCCCTCGCGGAGGGACTTCACCTCGGTCCCGGTGAGCACCAGGCCGGCTTCATAGGTGTCCTCGATGTGATAATCGTGGCGCGCCTTGCGGTTGCGGGCGATCGTCGTGATCGCGTCCTTGCCGCCGGTCTTCGCGCCGGTCTTGGCGTTCTTCCCGGTCTTCTTCTGGCTTCCCTTGGCCATGGTCCTCCTCCCGAACCGATCGTCGCCTGCCGTGCGCTGGGCGCGGATGCCGCCCCGCGAGCGCGGAACTCGCGCGTGCCCGAGGTGTGGGCACAGATCCACCAGTGTACAGGTCGCCCGAGCGCCGACCGGCGCCGCCGGACGGACGGCGCTGCCGGATGGGCCGCGCTGCCGGATGGGCCGCGCTACTGGATGAACGGCATCGGGTTGACGTAGGCGCCGCTCTGCATGATCTCGAAGTGGAGGTGGCAGCCGGTCGAGGAGCCGGTGGTGCCGGCGCGGGAGATGACGTCGCCCTGGGACACCCGGTCACCGGCGCGCACAGTGTTGCGCGTGTTGTGGCTGTAGGTGGATGCGATGGTCTTCCCGTCGACCTTGCCGTGCGAGATCACCACCCGGTTCCCGTAGCCGCCGGCCCAGCCCGAGGAGACCACGATGCCGTCGCCGGAGGCACGCACCGGGTCGCCGCAGGGGATGCCGAAGTCGGTGCCGGTGTGGAGGCGGCGCGAGCCGGTGATCGGGTGGATCCGGTAGCCGAACGGCGAGGTCACCGGGTAGCCGGGCGCGGGGTTGCGCAGCTCGCCGTTGCCCGGCAGGGTCTCGCCGCGCTCCTCGGCCTCGCGCTCCCACTTCTCGACCTCCTCGGCCAGCCGCTCCTGCTCCTCCTGCTGGTTCTTGAGCTCCTCCTCGGTCTTCGCCCGGTTGTCCTCGATGGTCTGCGAGGCGCGGTCCTTCGTGTCGATGAGGGAGTCGAGGTCGGTCTTGCGCTGGCGTGCGTCGTTCTCCGCCGCGGCCTTGGTGAGGACGGCCGCCGCCGCCTCCTCCTTGAGGTCCTCGATCTCCACGGCGATCGCATCGAGCCGGTCCTGGTTGTTCCGGTTCGTCGTGCGCTGCTCCGACAGCCGGGTGATCGTGCGCTGCTGGGAGCGGACGGCGGAGTCGACCCGCCCGAGTCCCTGGGCCCCGGTGTCGCTCGAGGCCATCTGGAGGAGGAGCGCGAGGTCGGAGGTGACGCCGGAGTTCTGGTAGGCCTGCCGGGCGATGCGGGTGACCGCGCCCTGGCTGTCGGCGAGCTCCTGCTCGCCGGCGTCGATCTCGGCGCGGAGGTCCTCCTGCGCGTTCTGCGCCGAGGTCATGCGTGCGGCGAGCTCCTCGTCCTCGCGCTGCGCCTCGGCGAGCTCGTCCTCGGCCTGCGACAGCGCGTCCTCCGCGGCCGGCATCGCCTCCTCGGCGGCCTCCTTCTCCGCGATGACTCGCGCGAGCTTCTCATCGAGTCCCTGGAACTCGCGGGTGAGCTCTTCGACGCGTTCGTCGACGGCATCCTTCTTCTCCTGCGGGTTCGCCGCGAGGCCGGCGACCGGCATGAGCACGGCGAGCGTCGCCGCGGTGAGGGCGAGGACGACCCTGCGGGCGCCGCTGCCGTGGAACCGGCCGCGGTGGAGCATCCGGGTCCGCTGCCGGGTTCTGGTGGGGGTCGGGATGGGTCGCATCGGTCAGACCTTCATGTACCGGCGGAGGGTGAGCACGGAGGACACCCCGGCCATGAGGATGCCGATGACGACGAGCACAGGGGCCACGAGCAGGACGTCGCCGAGCGAGATCAGCTCGAAGCTCGCCGCCTGGTCCTGGAGCCACCCCTGCACGCCGAACTGCACGACGAGGCCGAGTGCGAGCGCGGCGAGCAGCGCGCCGATGACGGCTGCGATCACGCCCTCGAGGATGAAGGGCATCTGGATGAAGGCGTTCGAGGCGCCCACGAGGCGCATGATCCCGGTCTCCCGGCGCCGCGAGTAGGCGGACAGACGGATGGTGGTGGCGATGAGGAGCACGGCGCACAGGAGCATGATGACCGCGATGGCGAGCGCGATCGCGGTGGCGACATTCATGATCGAGAACAGCTGGTCGAGGAGCTGGTTCTGGTCGACGACCTCCTCCACGCCGGGGGTGGCGGAGAAGTACTCGTCGATGATCTCGTACTGTTCGGCGTCGGTGAGCTTGATGCGGAACGACTCCTGCATCTGGTCCTCGGGGATCGTGCCGGCGAGCGAGGTGCCCTCGAACTGCTCCTCGAACAGCTGGTGGGCCATCGCCCTGTCCTCGAAGTGGACCTCCTCGACATAGGGCGCGAGGTCCTGCCCGTCGAGCGCGGCGCGGATCGCGTCCTTCTGCTCCGTGGTCGCCTCACCGGCGGCGCAGGTGGGCGCCTCGGAGTCGGGCGGGCACAGGAACAGGGCGACCTGCACGCGGTCGTACCAGTAGTCCTTCATCCCGTTGATCTGCATCTGCAGGAGGATCGCGGAGCCGACGAACAGGAGGGACACGAAGGTCACGAGGACGACGGAGAGCACCATCGAGACGTTGCGCTTGAGGCCGACGAGGACCTCGGAGAAGATGAACGACAGTCTCATGCGCCCACCTGGTACGTGCCCTGCTCGTCGTCGCGCACGATCACTCCGCCGCGCAGCTCGATGACGCGCTTGCCCAGGCGGTTGACGATGTCGCCGTCGTGGGTGGCCATGAGGACCGTGGTGCCGTTGCGGTTGATGCGCTCGAGCACCTCCATGATGTCGGTGGACGTCACCGGGTCGAGGTTGCCGGTGGGCTCGTCGGCGAGGAGGATGCCGGGCTTGTTGACCACGGCTCTGGCGATCGCGACGCGCTGCTGCTCGCCGCCGGAGAGCTCGTGCGGCAGGCGCCGGTGCTTGCCCTCGAGCCCGACGGTCTCGAGGACGTCGGGGACGAGGGTGGAGATCGCCGCGGACGACTTGCCGATGACCTGGAGTGCGAAGGCGACGTTGTCGAAGACCGTCTTGTTCGGCAGCAGACGGAAGTCCTGGAACACGGTGCCGATGCTGCGCCGCAGGTAGGGCACTTTCCACGAGGGCATCCGGATGATCGACCTCCCCGCCACGCGGATCCGGCCCCGGGTGGGCACCTCCTCGCGGAGCACGAGGCGGATCACCGTGGACTTGCCCGAGCCCGAGGCGCCCACGAGGAACACGAACTCCCCCGCCTCGGCGGTGAAGGAGACGTCGTTCAGGGCAGGGTCGGCCTTGGAATCATAGGTCTTGGTGACCGATTCGAAGGTGATCACGCAGTTTCTTCTCAATCGCCTGGAGGACGGGGACCACCTCGACTATACGGAGCGCGGCGGCCGGAACCGCGGACCCTCCGGCCGAACCGTCCAGGCGTGTCGGCAGAGCCGGCGGCCGCCGGATGGCGCGCCGGATCGCAGGAGCCGTTCGCCGCTCTCGGCGGGGTCCGCGCGAGGCGACGAGCGGGGTCCGCGTGCCGGGGTCGGCGGGTCACAGGGCGGGGTCGGCGGGTCGTCCGGGAGGTTTCCGAGCGCCGCGGCCGACGCGGCTGGCCCGAGATTCCGCGGGAGCCGGATTATATTCCCGGAGCGAGGCGCAGAATCCTCAAGGATCCTTGTGCACAGTCTGACAGGACGCCTTGATTATTCAGGTTTCAGCTCCGCTTACTCGCCTTGTGGTCCCGACTCGACCAGAGTGAAGGAGGTAAGGGCCCTCCGGGGCCGCTCGAACACGCACCACCGAGAGGACGATGATTTTAATGAACGATCGCTTCGATCTCGACGATCTCACCAATGCCAATATCTACGACCAGGACAGCAAGAAGGTCGGTTCGATCGGTCAGGTCTACCTCGACGACCAGACCGACGAGGCGAAGTTCGCCACGGTGAAGACCGGACTGTTCGGCACGAACGAGACCTTCGTGCCCCTCAACGCCGCCACCCGCACCGAGGACGGCTTCACGGTCCCCTTCACCAAGGACTTCATCAAGGACGCGCCGAACATCGACGCCGACGGCCACCTCGACCCGGCCGAGGAGCGTCGCATCTTCGAGTACTACAGCCTCTCCTACGACGATGACGGCCGCGTGAGCGATGACCGCGTCGCCGGCGACGGCCGTGACCGCACCGATGCGGTCAACCGCGCCGCCGCCGGGGCAGCGGGAGCCGCCGGCACCGCAGGCCGTGACGCCGACCGCCGTGACGCCGACCGCGTTGCCGGACAGGGCGCCGAGGGCAAGCAGGTCGTCGCCCACGAGGAGCGCCTCAAGGTCGGCACCGAGCAGCGCGAGGCCGGCAAGGCCCGTCTGCGCAAGCGCGTCGTGTCGGAGAACCAGCAGGTCGAGGTCCCGGTCCAGCGCGAGGAGCTCGTCGTCGAGCGCGAATCGATCGACCCGAACTCCGCCGAGGCCCGCACCGGCTCGATCGACGGCCGCGCCGACGGCGCCGAGGAGACCATCACCCTGCGCGAGGAGCGCCCGGTGGTCGACAAGGAGACCGTCGCCACGGAGAAGGTCAACGTCGGCAAGCGCACCGTCACCGATTCCGAGACGGTGTCCGGCGAGGTCCGCAAGGAGCAGATCGACGTCGACGCCGATACTCGCGGCACCGAGGGTCGTGCCACCGATGCGCGTGATGTCGACGGCCGAGGCGACGCCCGCCACTGATCGCCACCGGGGCCCGGGGATCACCACGGTGACCACCACCGGGTCCCGCTGATCAGGGTCAGTTCGCCGGAGGGGCCGGTTCCGCAGCTGCGGAACCGGCCCCTCTGCGCTCCCCTGCCGCCGCGTGGGACCACCGTGGGCGGCTGATCGCCCGGTGAGACCCGCCCGGCGTCGATCGTCCGGCCGCAGGTGAGACCACCGTTCGACCCACCTCGCCGTTCCCAAGGCCGCACGGTCACCGTAAAGTGGAGACACCAGGTGACAGGGAACGATGCAGATCAGAGGAGCCCCACATGAGTGACAAGAGCCCGGAGCAGGACACCTCGAACGGCACCGAGGAGGCGGAGTCGGCGGACACCTCGGCCGCACACGTCGTCCTCCGCGACCCGCTGGCCGATGCCACGGTGTTCGAGGTGGGGAGCCGGAAGGTCGGCACCGTCGCCGACATCCACCGCGATCCCGCCGGCGAACCGACCATGGTGTCGGTCAACACCGGACTGTTCGGCTCGCACCCGCTGCTCCCGCTCGATCGGTCGACCGTCACCGAATCGGGGGTCTGGGTGCCGTATCCCAAGTCGGTCATCAAGTCCGCGCCGTCGATGCACGGGTCCACGCTCAGCGACGACGCCGGGTACGCCCTCTACGCCCACTACAACCTCGAGTACACCCCTCCGGCTCCCGTCGAGGAGGAGGTCGTCGTGGAAGAGGAGACGACTGTCGAGGAGACCCCGGCTGAGGAGACAACCGCCGACGAGGCGCCTGCCGACGCACCCACCGCCGAAGAGACCGTGGTCGAAGAGACCACCGTCGTCGAGGAGGCCCCGGCCGACGAATCCACTCCGGACGACGAGTTCACTCCCGCAGAGGAGACCACCCCGGTCGAGGAGACTGCCGACGCGGACGCCGCTTCCGCCGACGCACCGACCGACACGTCTGCCGCCGAGGAGACCGCCGTCGAGGACGAGGTCGTCGTCGAGGAGACACCGGCATCGGACGAGACCCCGGCCGACGAGGAGCCTGCGACCGATGATCAGGCTTCGATCGAGGAGGATACTCCCGGTAGCGAGTCGACCCCTGCCGGGAAGACTGCGAGCGCGGCCGGCGCGACGGACGCATCGCCGGAACCGGATACGGAAGACGCGAAGGAGGAGACCCCGCTGAAGGACGAGGCCCCGGCGACGAACGAGACGCCGGCCGAACCTGTGGCAGACGGCTCGGCAACCGACGAGCAGCCGGATAGCGCACCCGTCGAGGCCGAACCGGAGACCGGCGACCCCGAGGCGACCGAGCCGGGCGGGCCGGATGCTCCGCAGGACCACGAGCGGCTCGATGTGAGCTCCTCGGGAGTGGCGGGCGCCTCGGACACGGTGGGCGACGACGCCGACGCCGCGCACACGCCGGATCACTCCGATGACCAGGGCATCACCGACTCCACCACCCCGCACGCAGAGGAGAAGGCGGATCGCTCGGAGCTTTCCGACGGCACGATCGACGGCGACGACACCGCACCGGTCGAGCGCGACACGGAGTCCGCCGAGTCCGACACTGACACCAAGCCCTCCCCCGTTGAGAAGACGGAGCACCCGAGCGAGTGATCGGCTGAACCCGCCCTGACCAGCCCAGCAGGGGATCACCTCGCACGGTGCAGCGCCCCGGACCGACATCGTCGGTCCGGGGCGCTGTGCGTTTCAGAGCCAGGTTTCAGGCCCGGGTGCGGATCAGGGGTTGGCGGCCTCCGCCTCCGCGGCCTTCTGGCCCTCCTTGCGCCACCGGATGCCGGCCTCGAGGAACCCGTCGAGGTCGCCGTCGAACACGGCCTGCGGGTTGTTGACCTCATGGCCGGTCCGCAGATCCTTGACCATCTGGTAGGGGTGGGTGACGTAGGAGCGCATCTGGTCGCCCCAGCTCGCCTTGATGTCGCCGGCGAGGTCCTTGCGCTCGGCGGCCTCCTCCTGCTTCTTGAGCTGGAGGAGGCGCGACTGGAGGACGCGCATCGCGGCGGCCTTGTTCTGGATCTGCGACTTCTCGTTCTGCATGCTCACCACCGTTCCGGTCGGCACGTGCGTGATGCGCACGGCGGAGTCGGTGGTGTTGACCGACTGGCCGCCCGGCCCGGAGGACCGGTAGACGTCGATCCGCAGGTCGTTCTCGTCGATGTCGACGTGGTCGCTCGACTCGATCAGCGGGACCACCTCGACCGCGGCGAACGAGGTCTGCCGACGTCCCTGGTTGTCGAAGGGGCTGATCCGCACGAGCCGGTGGGTCCCGGCCTCGACGGACAGCGTGCCGTAGGCGTAGGGGGCGTTGATCTGGATCGTCGCGGACTTCACGCCCGCGCCCTCCGCATAGGAGGTGTCGAGCTCCTGCACGCCGTAGTCCTTCGCCTCCGCCCAGCGCACGTACATCCGGGCGAGCGTCTGCGCGAAGTCGGTGGCGTCGTCGCCGCCGGCGCCGGAGCGCACGGTGATGACGGCGGCCCGCTCGTCGTACTCGCCGGACAGGAGCGTGGAGATCTCGAGCGCGTCGAGCTCGCGGCGCAGTTTGCCGATCTCCGCCTCCGCCTCCGCGAGGGTCTCCGCGTCGTCCTCGTCTTCGGCCATGGACACAAGGAGCTCGACGTCCTCGATCCGGGAGTCGAACCTCTCGAGCTTCTCCAGGGTGGACTGCTTGTGGGAGAGCTTCGAGGTGACCTGCTGCGCGGCCTCCGGGTCGTCCCACAGATCGGGCGCGGCGGCGGCCTCGGTCAGCTCATTCACCTCGGATCGCAGCTGGTCGACGTCGGACACCTCGCGGATCGAGGCGAAGGTCTGCTGCAGGGCAGCGATCTCGGAAGGAAAGTCTGTGGCCATAGTGATTCCAGGGTAGTGCATGCACGGGCGGGTCCCGGCGCCGCCGGGCGCCGCCGGATCCTCCGCGGGCGCACGGTTGTCCATGGACGCGGTGCGCCGAGCGCCCGATGCGCTCAACCCCTGCAGCCACGATCCGCAGCCGTGCCGAACCGCAGCTGTGCCGAACCGCAGCTGCAGGGAGCGCCTACTGCACGGTCGAGGCCTCGGCGACGGCGCGCAGGATCGTCAGCGCCTCGCTGCCGGGCAGGGTGTCGCCGAGCACCCCTGCGGCCTGCCGCAGGTGGCGGGCGATGTCACCCTCGACATCTGCAGGCATTCTGGCCAGCGGGAACGACACACATACCGCGAGCGCCTCCGACCCGGCGGTGAAAGCGACGCTCGCGGAGCCGGTGCCCGCTCGCCGAGCCTGCTGGGTGAGGTAGAGCTCGTGGCCGTCGACCGGGCCGAGCAACGCGAGCGCGGCCGACCCGCCGTCGGCGAGTGGGAGCGCGGAGCCCGCGCTCTTGGAGATCCGCAGCTCGTTGAGCGATTCGACCGACAGCACGCAGGCGCGCAGCTCGCCGTGACGCATCCACAGCTGCACCGATTCCCCGGTGACGTTGCGGATCGCGGTGAGCACCTCGCGCACGTCGGCAGTGGGCCGGTTGGTCGGGAACGGCCCGAGTACGAAGTCACCGGAGGCACCGCGCTCGATGAACCGATGCTCCTCGAGCGCCTGGAGCAGCCGGTACCCGGTGGAGCGCGACATTCCCAGGCGGGTGCACACCTCGGCGCCGGAGAGCGCGTTCCCCGCGATGAGCGCGAGGATCGACGCGCACTTGTCGATGACGCCGACCGCGCTCATCGCTGAGATCCGATCCGCGCGGATCGAGAAGAGCCGATCCCGCTCACACCGTCACCGAGGTGCGGGCCGCCGCACGCCGACGGAGCACCGCACGCAGGATGATCGGGACGACGATGCCGAGCACGATCGCGATGACGAGCGCGAGCGACACCGGACGGGTGATGAGCGGCATGAGGCTGCCGCCGGAGATCTGCAGGAGCCGGCGGAAGTTGTCCTCGAGCAGCGGCACGAGCACGAGGGCGAGGATCGCCGGGGCGAGCGGGAACCCGAACTTCTCCATGAGGTAGCCGATCGCGCCGAACACCCCGAGCATGAGCATGCCGGTGAGGCTGAACTTGATCGCGTAGGTGCCCACGCACACGAGCACGAGGATCGCGCCGAACAGGAGCTCGGGCGGGAGCTTGAGGAGTTTGACGAACACGCCGACGAGCGGGAGGTTGAGGACGACGAGCGCGATGTTGCCGATGTACATGCTCGCGATGATCGTCCAGATGAGCGTCGACTCCTGCTGGAACAGCAGCGGCCCCGGCTGCAGCCCGTACATGGTGAACACGAAGAGCAGGAGCGCGGTCGTCGCCGAACCCGGGATGCCGAGGCTGAACAGCGGGATCATCGCTCCGCCCACTCCGGCGTTGTTCGCCGCCTCCGGACCCGCGACGCCCTCGATCGCTCCCTTGCCGAACCGTTCGGGAGTCTTCGATATCCGCTTCTCCATGATGTAGGACATGAAGGACGCGAGCGACGGGCCGACGCCGGGCAGCACACCGATGATGAAGCCGAGCACCGAGCCGCGGCCCCAAGGAGCGACTGACCGGCGCCAGTCGTCCTTCGTCATCCACGGGCCGGATTCGATCTTCTGGATCTCGTCCCTGCCCGGGGTGAACGCGATCGACAGCTGTCGGATCGCCTCGGGGATGGCGAACAGGGCCATCGCGAAGATCGTGAAGTCGATGCCGTCGCGGAGCACGTCGAGCCCGAAGGTCTGGCGCGGCAGGCCGGTCTGGAAATCGAGGCCGATGAGGCCCACCCCGAGCCCGATGAGTATCGACACGAGCGACTTGATCCGCGAGCCGGTCGACATCGACGAGGCGAGGAGCAGCGCCATGAGCATGAGGAGGAAGTACTCGCTCGCGCCGAAGATCCGGGCGGCCTGCACGAGGACCGGCGACAGGAACGACAGTCCGACGATCGCCAGGGTGCCGGCGACGAACGAGCCGATCGCGGCGGTCGCCAGGGCGGCACGGGCACGACCGCGGCGGGCCATCTCGTAGCCGTCGATCGCGGTGACGGCGCTCGCCACCTCGCCCGGGGTCTTGATCAGGGTGGCGGTGATCGAGCCGCCGTACATCGATCCGTAGTAGATGCCGCACAGCATGATGAGGCCGTGGACCGGCTCCATGCCGAACGACACCGGGATGAGGATCGCGATCGCGGAGATCGGGCCGATGCCGGGAAGCACGCCGACGATAGTGCCGAGCAGCACGCCGAGCAGCGCGAACAGCAGGCTCATGGGCTGGACGGCTTCGGCGAATCCGCCGCCGAGGAGGTTGAGGGTATCCATGGTGGTCCTCCCTAGCCCAGGATCCCCGGCGGGAGGTACACGCCGAGGCCATTCTTGAAGGCGAAGTAGATGACCGTGGAGAACACCACCGAGAAGATGAGGTTCCGGAGCCACCTGCGCCGGTTGTACAGGCATGTCATCGCGAACAGGAACACTGCCGTGGAGAGCAGGAACCCGACCGGGATGAAGATGAAGAGGTAGCCGAAGAAGACGGCGAAGTTGAGCAGCACCCGGGTCGACACCGGCGCCGGTTGCGCGGCCGGGCGGTCGTCGGCCTCCGTGTCGACGGCGGCGGGGCCCGCACTGCCGGCGAGCGACCGTTCCATGAGCTCATCGGGCGTTGCCCGGTGCTTCCGGAAGGCGGACACGGCGAGCAGCGCGCCGAGGATCATCAGACCGATGCCGACGATCGCCGGCAGGGTCTCGGGCCCGACGACGTCGCCGGTGCGCTTGATCCGCAGCGTCTCGAGGAAGAAGCCGAGGCCGACGACGGCCACGACGATCCCGGCCCCGAGGTCGGACCGCTCGATCCGCCTCGGCGCCCGTCGTTCACGACCCCGGTCCGGGGTCGACCCGTGTGCTGCTGTCATGCTCAGCTTCCGATCTCGGTCTTCTCGACGCCTTCGGCCACGGTCTCGTTCGCCTCGGTGATGTAGGTGTCCATCTCGTCACCGGTGAGGAACTCCGGCGACCACTGGTTCTTCTCGACGGTCTCCTGCCAGGACTCCGACTCGACCATCTCCTGGAGGGTCTCCTCCCAGTAGGTCACGGCCTCCTCCGGCATGTCGGCCGGTCCGTACACGCCGCGCCAGTTGGCGAGAGTGACGTCGTAGCCGGAGTCCACGGCGGTGGGGACCGAGTCGAAGGGCGCGGCGAGCGGCTCGGGGGCGAAGGAGACGACGCCCGTGAGGTCCCCGGATTCGAGGGTGGCTCGGAACTCGCTGAGGCCGGCGATCGCGACCGTGGCGTCGCCGTTGAGCAGCGCGGTCGTCTGCTCGCCGCCGCCTTCGTAGTCGACGAAGTTGAGCTCGGACGGGTTGATCCCGGCCGCGTCGGCGAGCAGCGCGAAGGGCAGGCGGTCGTCGCCGGCGGCGGCGATCGGCACGGCCTGCGGGTCGGACTCGAGAGCGCTGATGAGTCCGTCGATGTCGGTGAGCTCGCCGTCCTGCGGAGCGACGACGATGAAGTTCTCGACGTAGAGCGTGGCGATCATCGTGGCGTCGACCGGCCCGTATTCGCACAGGCCGCGATTGTTCATCGTCTGGTTGGCCAGGGAGGAGATCGCGATCTGGTCGTCGGCGCCGGAGTGGTTGTTGATCATCTCGGTGAGCCAGGAGCAGCCGGTGCCGCCGGGCTTGTTCTGCACGGGCAGCGGCACGTCGACGATCCCTTCCTCCTCGAGCGTCTGCGCCATGGCGCGCGCAGTGGTGTCCCAGCCGGAGCCGGGCTCGGCGGGCGCGTTGACGTTGATCGGCTTCGAGGGGTAGTTGCCTCCCCCGCCGCCGGATCCATCGCCGGACTGGCACCCGGCGAGGGCGAGCGCGAGGCTGGAGAGCGCCGCGGCGCCGATGGTGAGGCGTGACATCTTCGTCGACTTCATTGCGAGTCCTTCTGTTCGGGTGGTGCTGTGGAGATGCGATAGGTGTGTACAGCTGTGAGGTGCGGTGCCGGCCCTGCCGGCCGGCTCGCACCTCGGCGGATTACCGGCCTGTCACCCGGTGGATCACCTGCCGAGCGAGGCGAGGATCTCCGCGGTGTGCTCGCCGGGGGCGGGCACGTCCCTCCGTTTGGGGAGGAGCTCGCCGTCGACCGTGAGCGGGAGCCGGGGGACGAGCACCTCGGTGCCGTCCGGGATCCGGGTGGGCACCAGGGCTCCGGTCCGGAGCAGGTGCGGGTCCTCCGCGAGGTCGCTGGGTGCGTTGACCTTCGCGTAGGGCAGGCCGGCGGCGTCGCACATCTGTTCGATGCTCTCGATCGGCAGTTCGGCCAGGGCGTCTTGCAGAACGGTGTGGATGCGACCGCGCTGGGCGACGCGCTCCGAATTGGAGGCGAGCGCGGGGTCGGCGGCGAGCTCGGTGAGCCCGAACACCTCGCACAGCACGGCCCACTGGGTGTCGCTCACTGCGGCGACGAAGATCATCTGGTCCTCGGCCGAGCGGAAGATGTCGTAGACGGCCCAGGCGGCCTCGCGATTGGGCATCGGCTGGACCTCGAGGCCGGTGACCTCGCTCTGCACCATGTGGCTGCCGACGAGGAACGCGTTGTTCTCGAACAGCGAACTCGTCACCTCGGCGCCTTCGCCGGTGCGGGAGCGGACCATGAGGGCGTTGAGGATGCCGATCACCCCGAACATGCCGCCCATGATGTCGTTGACCGAGGCACCGGCGCGCAGCGGGCGGCCGGGAGGACCGGTCATGTAGCCGAGCCCGCCGAGCATCTGCACGACCTCGTCGAGCGCGGCGCGGTCGCCGTAGGGTCCGGGGAGGAATCCCTTGAGCGAGCAGTAGACGAGGCCCGGGTTGGTCTCCTTGAGCGTCGCGCGGTCGAGCCCGTAGCCGGCCATCTTGCCGGTGCGGAAGTTCTCGACGAGGACGTCGGCGGTGCCGAGGAGCTCGCGCACGACTTCGAGGTCGGCCGGATCGTCGAGGTCGGCCTGGAAGCTCTTCTTGTTGCGGTTGTAGGTGGGGAACAGGCCGGCCCCGGAACCGGGCAGGTAACGGGTCTTGTCGCCGGCGCCGCGCGGTTCGACCTTGATGACCTCTGCTCCGAGGTCACCGAGGATCATCCCGCAGCTCGGCCCCATGACCATGTGCGAGATCTCGATGACGCGGATGCCTTCGAGAGAGAGATTCATGCCGCGCCGCCTGCGGTCCGAGCGGGGAGCGGTTCGAGCAGTTCTGACGGGGTCGCCGGGATCCCGGACAGGCTCGAGGTGAGCGGGTGGCCGACGGCTGCGGTGAGCGGGGTGCGGATGGCGGCCAGGCGGTCGACGTCGACGCCGGTGGCCACACCCTCCCGGTGGAGCAGGTGGACGAGGTCGTCGGTGCCGATGTTGCCGGCCGCGCCGGGCGCGAACGGGCAGCCGCCCAGGCCGCCCATCGCGGCGTCGAAGTGCGCGATGCCCAGCTGCAGGGCGGCGTACACGTTGGCCATCCCGAAGTTGTACGTGTCGTGGAGATGGAGATTGACCGGGTGGCCGGGGAACTCGGCGAGCACGGCGGTCGTCGTGCGGGAGAGGAGCCCGGGGTTCGAGTTGCCGACAGTGTCCGCGAGGCCGATGCCGTGGGCGCCGGCGTCGGTGAAGGTGCGGAGGATCGGCAGGAGCTTCTCGACGTCGGTGATCCCGTCGAAGGGGCAGAAGAAGCTCACCGCGGTGGCGATGTCGAAGCGGATGCCGTGGGGCTTGAGCGCGTCGATCGCGTCGAGCAGGCGGTCGGCGGCCTGGGCGATCGAGGAGTCGGAGTTCGCCTGGGAGTGGCCCTCGGAGGCGGAGATCACGAGCTTGACGTTCTTCGCGCCGGCGTCGGCCGCGCGCTCGGCGCCCTTCCGGTTGAACACCAGGGTGTAGAGGTCGACCCCGATCTCCTCGAGCGGCTGGAGGCCGGCGAGCACTTCGGCGGTGTCGCTCATCTGCGGCACCTTCTTCGGGTTGACGAAGGCGCCGATCTCGAGCTGGGTGAGGCCGGCGGAGGCGAGCTGCTGACCGAGTGCGATCTTGACCTCGGTCGGCACGATCGACTTCTCGATCTGCAAGCCGTCGCGCAGCGTGGTGTCGAGGATCTCGACGCGAGTGGGCGGATCTGCCGGTGTTGCTGGAGCAGCGGAGGCGGGTGCTGCGGACTGCTCCTGCCGGGGCGCATGTGCTTCTCTAGCCGTGTGCTGGGCGGAAGGGGTTGACTGCATCACACCGGTCACCATGCCTCTCTGCATCGTCGTCGCACTGACTGCGGTGGGTTCGGATTCGCCATCCGGCTCTCACAGTATGGGAGATTCCGAATCCCGAACGTGGATCGAACACTAGGTCGAGTGTGAGCAATGTCGCAAAGTTCCGCGCCCGTGTCCCGGCCAGTGAGACACAGGTTGAGAAAGCCCTGAATATAAGTCCCATTATTCGGGACTCGGTCAGGTCCTGATGAACGCACTGAGTGCGGCTTCTGCCGCCCAGGAGTACCGCCCGAAAGCTACTCGACAGTTATCCACAATTTCGATTCCGGGGCTGGTCCGGGGACCTGCGGTCGTCTACTTTGGGTCCTGTACCCCTCTCGAAACACCCCCTCCCGGGCGACCCATCCGGGACGCATCCCCCACCCGACCGCTTCAGCGCCCGATCCCCACAGGACACCCATGGACGCCGCCGACATCATCGCCGCCGAGGTCCGCGATCTCATCCGGACCCGTGGCATCGACCCGCGAACCGAGCCCTCCCAGACCCGTGAGCTCGTCCTCCAGGTCATCCACGACTACGACGAGCGCACCCTCGCCGGCTCACTCCCCCTGCTGGCGAATCCCGAGGAGACCGGGCGGCGGATCTTCGATGAGGTCTCCGGGTTCGGAGTGCTCCAGAAATACCTCGACGACCCCGAGGTCGAGGAGATCTGGATCAACGCACCTCAGGGCGTGTTCATCAGCCGCCGCGGCATCAGCGAACTCACCCCGACGCTGCTCACCGAGGCCGAGGTCACCGACCTCATCGAGCGCATGCTCCGCACCTCCGGGCGGCGCGTGGACCTGTCGAGCCCCTTCGTCGACGCCACCCTCCCCGACGGTTCCCGACTCCACGTCGTCCTCCCCGACATCACGCGCACGCACCCAGCGGTGAACATCCGCAAGTTCATCACCCGCACGCGCAGCCTGCACGACCTCGTGGCCAACGGCACACTGCCGGCCAATGCAGCCGCCTTCCTCGACGCGGCAGTGATCGCGGGGGCCAACATCGTGGTCTCGGGTGCGACCCAGGCGGGCAAGACCACCATGCTCAATGCGCTCACCGGCTCGATCCCGGCCCGCGAGCGCGTCATCACCTGCGAGGAGGTGTTCGAACTCGCTGTCCCCGCCCGCGACTGGGTGGCCATGCAATGCCGCCAGCCCTCCCTCGAGGGCACGGGAGAGATCACTCTCCGCCAGCTCGTCAAGGAGGCGCTGCGGATGCGGCCCAGCCGCCTCATCGTCGGCGAGGTCCGCGAGGCCGAATGCTTCGACCTGCTCGTCGCGATGAACAGCGGCCTGCCCGGAATGGGGTCGATCCACGCGAACTCGGCCCGCTCCGCGGTCACCAAGCTCTGCACCCTGCCGCTCCTCGCCGGGCCGAACATCGGCTCGACGTTCGTCACCCCGACCGTCGCCGGCAGCATCGACCTCGTCGTCCACCTCCGCCTCGACCGTGACGGGCAACGACGCGTCGAGGAGATCGCCGCGATCCCCGGCGGACTCGAGGCCGGGGTCGTCGAGCTCGAGAACGTCTTCCACACCGATCACGACGGTGCGCTCGTCCGCGGGCCCGGCTTCACCCACCTCGGCGACCGCTTCGCCGCCGTCGGCAAGGACATCCACAGCATCCTGGAAGCCGCATGAGCACCTCGCTGGCGGCGGCGCTGTGCGGACTCGGCATCGGCTGCGGACTGTTCCTCATCTGGTGGTCGATGTGGGTCACCCCACCCCGCACGACTCCTCGGCCCCGGTTCCTCGTCGAGCTCGACGAGGCGCTCACCGTCGCCGGCTTCCCGCGCGCCTCCCCCGGTCACCTCCTCGTCGTCTCCCTCGCCACCGGCGGCGCGGTGCTCCTCCTCGCCCACCTCTTCACGGGTGCGGTGAGCATCAGCGCCTGCTTCGGCCTGTTCGCCGGTCTCGCACCGCTCATGATCGTGCGCCAGCGGGCCCGCGCCCGCCAGGTCGAGCGGCGCACGCTGTGGCCGGAGGCCATCGACCACCTCCATTCCGGGATCCGCGCCGGCCTGTCGCTGCCGGAGGCCATCAGCGGCTTGAGCGTCCGCGGCCCCGAACAGCTGCGCCCGCTGTTCACCGTGTTCGCCCAGGAGTACCGGGCAACCGGGTCGTTCGCCCTCTCGCTCGATCGCTTCAAGATCGCGTGCGCGGACCCCGTGGCGGACCGCATCGTCGCCGCCCTCGCCGTCACCCGTGAGGTCGGCGGCACCGATCTCGGGGTCATGCTCAAGACGCTGAGCCAGTTCGTCCGGGACGACTCCCGCACCCGCGCGGAGCTCCAGGCGCGGCAGAGCTGGACCGTCACCGGGGCACGTCTGGCCGTCGCCGCGCCGTGGGTCGTGCTCGCGCTCCTCGCCAGCCGCCCGCAGACCACCGCCGCATACAACACGCCGGCAGGGGCGACGCTGCTCCTCGTCGGCCTCGTCGTCTCCCTGGCCGCCTACACCGTGATGAAGCGGATCGGTCGCCTCCCGGCCGAACCGCGGGTCCTGAGGTGACTGATGGAGCACCTCAACCCCTTCAATCCCGCAGCCGTCATCGGCACCGGCCTGGTGCTCGGCCTGTCGCTCGCGTTCTTCGTGCTCAATCTTCCCGTGTTCCGCAGGCCGACCCTCGATGACCGCGTGGGCCCCTATCTGCGCGACCGCCCCCGCGTCGCCGAGCTCTACGGTCCCCCTGTCCCCACCGACGCCGGGATCCGGGGTGTCGCCCGCTCCGCCGTGCGGCGCCTCGGCCGCTGGCTGTCATCGCGACTGACCGTGGACGCGAGCGTCACTGCCCGCCTCGCTCGACTGGGCCGGAACGAGACGGTCGAGCGGTTCCGGGCGCTGCAGCTGCTCCTCGTCGCGGCCGGTCTGGTCGTCGGATCGGGGCTCGCGACCGTCGTCGCCGTCGGACGCGGATTCAATCCCGTGGCCTTCATCCTCATCGTCGCCATCTGCGGGTTGGGTGGGCACTTCGCCAACGACTGGCTTCTCACCCGCCGCGTCCAGCAGCGCGAGGCCCGGATCCTCGCCGAGTTCCCGACGATCGCCGAGCTCCTCGCCCTGTCGATCACCGCCGGCGAGGGCACCGTCGACGCGCTCGAGCGCTCGTGCCGGAGCACGACCGGGGAGCTCAGCGAGGAGCTCCGACTCACCCTCGCCGAGGCGCGGACCGGCACCCCGCTCGTCGAGGCTCTCGACAACCTCGGCAAGCGCACGAGCATCCCGAGCATCGTCCAGTTCGTCGATGGCATCGCCGTCGCGATCTCCCGCGGCACCCCACTCGCCGAGGTGCTCCGGGCGCAGGCAGCCGACGTCCGGGACGAGGGCCGCCGACACCTCATGGAGCTCAGTGGGAAGAAGGAGGTCGGGATGCTCGTGCCGGTTGTCCTCTTCGTCCTCCCGATCACCGTCCTGTTCGCCGTGTTCCCCTCCCTCGCCGTTCTCGAGCTCACGGGATGAGGTGACCTGTTCCTCTGCACACGCCCGCGACCCGATCGACTGAGCCCAGAGCAACTGAAACTGCGCCACCCGAGAACCGACCATCTGAGACCCGGTCGCCGCAGACCGGTCCCCCCTTGAGAAAGGTACCCACCATGACCACGAGGATCTTCACCCGTCTGTTCCTGTTCCTCACTGCCCTCGTCGCGCTCGATGATCGCGCGCCCGGCTCCCGCCGAGCGGCACGCAGCGATCGCGGCGACGTGCCCGGTTGGGTTCTCATCACGATGATGACCGCCGCTCTCGTGGTCGCCCTCTGGGCGCTCGCCGGCGAAGCGTTCACCTCGATGTTCCAGGACTCCATGGACAAGGTCCGCAGCGCCGGCTGAACCATGAAGAACCTCAGTTCCTGCCCACTGACCCGGTGGCAGCGGTGGCCGGGCAGCGGCAATTCCCGAACAGCCGGCATTCCGCGAACAGTCGACAGTTCCCGAGCAGCCAGCAAAGCCCGGGCCGCCGGCTCGGCCCGAACCCCCGGCATACCCCGACCTGCCGGCACCTGCCGCGAACGCCACCGGGCCGGTTCGGGGATCCGACTCGCTGTGCGTCCCGAGTTCGGTCCGGAGTCCCGTCCCGAGCCCCGTCGCGGTTCCCGCTCGGCCGCGCGCCCCGATGCCGGTTCCGCCGTTGCGGAGTTCGTCATGGTGAGCGGATTGCTGAGCCTGGTCTTCGTCTCGGTGCTCCAGCTGTGCATCGCCGTGCACGTGCGCAACACGGTGACGGACTCCGCCGTCGCGGGGGCACGCCAGGCTGCTCTCGCCGACCAGGAGCCGGCCGACGGCGCACGCCTCGCCCGGGCCCTCATCACCGCGGGGATCGGGGATGGCTATGCACAGGACGTCGAGGTCACCGAGTCCGCAGTCTCCGGGACGAACATCGTCACCGTCACGGTGACGACCCCGATCCCGGTGCTCGGACTCCTTGGACCGCAGGGCGTGTGGGAGCTCAGCGGCCGCGCGATCGCCGAGGACATCGAGGGCTGAGACGTGCCGACACAGCGACTCCCCCGGACCCGTGCGGCAGTGGTATCCGACCGCGGGTCGGCGCCCATCGAGTTCATCTTCGCCTCGGTCGTCCTCCTCATTCCCCTTGTCTACCTCGTGCTCTCGCTCGGCCAGGTGCAGGCCGGGTCCTACGCCACCCAGACGACGGCGATCAATGCCGCCCGGGCCGCCGCGCGCTACCCCGATTCCGCTGGCGCCCGGGCCGAGGCGATGGCGCGCCTCCATTTCGAGGACTTCGGTGTCGAGGATGCGCGCTGGGCGATCCGCCTCGAATGCAGCGGACCCTGTGACGAGGCCGGCTCGACGGTCACCGCGCACGTCGAGACCCGGGTCCCGGTCCTCGGTCTGCCCGCACTGTTCGGCCGCGATTCGGCCCCGCACGTCACCGTGCGCGCCGCGCACTCCGACATCGTGTCCCCGTATACGGCGTCTCCGAACGCTGCGTCTCCGAACACTGAGTCACCGAACACTGAGTCACCGAATGCTGGGTCCCCCAGTGCTGGGTTCGCGAAAGCTGGGTTCGCGAACGCTGGGTCGCCGAGCTCCGTGGATGCGGACCGGTGATCGCAATGCGCCGGTGGAGGAACTTTTCCGGGTTGCGTTCCCGTGGGCTGCGCACATCCGGGCAGGCTGTTCGCAGGCACGCCGGTGCAGTGCGGAAGCAGCGGCTCGGGACCGCGCTGTGCTCCGATGAGGGTTCGATCATGCCGCTGGCCGTGGGATTCACGACGATCGCGCTCGTCCTCGTCATCCTCGGCGCCGTGATCACCGACATCTACCTCGCGCATCGCAAGCTCTACGCGCTCGCGGACTCGGCGGCGCTCGCGGCCGCCGACTCGTTCGAGCCGGACTACGGTTCGGACCCGGCGATCATCTTCACCGATGTAGCCGTGCAGCGAGAAGCCGAGAGCTACCTCGACCGCGCGCAGGTGTCGTCCCGCTTCCGCGGTCTCGACGTCCAGGGCGAATCGCCGGACGACCGCAGTGTGGAGATCGTGCTCTCCGCGCGCTATCGCCCCACGCTCGTCTCCCCGTTCGTGCCCCGCGGTATCGAGCTGACCGCCACCGCTCGCGCCCGAGGCGCCCTCCGGGAGGGATGACGACCGACCTCGTCGGCTCGAGCCCACCTCGGCGTACGAAAGTGTGGACGGCCCGAGCCGCATCGGGGTCATTCCGCTGTGGACAGCGTGCCGCTGTCCACAGGCTCATCTTCGGCCTGGCCGTTGCAGGACCCCGACCATAGCCTCGGCGCATGCCCTCCTTGCTCGTCCACCTGCTCACCGGTTTCGATGCCCGGATCCTTCGAGTGGCTGCCCCCGGAGAGCATTCGGCACGGGCCGTGCTCTCGGCCCTGCTCGCCGCGGTCGACGAAGCGACGGAGCCGGGCGCACACGCACCCGGCACATCGGGAGCCGGCACCCACCCGCCCGCAGAGGAACACTTCGTGCCCGCGCATCCGAACCCCGAGGCAACGCCCTTCGCCCGCCCATCCACCACCATCGACGTCTCCGACTGCCGTCCGCGCGGGTGCCCGGGCGACCCGCCGACCCTCGACGACACCTGGCAGACTTGGTGTGCACGCGCCACCGCAGCCCTCATCGATCCCGAACCCGGAAGCCGAGGCGACCGGCTGGCGGGCACCGGCGGGAACAGCGGCACTCTCGTGGAATACTCGGCAGGTCCCGATTCAGGGTTCGCCCACGCGCTCCCGCCCGGCACCTGGAGCCTCGGGCGGACGTGCGACGCCGACCGCCCTCTTGCCGACCCCTTCCTCAGCCGCACCCCGCTGCTCATGGGAAACGGCCCCGGCGGGATCACGCTGGGCACGTGCGGCGGGGTCGAACGAACCGTCGCCGTCGACCCCGCAGGCCCGCAGTCGTTCCGACTCGGCAGCACCCGGGTGTCGATCCATCCCCCCGGCCCACCGTCTCCGCCGGGACCGGTGACCCTGCACGGACCCGAGCCGCCGGAGGTCCGACTTCCTGAGACGCCCTCGTGGACCTTCTACATCCTGCCGCTCGTCCTGGGAATCGTCCTCGTCCTCGTCACCGGAATGTGGTGGTTCCTGCTGTTCACCCTGTCCGGCCCGCTCACCGCCGGCGTGCGCTGGCGCATGGAGACCCGCCGGTGGAAGCGGGAATCGGCAGAATCCGTCGTGGAGTTCCGCCGAGCGCTCACCGAGCATGCGGCCGAGGTGACTGCGAGGATCGACATTGCGACCAGCACCGCTGCAGCGACGCCCCTGGAATCCGGGCTCGTCGTCCTCGGTTACGGTCGGGCTCTGAGCCCTGACACCCTGGCCGGTCTCCCCGGCGTCGACAGGGCCGACCGCAGAACTGATCGCCGGTCCACGCCGCCGGGGATCGCGCGTCTCCTCGACCGGTTCTCGGTGCCGGTCGCCGTGATCGACGGGCCCACGGGAGCCGTCACCGAGGCTGTCGGTTCACAGGTCGATCGACGGTCCCGCGACCGCCAAGCGGACACGACATTCGACCGTGATGCGGCCGGCAAGGGCGCGGAGAACACAGTGCCGGGCCGAAACCGTGCGGGTCGCCGCCGCGCGGACCATGGAGCGACAGGCAGAGATGCGGCGGGCGATGATTCGGCGGCCGTTGGCTCAGTCGGCAGTCCCCCGGTGGGCCGGGGATCGGTGCACCCCGTCCTCGAGGACTGTGCGCTGCTGTTCGACCCGAGCGCAGTCGACCTCGACGTCAGCGGAGTGCCGGAGGTCGTCGGCGATGTCGTACGCGCCGTCGTCGCGAGTGCCCGCGCCCTCAGACTGCCGGTGGCGTTCGCCGACAGCTCGGTCGCCGAGGTGTTCCCCGAGCTCACCGGGTACGGCGTCGACGTGGCCGCAGCCGATGGCTCGGCAGATCGGGTCGCCGGTTCCGGCATCACCATCGAGTTGGCGCCACGGATTCCTGCAGCGGTGCCGTCGGGATCCTCGACGGACCCCCTTGCGCCTGATGACCGAGCGAGGCGACCTCGCGTAACGGGCACCCGAGCCGGCTCCCCCACAGCGATGCTCGACGAAGCCCGCATGACATCGCTAGACAGCACAGAATCGCCTGTGCTTCCTGCGGTTCCCGCTCCGGTTCCGGCCCCGGCTCCGGTTCCGCACCGCCGAGATGATGACGACGGCCAGATCACCGTGTCCATCCGCTGCCCCGCTTCCACGGCGAGCCTCGGTGAGTCCGGGCGGTTCACCTCTCGTGCGACACCGCCTGGTGAGGTGGTGCCGCGATGGCGGATCGACTGCACGACTCCCCTGTCGACCGCCGAACTCTCCCTGGTCGATGCGCCGCGTCCGCGCCGCCACCCGGTCCCGCTCGGCGGAGCCATCGAGCTGCGACGCCTGCGCCCCGAGCGATTCCTCCAGCTCGTTCCCCCGCCCGCGGCTCCGGCCGGAGCTGTTCCCGCGTCCCGCACCCTCGACGAACTCCTTGCCGAGCTCTCTGCAGACCATGGCCACGAGCAATCGGATCCGGAGGCCGGCGCCTCAGGAGCCGGCGGGAGGCCGGCCATCGCCGACACATTCCTCATTCGCGGTCCGCGTGGGTCGACGGATTCCCGCGCCGGCCTCAGATCGTCACCCAGCGACTGGAGAAGCGCTTGGGGCTCGGTCCACGACTCCACGGCACGCAGAGATACGGCACGCAGCGGTACCGTGCCCAGGGGTTCCGTACCCGGAGGTTCCGTGCCCAGTGGGCCATCATCCACCGGATCGGCACCCACCGGGGCGACGCGGGTGCCGCTGGGATCCACGTCGACCGGAGCCCTGCTCGTCGACCTCGTCGAGGACGGCCCGCATGCACTCGTGGCCGGGACGACCGGCAGCGGCAAGTCGGTGCTGCTCCAGACCTGGGTCGCCGCGCTGTCCGCCGTGCTCTCCCCGGACGAACTGCGTTTCGTCCTCATCGACTTCAAGGGCGGAGCGGCGTTCGCACCGTTCGCCGAGCTCGCCCACGTCGATGCCGTCGTCGACAATCTCGAACCGACCCAGGCGATGCGTGCGCTCCGAAGTCTGCGGGCGGAGATCCTGCGACGAGAGGCCCTGCTCGCCGAGCAGCGGTGCCCCGACATCGATGCCCTCAACGCTGCGATCCAGCACTCCGACGACCGCACCGCGCTGCCCCGCATCGTCGTCGTCATCGATGAGTTCCAGGCTCTCATCCAGGACAATCCCGCCGGAGTGGAGATGATCGAATCGCTCACCGCGCTCGGCCGTTCCCTGGGCATCCACCTCATCCTCGCCACTCAACGGCCCTCCGGCATCGTCACCTCACGCATGAAGGCCAACATCTCCCTGCGCCTCGCCCTGCGCGTGCGCGACTCCGCCGACTCGATCGAGGTGATCGGAACCGACGCCGCCGCGCACCTGCGGCTCGACGACCCCGGTGCTGCACTCCTCAGCCGCACGGGGCCGCCCGAGCTGTTCAGGGCCGCGCAGGTCACCGTGTCCCCGGCTCAGCACCCGCCGGCCCCGCCGAGGGTGGATTGGACTGCTCTGCTCGGCCGGCGGGCGACGACCCGCAGCCCGGCGCCGCGCGACACGATGTCCGGTTCCGCCGCGCTGCCCGCCCCCGGACCGACGGCGGGAGCCGCGCTCACCGTCCCTGCGCTCGTCTCGGTCTCGCAGCACTTCATCGCCGGATCCACCGGCCGCACTCGGCGGCGGATCGTCCTGCCGCCGATGCCCGTATCGCATGCCGCGCTGTCATCCACCGACCTCGGACTCCTCGACTTCCCGGACGAGAACCGGACGGCGCGCTGGATATGGGATCCCGTTCGGGACGGATCCGTGATCATCACCGGCGGGCGCGGTCGCGGCACGAGCACGGCGGTGCAGTCGTTCGCTGCGGCAGCGGTGAGCACCGGCAGCCGCGTCGTGCTCCTCACCCGGGGCCGTTGCGACCGGACCGTCGAGGAGATCCTCGACACCAGGAACCACGAAGACGGCGCGGAGCCCGGTGAGCTCATCGTGGCCGATCACGCCGAGCTGTGGGCCGTCGAGTACCTCCTGGGGCTCCTCGAGACCGATGACGACCCGCGGCCCAGGATGATCTGCATCGACGATTTCGATGCGCTGCTCCGGACGCTCGAGGGCACCCGCAGGCTCTCGCGCCTGGAAGCGCTGCTGACGTCGGGTGCCGGGCGGTCCCCGACGGCGTTCGTCATCGCGGCCGGCCGGCGGATCCTCCATTCACCCATCGCCGCGCGGGCCCGAACGCGTGTGATCTTCCCGCCGGCCGATCCGCAGGAGACCGCGCACCTCGGACTCCAGACTCGGAGGTTCTCCGGAGCCTGGCCTCCCGGGCGCGCAGTCGTCCTCGGTCCCGTTTCGTCCTCAACCGGCCCGCAGGGGGCCGATGTCCAGCTCTCGCACACATGCTCTGACCGCGTTCCGCCTGTACCGGGCACCTCGATCGGGGCGGAGGGACACCACCGCGACGACACGGAGTGCCGCGGGGCCGGGTGCGATGCCGATCGAGCAGTGCCGATCCGCAGTGGCTCGCCTCGTGTTCGGGTGTCGGTGATCGATGCAGGTGGCTTCGGTCGCAACAGCGACGTGGACCACTGGGTGCACCGCTCGGCACGACGCCGTACGAGCGGTGCCGATCCGCATCGATCTGAGAGTTCGGCGACCGGGGCTGCTGGGATCATCGGCGCAGAGCCGGGCCGCGCCGCGAGCAGCGGTGTCGGGATCGGCGTCGGACCGTGCGGAGAGACCGTGACGTGGATCCCGGACATCGACGGTCCGGTCCTCAGTGTGCGCACCACCGCGGCCCTGACGCCGTTGCTCGTCACCGGTGTGGAGCAGGCGTGGCACGCAGCCGAGGTGAGGCAGACGCTCCTCGCCGTGCTCGAGGCGCACCTCACGGATCCATCGGACCTCACCACAGCCCTGAGGGCTCCGGCATGCGTCATCGGCTGGCCGCTCCAGCACACGCCGGGCTACTCGTCACCGCTCGCACGGGTCCCGGGGCTCGGCCCGATGCTCGTCATCGGTGCCCGCACCGCCGGGGAGCTCGCCGAGGTCGGATTGCGCGACCTCCCAGCGGGCCCCGGCGGTCAGACGCGCGGCTGGTACGTCACGGCAGAGCGCGCGATCCCCGTCGATGTCACCCGTCTGCTCGACCGCACCTGAACCGGGGTGTTCCGTACCCGGACCGGCCGGTCCTCGAGCTCACTCCGACCCGAGGGTCACGTACGTCTGCAGCACCCGCGCCTGGCCCGCCTCGAGCAGGCCGTCGACGAGGGCGCTGAGGACGGGCATCTCGCTCGTCACCTCGAGTGCGACCGGGGTGTCGACGCTGAGCCGGGCGAGCAGCACCGCCGCATCCCCGAGTGCCGACTGGAAAGCAGGGGCATCGGAGGCATCCGCGGCGCCATCGCCCACTGCGTCGGCCTGCGCGTCGTACATCGACCCGAGCGTGAGCTCGGTGGGCGGCAGCTCGGCAGTCGGCGACTCGGAGACCGGAGTCCTCGCTTCCACGGCAGTGTCGTTCTCCGGCTGGGCGTAGGACACCGCGAAGGTCGTCACCTCGCGATCCCTCCCCGAATCTGCCTTCCCCGATTCTGCCTTCCCGGAACCCGCAGCGCGCAGCAGCGCGGCACCGTGGGCGCCGGCGGCCTCGGAGAGGAACCGGGTGTTGACCTGGCCGATCGTCATCTCGGCCGCGGGATCCGCACGGTTGACGCCCGCATACCATTCGGCGAACGCCCGGGTCAGCGCCACCGAACCGGTCGCCGTGACCTCGAAGTCCTCGAGCCGGTCCGCCCCCAGGCTGCCGAGCGCACCCGGCGCCACCTCGACCACGCGCGTGGTGAACAGCGGCGCGAACCCGATTGCCCGCGCCGCCGCCTCACCTGCGGAGCCGGGTTCCACCCGGGCGCGCAGCGGCAGGTCCGCGAGCGCGGTGCCGGCGGCCCGCTCCCGCACGGCGGCGAGCAGATCCCGGCCGACACCTCGGCGGCGCTCGGATTCCGCGACCTCGACATGCACCCAGGCGCGCTCCGGGTGGGCTGGTGATTCGGTGATCGCGGCGGCCCCGACGAGGATGTCGCCCGCCCCCTCCGCGGAGCTCGTCCCCGAAGCGGAGTCTTCTCCCGTGCGGGAGGCGTCGAGCTCAGCGACGACGCAGCGCGAGACCGGGGATTCGGAGTCGGCGCGGAAGAGATTGCGCACCACGTGACCGGCCGGGGTCGAGGCGTCGTGGAACACCTCGTTGAGGGCGAGGTCGTCGCCGGGCGCGAACGGACGGATCGTCATCGAGTCACCTTCATCGTGGCGGGTGTGGAGCGGATCAGCAGTGGGCCGCCGACCTTTCGGTAGTGTCGTCCCATGACCGAATCTCAGCTTAGCGATTCCGCGCCCACCGAGCGCACAGACATCGGGTCCACCGGCATCGGGCCCGACGATGCCGGATCAGATGCCACCGGGTCCGACGCCACCGAGCCGAGCGCCCTCGCGGCCCGCGCCGCCGCCGTCATCAATGAGGCCGCCGGGGTCGACGCCCACGACATCGCGCTCGTGCTCGGCTCCGGGTGGGGCCAGGCCGCCGACCTCATCGGCGAGACGATCTCCGAGCTCCCCGCCGCCGAGGTCCCCGGCTTCCTCTCCCCCGTCGTCGCCGGCCACGGCGGCACGCTGCGCAGCGTGCGGGTGGGCGACACCGGGAAGACCGCGCTCGTGCTCGGCGCCCGCACCCACTTCTACGAGGACCGCGGCGTCCGCGCCGTCGCCCATGGAGTGCGCACCGCCGCCGCAGCCAGCTGCTCCACTCTCGTCCTCACCAACGGGTGCGGCGGGCTCAACCCCGACTGGGCACCCGGCACCCCGGTCCTCATCTCCGACCACCTCAACCTCACCGCGGCGAGCCCACTCGAGGGCGCGACCTTCGTCGACCTCACCGACCTCTACTCCTCCCGCCTGCGCGGAGTCGCCCGTGAGATCGACCCGAGCCTCGACGAGGGCGTGTACGCCCAGTTCCGCGGCCCCCACTACGAGACCCCGGCCGAGGTGCGCATGGCGCGCATCATGGGCGCCGACCTGGTGGGCATGTCGACCGCGCTCGAGGCGATCGCCGCCCGTGAGGCCGGACTCGAGATCCTCGGCATCTCGCTCGTGACGAACCTCGCGGCCGGTGTGTCCGATGAACCGCTGTCCCACGCCGAGGTCATCGAGGCCGGGCACGCCGCCGGTCCGCGCATCTCCGATCTGCTCGCTCGGATCGTCGAGCGGATCGCCCGTGAGCAGGCCGCACACATGACCGACGGTGATGCCTGAGATGGCGCGGGTGGCCGACCGCTTCAGCAGCGGCTTCGACGCACAGGTGGTGCGCGACTGGATCGCCGACGACCCGGACCCCGTCACGCGCGCCGAGCTGCAGGACCTCCTCGAGGCGGCCGTCGGGACCGCGGGGACGACGACGGCCGAGGCCGGAGACGGGCCTGCTCCTTCGGAACCCGTCTCCTCGGATTCTGCTGACCCGGCCGCCGAGGTTCCGGGCCCAGGTGCTCCGGGCCCAGGTGCTCCCGACGCCGCCACCCAGGCCCGCGCCGAGCTCGAGGACCGGTTCCTCGCTCCGCTGAGCTTCGGCACCGCCGGCCTGCGCGGCGCGATCGCCGCCGGACCCAACCGAATGAACCGCGCCGTGGTGATCCGGGCTGCCGCCGGCGTGTCCCACTTCCTCCGCGACACACTGGGCGAGGGCTTCACCGTCGTCATCGGTTGCGACGCCCGCCACGGCTCCGCAGATTTCGCGCGCGACACCGCCGCCGTGGTGACTGCGGCCGGCGGGCGCGCGATCCTGCTCCCCGCCCAGCTGCCCACTCCCGTGCTCGCACTCGCCGTCAACCGCCTCGGCGCCGATGCCGGCGTCATGGTCACTGCGAGCCACAACCCGCCGGCCGACAACGGCTACAAGGTGTACCTCGGCGAAGCGCCGCTGGCCGCGGTGCTCAGCGGCACAGAGGACCCGGAGGTCATCCGGGCGGGCGCCGGAGCGCAGATCGTGCCGCCCTTCGACGCCCTCATCGCCGAGGCGATCGCAGCGGTCCCGTCGGTCGCCGGCACGCCGCGCGCGGAGTCCGGGTGGGAGATGGCCGGGGAAGAGATCGTCGAGGAGTACCTGGCGCACATCGACGCGCTCGGTGAGCGCCGGCAGACGCCGGTGCGGATCGTCATGACATCGCTCCACGGTGTCGGCGGGCAGACCGCGCTGAGGGCCCTCGAACGCTGCGGCTTCAGCGATGTCCACGTCGTCGGATCCCAGGCGGACCCCGATCCCGAGTTCCCGACAGTCGCGTTCCCCAACCCCGAGGAGCACGGTGCGCTCGACGCGGCGCTCGACCTCGCAGCGCAGGTCGACGCCGACCTCATCATCGCCCACGACCCGGATGCCGACCGGTTCAGCGCCGCGATCCCGGTCGCAGCGCACGCACAGCACACAGGCTCGTCGCCGGGCCCAGCGCACGGAGACCCGACGGCTCCGGTGCCGCTGCCGGCAGATTCCTCACCTGCGGCCCCGAACGCTCCGGGGACCGCTGTGCGGACGTACCGGCAGCTCACCGGGGACGAGGTGGGACTCCTGCTCGGCGAACGGATCGCCTCGCGGGTCGACGTGGGTGGAGCCGCGGCGGTGCTGGCGAACTCGATCGTGAGTTCACAGGCGCTCAGCGCCGTCGCCGCTGCCCACGGACTCACGCATGCCAACACCCTGACCGGTTTCAAGTGGATCTCGCGGGTGCCCGGACTGGTGTTCGGCTACGAGGAGGCACTCGGGTACTGCGTCGCCCCACAGGCCGTGCGCGACAAGGACGGCATCTCGGCCTCGATCGTGTTCGCCGGACTGGTCTCCGAACTCGCCGGCGCGGGTTCCACGGTGGAGGCGGAGCTCGCTCGGATCCGACAGCGCGATGGCGTCTTCCTCACCGCCCCGGTCACCTTCCGCATGCAGGACACGGCGCTCATCGCCGAGGCAATGGAGCGGGTCCGCACGTTCCCGCCCGAGGTGCTCGCAGGCTCACCCGTGACGCGCGTGGTCGACATGGCCGAAGGACTCGACGCGCTGCCGCCGACCGACGGGGTCGCGATCTTCACCGCCTCCGGAGGCCGCGTGATCATCCGCCCCTCCGGGACCGAGCCCAAGCTCAAGTGCTATCTCGAGGTCACCGGCAACGGTGGGACCCGGGACAGCGCCGAAGGCGATGCAGGCCCCGTGGCGCACGCCCGTTCCGGGCTCGATGAGCTCGTCACCGCCGTGCAGGAGTACCTCGGGCTCTGACGCGCCGGGGACTCCTGCATACCTGCGGCCCGGTCATCTCTGCGCCGCTGTTGCACGTGGGGCTCTGTCGCACCTGGGACTCTCCCACATCCGGGGTGCCGTCGAGCCGCTCCGGCAGGGAGACGAGTCCGCAGGAAGCCGCGTGCCCGGATTCGTTCGGAGATCCCCCGCCGTGCCTGTGCGCGTCCGGCCACTCGCTCGCCGCTGTGCTCATCACCGCATTCACCGCACCCTGGAAGTATTCGAGCATCATTGCGTATACCTCTTCCATTCCTCTCTGTGATCTATTATGATTAGAACACAGCGAAAGGAACGGAGCAATGGCGATCGGATCAGCCCACGGGTTCGACTACCGTCTCTTCGCCGCGTGCGCGGCCGCCGGCACCATGGATCCACCCTCCGAGTATTCGGTTTCTACCGACCCTGCTCGCTTCGCCGCCCCCGGGGACCTCCGCGAGCTCGAAGCCCTGCTCGCCGGAGACGCGATGTTCGAGGGTCCTGCCCCGGCCGGGAATCCTGTCCAGTTCGCGAATCCAGCCCCGTTCACGAGTGCCCGCGATGTTGATGGGACTCGAACCGACTCCGGCTCTCCGTACGCTCCCCAGCACGACGACGGCTCCTGCCCATGGAACCCAGCAGACCGTCGAGGCGGTGCACCCTTGTTCGCGGAATCGGCCGTCCGCTTCGACCGGCTCCACGAGCGCGTGGCGCAGGTATCGCGCATTCGGGATGTCGCCGCCCTCGAAGAACTCGTCGCCGTCGCTCAGGCCTCGCTCGGATACCTCGCGATTACGCACAACCCGGACGAGATCCGTGCCCTGTTCGGACTGCCCGACGATCGGCGCAGCCGCCACGCCACTGCAGCGACCGGATCTGGTCCGGGATCGCCGCAGCAACCTGGATCGGAAGTGCACCCGGAATCAGCGTGGACTCCCGGCTCGGCGCAGCATTCGGAATCAGCATGGTCTCCGGAGCCGTCGCAGGGTGCGGAATCACCGCAACAGGCGTCATCACCGTTCCGGGCAGAAGTGCGTGCGGCGCTCAAGGACGGGTTCGATATCGCGCTCGCACAGCGCCTGAGCATGACGACCGCGCAAGCGACCAGCGCCGCCGCGGACAGCCTCCTCGCCTATTTCGGACTGCCGCTCATGCGGCATGCCGTTCACCTCGGCGAATCGACGTGGGCCAAGCTGCGCACGACGATGAAGAAGGCCCGCGATCTGCCGCTGGCGCTCGTCCGTCGTCTCGATGAGTACGCAGTCGGCCGGCCCCACGACCTCACACCGCATCGGCTGGGGATCCTCCTCGACCGGCAGGCCGCGCTGCTCGCCGGGCGCGACCACCTCGAGAAGGAACGTGCGCGCCACCGCACGGTGCGGATCGACCGGTGGCGCGACGGGACCGCCAGACTCACGCTCACCGGGCCCGTCACCGCTCTCGATGCCCTGTACCAGCGCACACGCGCAATGGCGAAGGCGATCTCGCTCAACCATGCCGATGCGTTCGGCCTCGACCGCAGTCGCCAGGCGATCGTCGACGCTCGCGCGCTCCACGAACTCATGTTCGACATCATCACGCGGGCCACCCCGACCGTCGATGTCACCGTCGTCGAACTCGATGGCCCGGCGCCGAACATCACCCCGCCCGCAACCACTTCTTCCTCTGCAGACACGACGTCTCAGGAGTCGTCGTGTACACGTGAGTCGTTCGGAGCTAGGTCGGGTTCAGGTCCCTCAGGTTCGGGTCCCTCGGGTTCAGGCGCCACGGATTCCAGCACCACGTCGGCAGAGACGACGTTCGCCGGCACCGCAGGTTCCGGCTCCTCTGGTTCCGGCTCCCCGGGTTCCAGCTCCTCTGGTTCCGGCTCCTCTGGTTCCAGCTCCCCGGGTTCCAGCTCCCCGGGTTCCAGCTCCTCTGGTTCCGGCTCCTCTGGTTCCAGCTCCCCGGGTTCCAGCTCCTCTGGTTCCGGCTCCTCTGGTTCCGGCACCGCGTCTGCGGACCGCTCCCGAACCGGTCCGGCGCTTTCCGGAGATGCACCCGCTGATTGCGCGCCCGACATCCCTCAGCCCAGCCATGCGCCATCGCATGGTTCCCCGTCGTCGAGCGATCCGAACGACTCCGATCACTCGCCGCCGACGGCAGAGGGATCGCCCACGCACCGCCATACGGCCTCGAGAACTCGACGGATGAAGCGATTGCGCGGGCTCAGTGAGATCCCCGACCTCGGTGAGACCGAGAACGCCTACATCCACTCCGTCACCCTCACGTGCCCCACACATGAGGAATGGCTGCGCCGGCAGGCTGCGGTCACCGTCACCGTGCCCGTGATGTCCCTGCTCGACGAATGGAGCTCGGTCGACGAGTCGAACCTGCCCGCGGAGCTCGACGGTACGTGCCCGATCCCGGCGGAGACCGCCCGGGACATCGTTGCTCGCGCTCCCCACCTCGAGCGGCTGCTCACCGACCCCATCGACGGCACCGTGCTGCCGATCGCCGCTACGAAGTACCGCATCCCGGATGCTCTCCGCCGCACCACCAGGTCACGCTGGCGGACGTGCGCGGCACCCGGTTGCGATGTGTCCGCCCAGCACTGCGAGATCGACCATGTGGTTCCGTTCGATCACGACGCTCCCGGATCCGGCGGACTCACGGTGGTCGAGAACCTCCAGCCGCTGTGCAAGCACCATCACGACATGAAGACCCGCGGCCGGCTCCTCGCCGATGCCCATGTGGACCGAACGGTGTGGCGAGCGTCCGGCGCGGACACGACGGTCACCCGTCCTCTGCCCGACCCGGTCGGATCCGAGCACGCAGCCCACTTCGAGGCGCACGATCCATGGACCTGGATCGACGACTATGAGTGGCCCGGATGAGCCCCTCCCGCCTGCGACCTCACGACCACTGCGCAGCTCGGGTGAGTTCAGGTGAACTCGAGCGGGTGCACTCCGACTTCCGGCGGGTCACTTCAGCCCGTCGAGCACCGCCCTCGAACCGGACAGACCCAGCCGGGAGGCTCCCGCCGCGATCATCGCCTCGGCGGCTTCCGCATCGCGGATGCCTCCGGAGGCCTTGACCCCCAGGCGGTCCCCAACGGTCTTCCGCATGAGTTCGACGGCGTGCGCGCTCGCGCCCCCGGCGGGATGGAACCCGGTCGAGGTCTTGACGAAGTCGGCTCCCGCAGCCTCGGACCGACGGCACGCCTCGACGATCTCCTCGTCAGTGAGCGCCGCCGACTCGATGATGACCTTGACGAGCGCTCCACCGGAGGCCTCGACGACGGCCCGGATGTCCGCCTCGACCCCGTCGAAGCCCCCGGCCTTCGCCAGGCCCAGGTTGATCACCATGTCGACCTCGTCGGCACCGTCGGCCACGGCCCGCTTCGCTTCTGCCGCTTTGACCTCGGACGCGTGCGCACCGGATGGGAAACCGCACACCGTCGCGACCACGAGGTCACCGGTGTCTGCGAGCGGCAGCCGGCTCGGCGACACGCACACTGCCAGAACGCCGAGGTCACGGGCCTCGGCGACGAGCGCGGCGACGTCCTCAGCCGTGCTCTCCGGCTTGAGCAGCGTGTGGTCGATGAGGGCGGCGGCATCAGCGCGAGAGGTCATGGTGTTCTCCATTCGGTTCGGTTCTCAGTGGTGAAGTTCATGGGGTGAAGCTCGGGCCGTCCAGCTCGAGCAGGTGTTCGGAAGGAGCCGTTCAGCAGGCGGGACTCGTCAGGAACCGTCCAGCTCGAGCAGGTGTTCGGCAGGAGCCGTTCGGCAGGCGGGACTCGGCAGAAGAGTTTCGACAGGCTGTACTCGGTAGCCGGCATTCGGCAGGAGACGTTCGGCAATACGCGTTCGACAGCCGGCGTTCACCGGAGCGACGCTCGACGAGCGGCGTCCGCCAGGTGCATCCGCCTGTCGCCCACAACGGAGCTTGCAGCTCATCAACCCTGCCCGTCCGTCCTGTTCATGCGTCCTGCTCATGCGCCCTGCTGCCCGTCCGCTCAGCTCATGCGCTCGACTCATCCGCCCTGCCCGTTCGCTCAGCCGATGCGCTCGAGGACGATCGATGCGGCTGCGGCGTCGGCACCCTCCGCAGCCGGTTCGACGACGATCGCCCCGGCGAGCGATTCCTCGGCGCGGGCGAAGCGGGCCGGTTCGTCGGTATGGAGGGTGAGGATCGGCTGCCCCTTGCGCACGGCCTCGCCCGGCTTGACGTGGATCTCGATGCCGGCTCCGGCCTGCACCGGGTCCTCCTTCTTCGCGCGTCCGGCTCCCAGGCGCCACGACGCCATCCCGACGGCCAGCGCATCGAGCTCCATGAGGACCCCGTCGGACTCGGCAACCACCTCCGAGGTCTCCTGCGCCCGCGGCAGATCGGCATCCGGATCGCCGCCCTGGCGCTCGATCATCGTCTTCCACACATCCATCGCGCGGCCGTCCGTGAGCGCGGCGCGCACATCGACATCGTTCGTCCCCGCCAGGCGGAGCATCTCCTCGGCGAGCGCCACGGTGAGGTCGACGACATCGGCGGGCCCGCCGCCGGCGAGCACCTCGACGGCTTCTCGCACCTCGAGTGCGTTGCCCACCGTCATACCGAGCGGCGTGGACATGTCGGTGAGCAACGCGCTCGTCCGCACCCCGGCGTTGCGGCCGAGCGTCACCATGGTCTCGGCCAGGCGCTTCGCCGAGGCGTGATCCTTCATGAATGCCCCGGAACCGACTTTGACGTCGAGGACGAGGGAACCGGTGCCCTCGGCGATCTTCTTCGACATGATCGACGAGGCGATGAGCGGGATCGCCTCCACCGTCGAGGTGATGTCGCGCAGGGCGTAGAGCTTCTTGTCGGCCGGAGCCAGACCCGCGCCGGCCGCGCAGATCACTGCTCCCGGATCGCGCAGCATCGCGAGCATCTCGTCATTGCTCAGGTCGGCGCGCCAGCCGGGGATCGCCTCGAGCTTGTCGAGCGTGCCGCCGGTGTGGCCGAGACCGCGGCCGGAGAGCTGCGGCACCGCCACCCCGAACACGGCGACGAGGGGTGCGAGCGGCAGGGTGATCTTGTCGCCGACCCCGCCGGTGGAATGCTTGTCGGCGGTGGGGCGGTCGAGCCCGGAGAAGTCCATGGTCTCCCCCGAGGCGATCATCGCGTGGGTCCAGGCGCTGATCTCCTCGTCGGTCATGCCGTTGAGGTAGACCGCCATCGCGAGCGCGGACATCTGCTCATCGGCGACGACGCCGCGGGTGTAGGCGTCGATCACCCAGTCGATCTGAGCGGGGCTCAGCACCTGGTCGTCGCGCTTGGCCCGAATAACATCGACGGCGTCGAAGGCCTCGAGCGGGGTGGAGTTCGGCATGCTTCCTTCCGTGGTGCGTGGTCATGGCGGGTGTCGGTCCGGCGGATCCGCAGCCGCGGCGGCCGGTGAGCGGCGTGTCCGGTAGATCGTGATGGTCGGCGGGCTGTGATGGTCCGGTCTCCGGGTCGGCCCCGGGTCGGAGACCGGCTGGCCTCGGGTGGGTCCGCGTCACAGACCCTCGTGCCCCGAACGGGGCCGCGGCACCGAGGCCGAGGTGGCACTGGCACCAGTCTGCCCCATCGCCTGGCCGCGAGTCGTGCAGGATGTCTGCGAGTGCGGTCATCACCGGTTCGGATCGCACCTCACCCGCCGGTTTCTATGCGTCGCGCTATACCTCCGCGAGCACAGCACCGCACATCCTGCACGTCACTCTGCACGTCACTTCCGGCGCTGCTCGTAGTCCGTGAGGTGGTCGGGACCGAAAGCCTCGGGCAGCACTGCGGACATCGGCAGGTGCCCGCTCGGCATCGCGAGCACGAGGTCCGGGCCGCCGAACTCGTAGAGGAGCTGGCGGCAGCGACCGCACGGCACGAGCTTCTCCCCCGCGCCGTCGACGCACGCGAACGCGACGAGCCGTCCGCCCCCCGAGCGCGCGAGGTCGGACACGAGCCCGCACTCGGCGCACAGCCCTACGCCGTAGGACGCGTTCTCGACATTGCAGCCGGTCACCACGCGCCCATCGTCGACGAGTGCCGCCGCACCCACCGGGTAGCCGGAGTACGGCACGTACGCCCGGGTGACGGCGTCGCGCGCCGCGTCCTGCAGACGGGCCCACACCTCGGCGGGGAACTCACGCATCAGATGCCTCCTTCGATGTCATTGGCTGAAGCCACCAGCTGAAGTCATTGGCTGTAGTCACCAGCTGAAGTCACTGGCTGTAGTCACCAGCTCAAGTCACTGGCTGATGTACGGCTTGCCCTCGGCGGCGGGTGCGCGGACGCGGCCGACGAAGCCGGCGACGGCGAGCACCGTGACGACGTAGGGCAGCATGAGCAGCAGCTGCGAGGGCACCGGGGTGCCGATCGCTGACAGCACGTTCGCGAGGTTCTTCGAGAAGCCGAACAGGAGCGCTGCGAACAGCGCGCCCATCGGGTTCCACTTGCCCAGGATCATCGCGGCGAGCGCGATGTACCCCTGCCCGGCTGACATTTCCTTGCCGAACGCCAGCCCGGAGCCGATGGTGAAGAACGCACCGCCCAGACCGGCGATCGCGCCGGCGAGCAGAGTGTTGAGCACGCGGTTGCGGTTGACGTTGATGCCCACGGTGTCCGCGGCCTTGGGGTGCTCGCCGATCGCCCGCATCCGCAGCCCCCACTTCGAGCGGAAGATGAAGATCTGCAGCGCGACGACGACGACGTACATGAGGTAGACGAGGATGTTCTGGTTGAACAGCACCGGCCCGATCACCGGGATGTCCGACAGCAGCGGGATCGGCAGGTTGGGCAGCTGCTGGCGCGCGTTCCACGTCGCCGGATCCTGCGTGAGCACGGTGGAGAACAGGAAGCTCGTCACACCGACGACGAGCACGTTGAGCACGACGCCGATGATGATCTGGTCCACCCAGTAGCGCACCGCGAAGAACGTCAGCACCACGGCCACCAGAGCGCCCGCGATCGGTGCGGCGAACAGCCCCGCGTACGGGTTCTGCAGCGCCGAGGCGACGACCGCTGCGAGGAACGCGCCGGCGAGCAGCTGGCCCTCGATCGCGATGTTGATGATGCCCGAGCGTTCGCCTACGAGACCGCACATCGCGCCGAAGATCAGCGGCACCGACAGCGCGAGCGCCCCGGCGAGGAGCGCCGTCACCGGCATCCGCCCCGCCCCGGCGGCGGACCAGGTGAGGAACGCGAACACGAACACGATGCCGAACAGGAGCGGGAACCACACGCCGAGGCGCCGGCGGTTGAACGTCGCCCAGATCGACACCGCCGCCAAGACGACGAGCACGAGGCCGAGCGCCACGCAGGTCGCCTTCGACGGCACCGGGAGCGGCGGGATGGTGAAGAAGTCGTTGCGCGAGGCGAAGGTGAACGTCGTCTGCTTGCCGCCGCCGGCGAGCAGGCCGAACACCAGGAGCGAGGCGAGGGCGAGCACCGAGTAGACGACGGGGTACTTCCACGCCCGCTGCTTCACGGGTGCTGCTGCCGGTGCCGCCGCGCCGCCCGGGCCGGAGCTCGGGTCGCGGGGCTGCGGGGTCCTGTCGGGTGCGACGGTGCTCATGCTGCCACCTTCTTCGCCGGGGTCGGGAGTCGGAAGATCGTACGGACGAGGGGCGGGGCCGCGATGAGCAGCACGATGATCGACTGCACGACGAGCACGATGTCGATCGGGGTGCCGGTCTGCGACTGCATGAGGTAGCCGCCGGCCTTGAACGCGCCGAACAGCAGGCCGGCGAGGAACGTGCCGAGCGGCCGGGACCGGCCGAGCAGCGCCACCGTGATCGCGTCGAAGCCGATGGTGCCGGCCACACCCCCGGTGAGCTTGCCCTCGGTGCCGAGCACCTGGGCGGCCCCGCCGAGGCCGGCGAGCGCGCCGGCGATGATCATCACGAGGATCGTCACCCGGCTCACGGAGATGCCCGCGGTCCGGGCGGCGTCCGGGTTCTCGCCGACGGCCCGGAACTCGAACCCGAGCGTCGAGCGCTCGAGCAGCCACCACACGAACAGCGTGGCGAGGATCGCGACGACGAATCCCAGGTGGAGGCGGAACGGATCGGGCAGCAGCGGCGGCAGCGCTGCGGTGTCGAATATCGTACGCGAGGCCGGGTTCGCCGAGCTCGTCGCCTTGAACCAGCTCTGCGTGAGCAGGTACGACAGCAGGTAGCCCGCGATCGAGTTGAGCATGATCGTGACGATGACCTCGTTCGCGCCGGTGCGCGCCTTGAGGACACCGGCGATGCCGGCCCAGATCGCCCCGCCGACCGCGGCCATGACGAGCGCGAACAGGAAGTGGATGACCGGTGGCAGGCCGAGCGCGTAGCCGAAGTAGCCGGCGAACATCGCGCCGAGCACCACCTGGCCCTGGCCACCGATGTTGAACAGGCCCGAGCGGAAGCCGAGTGCGATGCCGAGGCCGGCGAGGATGAGCGGGGTCGCGGCGACGAGCGACTCGGTGAACGGGCGCACCGCCCGCACCAGGCTGCGCGCCTCCCAGTCGAAGATCGAGCCGCGCAGCAGCGCCATGTACGCCTCGGACACCGTCTGCCAGGCCACGATGAAGAAGTCTCCGGGCCGGGCGAAGAAGTAGCCGAGCGTGGCCTGCACGTCGGGATCCGCTGCGGCGATGAGCACGCCGCCGAGCGCAAGCGCCACGACCACCGACAGCACGGAGACGAGCCAGGACCCGGACATGATGTCGCGCAGCACCGAGTTCGCCGCAGGGGTTCCCCCCGCAGCCGGGGTCCCGCCCGCGGCGAGGGTGCCGCCCGCAGCCGAGGTGTCGGCCGGCTGCTCCTGCCCCGTCACCGAGGTCTCCGTTCCGGGAGCCTCGCTCGGGTTCGTGCCGTTCGTCATGGAAGATCTCCCTCGGCTGCCTGGGATACGGTCGTCACGGCCGAGCCGTCGGCCACGCGGGCGAGCGCCTCGTCCTCGGGCACACCGGCCATCATGAGGCCGAGCGCGTCGCGCGGGGTGTCGGCCGGCACGATGCCGACGATCCTCCCGCGGTACATCACGGCGATCCGGTCGGCGAGGTTGAGCACCTCGTCGAGCTCGGTCGACACGATGATGCACGGGGTGCCGGCGTCGCGCTCGGCGATGATGCGCTTGTGGACGAACTCGATCGATCCGACGTCGAGTCCGCGGGTGGGCTGGCTGGCGACGAGCAGGCTGAGCTCACGGCCGAGCTCCCGGCTGAGCACGACCTTCTGCTGGTTGCCGCCGGACAGGGTGGAGATCGGGTCGTCGATGCTCGTGAGCCGGATGTCGAACTCCTCGACCTTCTCGAGCGCCTTCTCACGGATCACCGCGGGCTTGAGCGCCAGGCCGCTGGCATAGGGAGGGCGGTCGTACTGGTCGAGGATCATGTTCTCCCGGATCGAGAACCCGGCGATCACGCCGTCGCTCGACCGGTCTTCGGGCACGAATCCGATCCCGGAGGCCAGGCGCGCCTTGACGGAATCGCCGCCGAGCGTGCGGCCGTCGAGCGAGATCGTGCCGGAGTGCGGTTCACGCAGGCCGATGATCGCCTCGGCGAGCTCCGTCTGGCCGTTGCCCTGGACGCCGGCGACAGCGAGGATCTCCCCCTGCCGGACCCCGAAGCTCAGATCGTCGACGACGACGAACCCGGCTTTGTCGAGCACGGTGAGGCCCTCGACGCTGAAGGTCTCGTCCTGGGTCCGGGCGGGCTCCTTGTCGGTGGTGAGGTGGACGTCGCGGCCGACCATGAGCCCGGCGAGCTCGGACTCGCTCGACTCCGGGGACGCCTCGCCCACCACGGTTCCGCGGCGGATCACGGTGATCTTGTCGGCCACCGCGCGGACCTCGCGGAGCTTGTGGGTGATGAAGACGATCGAGGTGCCCTGTTCGCGCAGCTGCTTCATGATCTCGATGAGCTCGTCGGTCTCCTGCGGGGTGAGCACGGCGGTGGGCTCGTCGAGGATGAGGATCTCCGCGTCGCGGGAGAGCGCCTTGATGATCTCCACCCGCTGCTGGGCGCCGACGGGCAGGTCCTCGATGATCGCGTCGGGGTCGATGTCGAACCCGAAGCGCTCGGAGATCGTGCGCACCGTCTCCCGGGCCGAGGCGAGATCGAGCAGACCCATGCCCTTCGTGGGCTCATAGCCGAGCGCCAGGGATTCGGCGACGGTGAACACCGGGACGAGCATGAAGTGCTGGTGGACCATGCCGATGCCGGCGGCCACGGCGTCGCCGGGGCCGGAGAAGGTCACGGGCCGGTCGTCGATGAGGATCTGTCCGCCGTCGGGCCGGTAGAGGCCGTAGATGACGTTCATCAGCGTCGACTTGCCCGCGCCGTTCTCGCCCAGGAGGGCGTGGATCTCACCGGGTTCGACGACGAGGTCGATGTCGCGGTTGGCCACCAGCGGCCCGAACCGCTTGGTGATCCCGGAAAGCTCGAGCTTCACGTCAGCGTCTCCTCATGCAGGCCCCCGAGGACCGTCTCTCTCGTCCGGCTGCGCTCGTGCGCTGCGTCTCTCTCATGTGCGGCAGTTCTCGGAACCAGCAGTCCGCACGTCCCGCCTGTCCATCCACCTGTCCATCCGCCAGTCCATGCTCGCCGCATCGGACTCACGGCCACGAACTCACGGCCACGAACTCATGGCAGCGAACTCACTGCGGTGCCCTCAACTTCAAAGGCGTGTACCCGGAACTGCAGCACCCGATTTCTGCCACGAACACGGCGGGCACCGTGGCATTCATCACCACGGTACCCGCCCTGGTCGTCAGGTCGAACCCGCCGCTGCGAGCTCCGCCGGCTCAGGCCTGCGGGGCGTTCGGCGACTCGACGGTGATCTCGCCGTCGATGATCTGCTGCTTGAGCTCCTCGACCTTCTGCTTGACCTCCTCGGGCACCTCGCCCTCGAAGTCGTGGTACGGAGCCAGGCCGACTCCCTCGTTCGACAGGTCTCCGACGTACGGCGCGGCCTCGAACTCGTCGTTCATGGCCTGTTCGACGGTGTCGTGGACGGCCTGCGAGATCTGCTTCATCACCGAGGTGAGGATGATGTCGCCGTACTCCGTGGACTCGTATCCGTCGGAGTCGACCCAGATGATCTTCGTGCCCTCGGACTCCTTGGCCGCGGCGGCGGCGCCGAGTCCCACGGGACCGGCCACCGGCATGATGATGTCGGCGTCCTGGGAGATGAACTGCTCGGTCAGGGTCTGGCCCTGGCCCTGGTTCTCGAAGTCGCCGGAGAACGAGCCCTCCTGGCCCTCCTTGTCCCAGCCGAGCAGGGTGACCTGCTCGTCCTCGCCGGCCTCCTCGTTGTACTTGTCGACGCCGTCGGCGAAGCCGTCCATGAACACGGTGACGGACGGGATCTGGATGCCGCCGAAGGTCGCGACGGTCTTGGACTCGGAGGTCGCCGCTGCGAGGTAGCCGGCCAGGTAGGCCGCCTCGGCGGTGTTGAAGACGAGCGGCTTGGCGTTCTCGAGCTCGACCGGGTTGCCGTCGGCGTCGGCGAAGGTCGAGTCGATGAGGCCGAAGTGCAGGTCCGGGTTGGCCTCCGCGGCCTCCTGGATCGCATCCTCGAGGAGGAAGCCGACACCGAAGGTCAGGCTGCAGTTCTGCTGGACCATGTTGTCGACGTTCGGTCCGAAGTCGGAGTCGGACTGCGATTCGGCGAGCGCCTCCTCGATCCCGAACTCCTCCACGGCGCTGTCGAGGCCCTCGCGGCCCGACTGGTTGAAGGACTTGTCGTCCCAGCCGCCGGCGTCGGAGACGAGGCATGCTTTGAAATCGGTGTCGCCGCCCTCCCCTCCGGCGGACTCCTCGGGTGCCTGTCCGCAGGCGGACAGCACGAGTGCGGTTGCGGCGGCCATCGCGGCGGCCGGTGCCAGGTAGGTGCGCTTCACGAGAATCTCCCAACGATGAGGCGGAGCCGGAGGGAGCTGGATGCTCCCATGATGCTGCACAGTGCCGCGCGGTGCGCCACGGTGCCGGTTGCTCCGTTACGGTGCTCGAACAGTGCCGCAGGTGCCCCGGACGCCCTCGCAGCAATCCCGATGGGGCGTGCCGGCGGAGCCAGCGGTGATGCCGCCGCTCAGACTACCCGCGTTCATCTGCCGCACCCGAGGGATTCACAGCGGATTCGAATTCCGATATGAAACCGCAATCTGCGGTCCGTGGCTACCATGATCCACATGCTCCCCGATCCCCTTCTCGAACTCTTCGAAGCCGATACCGCAGAGCTTCCCCCGGCACAGCGCGCCCGCCACGCCCGGATCGCCTCGCTCGTCCACGCCGACCAGGTGCAGGCGATGACGGTGCGCACGGCGTCCGCCCGGTTCGCCCACGCCCATCAGCTCAACCTCATCGACTTCCAGGTGCTCCAGACGGTGGTCGCCTCGCGCGGTGCCGACCGCACCGCGACACCCGGCTCGATCTCCGAGCAGCTGTCGCTGTCGGCCTCGACGCTCACCTCGATCCTCGAGCGGCTCGTGGCCCGCGGTCTGCTCGTGCGCGAGCGCGACTCGGCGGATCGCCGTCGCATCTCCGTGTACTACACCGAGGACTCCGCGCGACTCGTCATGGACTACTACCGGCACCTCACCGCGGCCTACGACCAGGCCTACGGCGATCTCGACGATGCGGAGACCCGCTCCAGGGTTGAGTTCCTCTCCGTCCTCACCGAATGCCACGAGCGGGTCGCCGAACAGATCGACACCGAGACACCGGCCCGCAGCGCATGAGCCGCCGAGTGGCCGTGGTGCTCGGTGATTGAGCCGCAGTCGCGCGCCCGGCGCAGGATCGGCCGTTTCGGCCGCTCACTCGCCCGCGGCACCCGCACCGACGCCGCCTCACCTCCCGGGGCCGAGGTGGTCGCCGGCGCCTGCGTGCTCATCACCGGTGCCGCCCGCGGGATGGGTGAGATCTACGCCCGGAAGGCCGTCGCCCAGGGTGCGCGCGCTGTGGCGCTGTGGGACATCGACGGGCCCCGGGCCGAGGCGCTCGCCCGGGAGCTCTCGACCGCGCCCGGCACCGAGGTCCGTGCGTTCGTCGTCGACATCTCCGACCTCGATGCGATCCGCGCCGGCGTCGCCGCCGTCGAGAGCACCCTCGGCGCGCCGGACATCCTCGTCAACAATGCCGGGATCGTGCGCGGCGCGCCGTTCTGGGAGCACGATCCCGAGCGCGACATCGAGGGCACCATGCGGGTCAACTCGCTCGCCCCGATGTGGCTGACCCGGGAGGTGCTGCCGGCGATGATGGCCGATCGGGGACGCGCGAAGCGGATCCTGACCATCGCCTCGGCCGCGGGCACCCTGCCGAATCCGAACATGAGTGTGTACGCCGCCTCGAAGTGGGCGGCGATCGGGTGGAGCGAGTCGATGCGCCTCGAGCTCGCGCGGGCCGGCCACCGGCACATCGCGGTGACGACCTTCTGCCCGAGCTACGTGTCCACCGGAATGTTCGCGGGCGCCCGCGGGCCGCTCCTGACCCCGATCATGACCCCGGAAGAGGCGGCGGCCGCCGCCTGGAACGGGATGCTCGCAGGCACCCCGGTGGTGAACCGGCCGTGGACGGTCAAGCTCGCGATGGCCTACCGCGGGGTGCTGCCGACCCGCGCCTGGGACTTCGTCGCCGACCGCGTCTTCCATGTCTACTCATCGATGGACCGCTTCACCGGCCGCCAGGAGGCGGGTCCGGCGAAGAGTGGCCCGGCACACGGTCCGGAATCACCGAGGATCAGCCGATAGCTCGCGGCTCGTGCTGCTCGCCCGCCCGGGAGCGCTCTGCGCGCCGCTGCTGCCGCCGGTCGAGCAGAGATCCGATGCCGCGGAACCCGAGGTCCCACAGCCATTCGACCGGCCCGCGCGCGAAGTGCTTCAGCCACAGCATGCTCAGCCCGATGAGGAAGGCCGAGAGCAGCACGTAGACCACCATCGTCCACAGCGTCATGGAGCCCTCGTCGAGCCGCGCGGCCAGTCCGAAGCTCCAGTCGTAGAAGATGATCGAGGCGAGCAGGTTCTGCAGGATGTAGCAGGTGAGCGCCATCCGCCCCACCGCGGCGAGCGGCGTGCCGATCCACCCGGCCCGCGTGCGGTTGGCGTAGAAGGCGGCGACCGCGGCGAGCAGCCCGAAGGCGACCGCGGTCGAGGTGATGTAGCGGGTGATGCCCGAGGCGTGGTCGGCGGCGAAGATCCGCAGCGCCCAGTCGATCGGCAGACCAATGCCGAAGGCGAGCAGCATCGTCCGCTTCCGCAGCCGGTGCCCTCGCTCCTCGAAGATCCCCGCACGGAAGAGGTGGGCACCGACGAGGAACAGTCCGATCCCATGAGGAACATCCGGGAATCTCGCCACGGCCGCCGATGAAGCCCACCACCCGCTCGTGGACCATCGCCCAGTAGCTGTCCGTGCTCCCAAGCGCCGATGCGTCGGCACCGCCGCCGGCCTGCTCGAGACCGGCGCGTCCCGCCGGCCCGGCGGCCTCCCGGAGGGACTCGGGGTCGTCGGGATCGACCCCCATGAGGAACGGCAGGCCGGACATGAGCAGCTGGACGGCGAGGATCGCCATCACGTGCGCGGCGAGTCCGGCGTACACCCAGATCTTCTGCGCCCGAGGGCCGGTGATCATGATCGCCGACACCGCGAGCGCGGTGAGCCCGTAGCCCATGAGGACGTCGAACTCGAAGATGAAGATGTAGTTGAGCAGGCCGTCGAGCACGAGGATGGCGGCGCGCCACGGGTATCGACCGGGCCAGCCGGTGCCGCGGCGGATCGCCGACTGCCGCTGGATCTCGAGTCCGATGCCGAACATGATCGTCAGCAGCCCGATGGACTTCCCGTCGGTGACGAAGTTGATCGTGGTGTCGAAGAACCCGGGCGGGCCGACGGGATCCGCTCAGGCCGGGCCGGCCGCAGAGGGGACCGGATCGTCGAGGCGCGCCCCCGAGCCGGAGAAGATCCAGATGTTGGTGAGCAGCGTGCCGAGGATCGCGATGCCGCGGAGCACGTCGAGCGCCGGGAGCCGCCGCCGCGCTGTGGCGGGGTGGGGAGCTGTGGATTCGGAAGCTGTGGGTTCGGGAGAGGTGTCCGTGGGCGCGGCAGTCGCGGCGGCACGCGCGGAATCACCAGGGCGTCGTGTCATGCCCATATGTTACTCAGCAGTATCTTCGGGAATCCTGTGCACGGGAACCCCGCTGCCGAGCTCCGACGACCGCAGTGCAGGCATCCGCGGACACTCCACCTGAGGAACCCGCGCCCCGGGAACCCGTGCCGGCGGCATCGGGGTCCGAGGCGCTCAGGCCTCGAGCTCCTCGGACAGCTCGAGCCATTCGAGCTCGAGCTCGTCCTTCTCCTCGGCCGCAGCACCGCGCTTCGCCGTGAGTTCGGCGAGCCCGGTGAAGTCGCTCTGGTCGTGCGCGGCGAGCTCGGCGTCGAGCGCCTCGATGCTCGCATCGAGCTTGTCGATGCGCCGGCCGAGCGCCTGCACCTCCTTGCCGAGCCGCCGCCGCTCGGCCGCGCTGAGCCCGGACCCACCGCCTCCGGACCCGTTGCCTCCGGACCCGTTGCCCGAGGTCGCTCCCGCGGAACCGCCCGAGGCGCCCGCCACCGCACTCATCACCGAACCCGCGCCCCCGTTCGGGGAACCGCCGTTCGTGGCACCGCTGCCCGTGCCGCCGTCCGGGCGACCGGACAGCGCCGGATCGGCGTCGAGCCGGAGGTACTCGTCGATGCCGCCGGGCAGGTGGCGCACCGTGCGGTTGCGCACCGCGAACTGGTGGTCGGTGACGCGCTCCATGAAGTACCGGTCGTGGGAGATCACCAGGAGGGTGCCCGGCCAGGTGTCGAGGAGGTCCTCGACCGCGGCGAGCATGTCGGTGTCCATGTCGTTGGTCGGCTCGTCGAGGATGAGGACGTTGGGCTCGTCGAGGAGGATGAGGAGGAGCTGGAGGCGGCGCTGCTGGCCGCCGGACAGATCCTTGACCCGTGACTGCAGCACGGTGCCGAGGCCGAGCTTCTCGAGCAGCTGGCTGGGCGTGAGCTCGCCCCCGGCGGCCTGGTAGGTCGAGCGCTTCCGCGCGAGGATCTCCCGCACCCGGTCATCGGCGAGAGCGTCGAGGTCGCGGAGCTGCTGGTCGAGGACCGCGACCTTCACGGTCTTGCCGCGCTTGACCCGCCCCTCGGTCGGCTCGATCTCCCCGGTGAGCACCTTGACGAGGGTCGACTTGCCCGCGCCGTTGGCCCCGAGCAGGCCGTAGCGGTCACCGGGTCCGATGATCCAGTCGAGGCCGGAGAGCACGGGTTCCCCGGCGGACGGATGTTCCCCGGCGGGCCCGGGTTCGCCGGTGGACGCACGTTCCCCGGCGGGCGCATCGTTCCCGGCGGATGCTTCGTCCCCGGTAGATGGCTCGCCCCCACCGGAGACCGGACCGCCGCCCGCGTCCGGGTATGCGACGCCGAGGTCGTGCATCTCGAACACGTCCTTGCCGAGCCGCGAGGTCGCCATCGACACGAGCTCGACGGTGTCGCGCACCGGGGGCTCGGCGGCGATGAGCGCATTGGCCGCATCGATCCGGAACTTCGGCTTCGAGGTGCGCGCCGGCGCCCCGCGTCGCAGCCAGGCGAGCTCCTTGCGCATGAGGTTCTGCCGCTTGGCCTCGACCGCGGCGGCCTGCCGGTCCCGCTCGACGCGCTGGAGGACGTAGGCGGCGTACCCGCCCTCGAAGGCGTCGACCGTCGCGTCGTGGACCTCCCAGGTCATCGTCGAGACCTCGTCGAGGAACCACCGGTCGTGGGTGACGACGAGGAGCGCGCCCTGGCCGGCCGGCCAGCGGCGGCGGATGTGCTCGGCGAGCCAGCGGACACCGGTGATGTCGAGGTGGTTCGTCGGCTCGTCGAGCATGATGATGTCCCACTCCCCGGCGAGCAGGCGGGCGAGCGCCACGCGGCGACGCTGTCCGCCGGACAGCTCGCCCACCGTGGCACCGAGGTCGATGTCGCGCAGCAGCCCGGTCATGACGTCGCGGACCGCCGGCTGCGAGGCCCATTCGTGCTCCTCCGCGTCGCCGACGACGGAGGTCCGCACATCGAGCGTCGGGTCGAGGACGTCGGCCTGCTCGAGGTAGCCCACCCGGGTGCCGCCGCGCGCCGTCACGCGTCCGGAGTCCGGGTCGAGCACGCCGGCGAGGATCCGCATGAGCGTCGACTTGCCGTCGCCGTTGCGGCCGACGATCCCGATCCGGTCGCCGGCGCTGATCCCCAGCGTCACCTCATCGAGGATCGTGCGATTGGGGTACGACAGGCTCACGGACTCGCAGCCGAGCAGGTGCATGGGACTCCTTCTGTGGGGGCGCCTCAAGCTTAGAGGAGGCCCGCGGGCCGGCACTCATTCCCCCGGCCCGGTCCCCAGGGCGGGCGCTCACTCCCGCATGGGCCCTCACTCCAGTGCCGGCCTTCACTCCAGCGCGGCGAGAGCAACGGACCAGGCGTCCTCGAGATGGGCGGTCCCCTGCTCCGCGACGCCGAACCTCTCCCAGGCCTCCCGGTCGACCCGGTAGCGCGCAGGCCCGGTGAACTCGACTCGGCCGTCCTCACCCAGCAGCCCCAGCCCCGAAATCCCGACTCAGAAGTCCCGGCTGAGCCAGTCGATGAGGTCCGGCCAGATCGCCTCGCCGGTGCCGCGTCGCAGCAGCCCGTGGTGGCCCAGGCGCGGCACGCCGAGCTCGGCGGGGGCATAGGTGCGCCGTTCGACGCTCGCTCGGTGCAGCGGTGCGAGGAGCGCGTCCATCTGGTCGGGACTGGCCCACAGGTCGTCGTCGGCACCGATCGCGAGCACCTCGGCCTCGACCGCCCCGGCACGTTCCCGGGCATGCATCGTGGGGTCGTCGTAGAAGTATCCGGGCAGCCGGGTCCAGCGGCCCCATTCGAGCATCGCCCCGGCGGGGATGTCCTCCCCGAGGCCGAGGCGCCTGCCGGGCATGTAGCCGAGCGTCCGGCACAGCACCGGGCCGACGACGGTGAGCAGCGCACCCACGCGGAGCCGCTCGCGCCGCTTCGCGATCCGCTGTGTCGCCGCCACGTGCGCGGACACGACGGCGAAGCGGGACACCGATTCGAGCCCGTGGCCGAGCACCATCGCGTGGCCGCCGATGCTGTGGCCGACGGCTGCGTGCGGCAGGTCCGGGAAGCGCTCCCGGCACCAGGCAGCGGCGGCGGGGACGTCCTCGCTCATCCAGTCGCGCATCCGCATTCCGGGGTGGTCGCGCGGATCCCCGGACTCCCCCGTACCCCGGTAGTCGTAGGCCATGGCGATGATGCCGGAGGCGGCGATGCAGGAGGCGAACGCGCGGTAGTACCGGCGCGGGGTCGCGGTCGCGGGATGGATCATGATGACCCCGCGCGGCGCGCCCACCGGGTGCCAGACGGTGCCGGAGATCCGATCGGGCCCGACGGGGAAGCCGATGTCCTCCGTCGTCTCGGGCCCGCGGATCTCGATATCGCCGCCCTCGGCGGTGCGGTCGCCGGCGGTGCGGTCGTCAGGCGTGCGGTCCATGGCCCCGAACCTATCCCAACCTACCGATGAGTACACATCGTCGCGCGTATCCTCGTGCGCCCGGATATCGCGCGCCCCAGGCTGTCACGCCGCGGCGGGCGGCGGGACGAGGTGGGCGCCGCCGGCCGGGCCGGTGGTGCGCACGACCTGGCGGACGCCGCGGCTCGCCTCGAGGAGAACGGCGATCTCGAGCGCGTGCGTGTGATCACGGGCGAGGAATCCGACCGTCGGGCCGGAGCCGGACACGAGGGCGCGCAGCGCTCCTGCCCGCACTCCGGTCTCCATGATGTCGGCGATGCCGGGCAGGAGGTCGATCGCGGCCTCGGTCATGTCGTTGTGGAGGACTCCGGCGAGCGCCTCGGGATCCGCGGTGCCGAGTGCGCGGAGCACCTCGGCGGGGTCGACGGCGCTGTGGGCGCCCACGCCGGTGACGTCGCCGGTCCTGTCGCCGTCGCCTGCCCCCGCGTGCTCGCCGCACGTCACCGGCCCCGCATCGCCGCGGGCGGCGCGGATCTCATCGAGGCGACGGTACACCTCGGGCGTGGACAGCCGACCGGTGGAGGTGGCGAGCACCCAGTGGAACTCGCCGCGCCCGAGCACCGGGGTCAGCTCGTCGCCGCGGCCGGTGCCGAGCGCGGTGCCGCCGCGCAGCGCGAAGGGCACGTCCGCGCCGAGCTCGCGGGCGACGCTGTGGATGAGCTCCTTGTCGGTGCATCCGACGAGGTGGGCGTAGGCGACGAGGGCGGCCGCTGCATCAGCAGAGCCGCCGCCCATCCCTCCGGCCACCGGCACGTTCTTCTCGATCGCGACCTCGACGGGCACCTCGACCCCGGTCGCCTCGGCGAGGGCGAGGACAGCCGCCAGCCCGAGGTTCGAGGCGTCGAGCGGCACGGTGGTGTCGGCGTACCGCCCGGTCAGGGTCACCGAGTGCTCCGCGGCGGGGATGAGGGTGACGGTCTCCGCGAGGTCGAGGGACTGGAACACCGTGACGAGGGAGTGGTAGCCGTCGTCCTCAAGCGGACCGACGGAGAGGAAGGCGTTGATCTTGCCGTAGGCGCGCGCCCTCACGGGGGCCGGACCGTCGACCGAGCCATCGAACGGGCCATCGAACGGGCCGCCGGCCGACCCGAACGGCGGGCCGGGTCCCGTATCCGGATTCGGGTTCGGGCTCACATCGGGGCTCACACAGTCTCCTTCGCCGCGGCGAGTGCCACGTAGTCGTCGATGTCGAGGACCTCGCCGCGCGCCCGCGGGTCGATCCCGGCCGCGCGCAGGATCTCCTCGGCCCGGGCGGGGCTGCCGGCCCACCCGGAGAGCGCGGCGCGCAGGGTCTTGCGGCGCTGCGCGAAGGCGGCGTCGATCGCGGCGAACACCGACTCGCGGGACGGTGCCCCGCGGTGGGCTCCGTCGGACCCGCGCTGATCCCCGGCTCCGTCTCCACCGGCAGGATCTGCACCTGCAGGATCTGCACCTGCAGGATTCCCGCTAACAGGATCTGCACCTGCTGGATCTCCACCGGTGCGGCGGCCATCGGCGTGGCGCTCGATCCGGACGAGGCCGGAGTCGACGTTGGGGGCCGGCCAGAACACGTTCGTGCCGATCGAGCCGGCGCGGCTCACCGTCCCGTACCAGCGCGCCTTGACGCTCGGCACGCCGTAGGTGCGGGAGCCGGGCTCGGCCGCGAGCCGGTCGGCGACCTCGGCCTGGACCATGACGAGCACGGTGCGGATCGTCGGGAAGGTCTCGAGGAAGTGGAGCAGCACGGGGACGGCGACGTTGTAGGGCAGGTTCGCGACGAGCGCGGCGGGCGGACCGAGCTCCGGGGACTCCGGCAGCTCGGTGACGCGCAGCGCATCGGCGACGACGAGGTCGAAGGGGGCGTCGTCCCCGCAGCGCTCGGCGACGGTCCGCGGCAGCCGCGAGGCGAGGAGCTCGTCGATCTCGACGGCGATGACATGGTGGCCGGCATCGAGCAGGCCGAGCGTGAGCGAACCCAGGCCGGGGCCCACCTCGGCGACGGTGCACGGTTCGCTCAGGCCGGCGGCGGACACGATCATGCGCACGGTGTTGGGGTCGATGACGAAGTTCTGGCCGCGCTGCTTCGTGGGTCGCAGCTGCAGCTCCGCGGCCATGGCCCGGATGTCGCGTGCGCTGAGCAAGGTGGTCACGTCTCCCACCCTAGACGAACGGTCCCGAGGCGCAGCCGAGCGCAGGAGACCGGCGACCGAGGGCACTCGGGCAGAGGCCCTCGGCCGACAGGCGCGGTCCTCTAGGCTGAGGGGATGGATGCACGCACGCTGGCCCGCCTGCTCGAGCCCGAGGTGTTCGCCCGCCTCGCCGAGATCGACTACCGGCCCTCCGACGAGCTCGCGCTCGCCGCGCGCCTGCGCAAGGAGGGCCTGGAACCCGAGGCCGCCACCGCGCTCCTCGCACAGGCGGCCCTGCGGGTCGAGGCGGAGGGGAAGTTCGGGCCGTTCGCCTCGGACATGCTCTTCACCCGCGATGGTCTCGCCCAGGCGACCCGGCTGCCGGTCGCCGCCCACCATGCCCGCCGGATGCTCGCCGTCGAGCCGACCCGGCTCGCCGACCTCGGCTGCGGACTCGGCGCGGACACCATGGCGTTCGCCGGGATGGACAGCACCATCGAAGCCGTCGAGGCGGTCGAGGCCGACGAGGTCACCGCTGCGATCGCGACCTTCAACCTCCGCCACCTCGACACCGTCACGGTGACGCACGGCCTGGCGGAGGACCACGACCTCGAGCACGTCGACGCGCTGTGGCTCGACCCGGCGCGCCGCGTCCTGCCCGGCGGGAAGCCCGGTGGGAAGGCCGGTGGGACGTCCAGTGGGAAGTCCGGTGGGAAGTCGGTCAGCGGCACGGCAGGTGCCGGTGCCGGTGCCGGGAAGGGCACCACGGACGCGCACGGCTCCACCCGCCGGATCTCCGATCCCGAGGCGTTCTCCCCCTCGCTCACCTGGGCGTTCGACGCCGCGTCCCGGGTCAGGGCGGCCGGCATCAAGCTCGGGCCGGCGCTCGACCACGCGCTCGTCCCCGACGGCTGGGAGGCCCAGTGGGTGTCCCACGACGGCGACGTCGTCGAGGTCGCGCTCTACGCCGGGGACGCCGTGCTCCGCCCCGGGCGCAACGCCCTCGTGCTGCACCCGCAGGGCCCGGTCCAGGTGCACGAGTCCGAGGTGCCGGTCGACGACGAGGACGGGATCGGGGACCTCGGCTCCTACCTCTTCGAGCCCGATGGGGCACTCGTGCGCGCCGGGCTCGTCACCGCCCTGTGCGAGCCGCTGGACGCGCGCCGGATCTCGAGGCCGATCGCCTACCTCACCGGGGACCGGGTGCCGACCGGAGCCGCGGCCAAGCTCGTGCGGACCTACCGGATCCGCGAGGTGCTGCCGGCCGGGCTCAAGCCGCTGCGCGCCGCGCTCGTGGCCCGCGGCATCGGCCGCGTGGTCATCAAGAAGCGCGGCGCCGACATCGTCCCCGAACAGGTGCGCCGCCGCCTCAAGCTGCCCACCGGCGAACCCGCCACGCTCGTGTTCACGCGGATCGGCGAGCACCACGTCGTGCTGCTCACCGATCCGGTCGCGCCGAAGCTCTGAAGCATCCGCAGTCCTCAGGCGCCCACGGCAGCCGGCAGATCTGGAGGCCGGCAGATGAGGCCGGCAGATCCGGAGGCCGGCGGCCGATGCGCACGGCTCCACAGGCCCGTGGGGACGGCCGGTGCGGGCATCGGATCCGGAGGCCGCTGCGCACGGCCGGCACAGGCGGCGATCACGATCTGCTGGCCGATCGGCGCGTCGATCCCTCCGCGCAGGGTCCACCGGCCCCATTGCGCTCGGTGCGCGCGTGCGGAATCCTGGCAGTCGTGCGGTCCGAACGACGCTTCTGCCTGTACGACGCCGTTGTCAGTCCTTCATCGTCGTCAGCACTGCACCGTCATCAGAACTGCACCGCACTTCCCATGAGACCGACCGAGGAGACCTGCCGTGGCACGCGAAGACCATCTCATCACCGTCGAGCGACTCGCCGAGGAGCTCATGAGCGCAGCTCCCCCGGTCCTGCTCGACGTCCGGTGGACGCTGCAGCAGCCCGATGGCAGCGCCGACTACGCAGCCGGACATGTGCCCGGCGCGCACTACGTGTCCCTCGACGAGGAGCTCGCCGACCATCGCACCGCTCACCCGGCCGAAGGGAACGCAGCCGGCCCCACGGCCGGACGCCACCCGCTGCCCTCTGCGGCGACCTTCGAGCAGACGGTGCGACACTGGGGCATCGACGCAGGCACGCCGGTGGTGGTCTATGACGACAATGCCGGACTCGGCGCGGCCCGCGCCTGGTGGCTCCTGCGCTGGGCCGGTGTCGGCAACGTCCGGCTCCTCGACGGCGGGTTCGGCGCCTGGCGCGCCGCCGGCCGCCCCGTGAGCACGGACATCCCCGAGCTGCCGGATCCGAGCGCTTTCGACATCGCGCCCGGTTCCCTCCCGGTGCTCGACGCCGATGAGGTGGCCGACCGCGCGCGGACGGGCATCGTCCTCGATGCGCGGGCACCGGAGCGCTATCGCGGCGAGACCGAACCGCTCGACCCGCAGGCCGGGCACATCCCCGGGGCCCGGAACGCACCGGCTGCAGACAACACGGAGGGCGGGTTCTTCCGCCCCGAGGACGAGCTGCGCGCGATCTACCGCGAACTCGGCGTGCTCCCGGGCACGGACCGGGAGGACAGGAGCGGCACCGGCGCGGACAGGACAGATCCGGCCGGCGCGGATGCAGGCGGGTCCGATCCGAGCAGCCCTGTCGGCGTGTACTGCGGCTCCGGCGTCACCGCCTGCCACGACGCCTTCGTCCTCTCGATGCTCGGCGTCGAGGCGGCGCTGTTCCCGCCGAGCTGGTCCGGCTGGTCGAACGACCCGGACCGCCCCGTCGCCACGGGCGCCGAGCGCTGAGCTCGTCCGCTATCGGCAGTCCGGCGCCTCGACCCCGTCGACCTCCACCGGCAGGGCGCCGCCCGCGTCCGTCTCCCCGGTGAGGTACCGCGCGAGCGCGCCGAACCCCGCGTCGTAGTCGTCGTAGCCGGCGAGCACGGTGTCCGCCCGGCTGCCCGCCAGCCGCCACGGCCCGCGGGTGCCGTAGACGACGTCGGCGGAGGCCCCCTCGTCGAGGGCGACCGTCGTGTCCGCGTTCGCCTCGATGCTCAGCCCGTTCTCCTCGGCCTGCGCGGTGAAGGCCGAGATCGCGGCCTGCTCGCCGCTCACCACGGCGACCTCCTCGACCGGTTCGGCGAACGTGCATTCGCCGGCGACCACGGTGAGCGCCGACTCGGCGAGCGCATCGATGCGCGCGGTGTGGTCGTCGACCGTGACGGCGAGCTCCGCGGCGTGCTCCTGCCACAGCTGCATCGCGACGACCCGCTCGGCCGCCTCGACGAGCCGCTCCCGGTCGAGGTCGCCGGAGTCGAGGGCCTCGCGCAGCGCACCCACCGACGCCTGCGCGTCCGGCGGGAGGAGGACGAGGTCGGCGCCGGCGCGGATCGCCTCGACCGATTCGGCCCCGCGCGGACCGGCGGGCACCGCACCCATATTCATCGCGTCGGTGACGACCACACCGTCGTAGTCGAGCACCTCGCGGAGCTCCGCATAGGCGTCGGGGTCGACCGAGGCCGGGGTGTCCTCGGAGCCGGGCAGGCCGATGTGGCCCATCATCACCATCGGGACGCCGGCGGCGACCGCGGCGCGGAACGGCGCGATATCGCGCTCGTCCATGTCCGCGATGCTCTTCTCCGACACCGGCAGGGTGTCGTGCGAGTCGTCGGTGAGCGCTCCGTGGCCCGGGAAGTGCTTGGCCGAGGACAGGATGCCGGCATCGGAGTAGCCCCGGATCGCCGCCTCGACTGTGCCGGACACGAGCGCGGGGTCGTCGCCGGCCGAGCGGACGTTGATCGCGGCGTCCCGGGCGCCGATCGTGACGTCGGCGGTGGGGGCGAAGTCGGCGGTGAGCCCGAGGCCGCGGAGGTCCTCGCCCTGCGCCTGGATCGCCGCGGTGGTCAGGGCCGGGTCGTCGGCTGCGCCGAAGGCCATGAGCGGGGGCATGTCGAGGGCCGCGGTGCCGAGCCGGGACACCGGCCCGCCCTCCTGGTCGACGCCGAGGAACACCGGCGCCTCGCGGTCGGCGCTCGCCTCGGTGATCGCGCCGGTGACCGCTCGGACATCGTCCGGAGTCGGGTTCTCCGGCAGGTTGTAGGCCATGACGATCGCGCCGGCGAGCGCGTTGTCCGCCACGAGCGCGGCCCCGGCGGACGGATCCGTGCCGTCGAAGGAGCCGATGACCACGGCCCCGGCGAGCGCCTCGTCGTCCATCCCGGCGACCACCTCGGCGGCCGGCTCCCGGAAATCCGCGACCTCGACGATCTCCTCGGGCGCATCGGCTCCCGGGGTCGGTTCGACGGTGCTCGGGTCGGAGTGGCCTCCGGGTGCGCCGGCGGGAGCGCTGCCCATGGTGCATCCGGTGAGGGTGAGCAGCGCACAGGCGACGAGGGCGATGATGCGCATCCGGCCATGGTAGCGACTGCGCCTGGGCATCGCGGGCACGGCGGGTGGGAGGACGCCCGGAAGCACCTCGGGCACCGTGCGCGGTGGTCGTCGACGGCTGTCCGGCTCCTGTGCGACCGTCGATGACGACGGCGCGCGGACACGGCGAAGTGCTGGCATAGGATGACGCCCATGGTTGAATTCGCTCGCTCCGACCGCTCCACGCTGGGGGTGGAATGGGAGCTCGCCCTCGTCGATCCCGCGACCCTCGACCTCGTACCCCGGGCGAGCGAGGTGCTCGACGCCGTGGCCGAGGTGCCGGGTCTGGACACGCGGGTGGTCGGCGAGATGCTCACCAACACCGTCGAGATCGTCTCCGGCGTCCACCGCGGAGTCGACGGGATCCGCGAGGACCTCGGCAGCGCGGTGGGCCGGCTGCGGACCATCACCGACGCCCTCGGCATCGGGCTCATGAGCGCCGGCACGCACCCGTTCTCCCGTTGGGCCGATCAGCAGGTCACCGACAAGGAGCGCTACGCAGAGCTCATCAACCGCACCCAGTGGTGGGGGCGGCACATGCTGATCTTCGGCGTCCACACCCACGTGGGGATCGACGACCGCGACAAGGTGCTGCCGATCCTCAGCGCGCTGCTCGCCTACGTGCCGCACCTCCAGGCGGTGAGCGCCTCCTCCCCGTTCTGGGACGGGCAGAACACCGAGTACGCCTCGAACCGGGCGATGCTGTTCCAGCAGCTGCCCACCGCCGGCCTGCCGTATCAGTTCGATACCTGGGCGGGTTACGAGCGCTATGTGGACGACATGCTCACCACCGGTGTCATCGACCATGTCAACGAGATCCGCTGGGACATCCGCCCCTCCCCCGGCTGGGGCACGATCGAGGTCCGCGTGTGCGACGGCATGCCGACCCTGGCCGAGGTGTGCGCAGTGACGGCGTTCGTCCAGTGCCTCGTCGACGACATGTCGGAGCGGCTCGACCGCGGGGAGACCCTGCCGACGATGCCGGACTGGTTCCACTTCGAGAACAAGTGGCGGGCCGCCCGCTACGGCATGGACGCGATCATCATCGAGAACGCCGAGGCGCGCGAGCGGGTCGTCACCACCGTCCTCGCCGAGGAGGTCGAGCGGCTGGCGCCGGTCGCCGAGCGGCTGGGCTGCACGAGCGACCTCCAGGCGATGCTCCGCTTCGCCGAGGCGGGTGCGAGCTACCAGCGGCAGATCGCCGAGTACGAGCGGACGGGCGACCTGCGCTCGGTGGCGCGGCAGCTGTGCGAGGAGTTCACCGGCGAGCGGTCCGTCCTGCAGCGGTGAGCCGAGGTCCGTCTGGAACTGCCGGCTGAGGTCCGGCGGTGCTCAGATGGTCGGAGATCCTCGAATTCCGGCTCGGGATCCTGGTTGTTCGGCCACCTGACCAGGTTGTGCTCTCATGCCCGATCGACGAGCAGCGCCCACTCCTGATAGGTGCTCTGCGGCAGGCCCACGGGCTCGAATCCGTGCCGGAGCAGCAGGTTCTCGCAGGAGACGTTCCGCACGTGCACCTTGCCGTGCACGATCCCGCTCGGCGCTCCGCTCGGATCGATCACTGCACGACAGCGCCGGATCGCCCGGTCGACGAGCTCGTCTGCCAGGTGTCCGCCGCAGCCGCGGTGCGCGACGTGCACCCCGCTCGAGGTGATGTAGACGGCCGGCATCCCGACCTCGTGGACTTCGAGTTCGTGGAACTCGAGCCAGGCCCCTGTTGCGATGACGTCCTCGCCCGGGACGCGACCGACGACGAGCTCGTCCCCCACGCGCATCCGATGGCTCGCGTTCCTCAAGAGCGCCTGCGCCTCCCACTCCCAGGGCACGGGATGCGGCAGCCGCCGACCGGCCGGGGTGCGCGGTCGCTCGACCGTGCAGGTGAATGACTGGAGCACAGCGGCGGAGCGCCGATCGGTGATCGTCGACCACTCGAGGCGCTCGGATGTCATGCCTGCTGCCGCGACTCGAGCCAGGCACCGAGTGCCGGCGTGCTGCGCCTGTGCGCCGGGTCGTCGAGCAGTCGGTCCACCGCCTCGGCCTCGGTCTCCGGTTCCTCTACCTCGAAGGTCGTGAGCACGTCCTCGATGTCGACGCCCAGCACGAAGGCGAGCTCCCCGGGGTCGGCCTCCCCGGATTCGACCCGCGCGGTGAGTGCTTCAACGAGCGCGAGAGGGAAGCGCTGGGAAGATGCCTGCTGCTGTCGGTCGGCCACTGCACGGCGGTTCGGGCGCGCACCGTCGAGCGGGTCCGGGGCCCCGCGGAGGAGCGCCGGGGTGCTGCTCTCCAGGGCCGCGCCGGCCTCGGCCGATACCGCGACCTCGAGGAAGCGCAGCCGGGTCAGAAGCGCCCTGGTCGACACCCCGAGCGTCCACAGCACCTGCGTGAGCTCGCTCTCCGACATCGCGGACCAGTCGTGCGCGCGGATCTGTTCAGCGGGAAGCAGCAGCTCGGCGGCGAAGGCGTCCGCGTCGTTCTCCCGGGCCTTCACCGGATGGCGGGAGCCGTCGTGGTGGCCGAGTGCCAGATGAGCCAGTTCGTGGGCCAACGACCAATTGCTGCGGAACCAGCTGGGGTTCGAATTGAGCACGATGATCCCGCGCTCACCGATCCGCAGCGAGTAGTCCGTCGACAGTCCTGCCATGCGGATCACGTCGATCTCGAACGTCGCTTCGATGCTCTCTGCGAACGTGCGGACGAAATCAGGGCCGAGACTCGCGCGCACCCCCTGCGGATCCGCCGGAATCGCTCCGGAGGCCGGCACGGAGCCTGGAAATGCACGCCGGTAGAGATCGGCGATCCGGTCGAGGATCTGCGCATCGTCGCGCGCGCCCGGGTTCGACCGCTCCTTGCGCTGCGGATCCCATGCGTGCCGCGCCGCGAACTCCAGATGGTGAGGGTTCGGAGCACCGGTGAGCAGCCAGGTGAGGTCCGCGTCGAGCGCGCGCGCGATGCGGGTGATCTCGGACAGGGTGAATCCCCGCTGCGCGCTCAGCGCGCGCGACAGCGCATCGGGCTTCATGCCGACAGCCTCAGCGAGACCGCGCTGCGTCATCTCGGCAGGGAGATGGGACCGGATCCGTTGTCCGACCTCGATGAGCTGGGTGTCCATCGCTCCATCCTACCGTGCCGTTGGGAAATTCCCAACGGCACGTCCGTTGGGCCCTGCAGAGGTGAACGGTGCCGCCGGCCGGCAGTGAACTGAGGTCCGGCGGTGCTCAGGTGGCCAGAGATCCTCGATCTCCGGCTCGGGATCGTGGATCTTCGACCACTCGACGCATGTGCGGCGCGCAGGGCCATCGGACGGAGGTGCGGGTCGCCTGACGGAGCGCGGACTCACTCCCCTGCGGGCGGGTTCTCCTCGAGCACGCTGCGCAGGTGGGGCCAGGCGTTCTTGAATCCGGGGTGGAGGAGGTAGCCCTCGACCTCGTCGAGCGGGACCCACGCGAGCTCGACGCTCTCGATGTCGTTGACGAACTCCTCGAGCCGGGTCGTCGCCTGCGCGATCACCGTGGTGTAGCTCCAGCCCTGCTTCTCGAGCACATGGGTGTCGAGCACCTCGACCCCGGTGCCGTCGAGCGCGGGGACCCCGGCCTCCTCGTGGCATTCGCGGATCGCGCCGGCGAGCGCGGTCTCCCCCGCATCGATCGCACCCCCGGGGATGCCCCACGTCCCGCCCTCGGCCGACCACGCGACCCGGTGCTGCAGGAGCACGCCGCGCTCGGGGTCGTGGATGAGCAGACCGGCGGCGCCGAACTTCCCCCAGAACCTCCCCTCGGGCGTCTCCACCCAGCCGTCGCCCGATCGGCGGTGGCGGCGCGGCGGCACGGGGCCGCCTGCGGGGACACCGTGGTGCGGGGTGCCGGAATCCGGGGCGCCGGGCTGCGGCGCATCAGGCGATGAGGACATCGTGGGCCTCCAGGGATGAGGTGACGCCGAAGTCGAACGGCGAAGGGGCGAGGCTGCGGGACGCGATCTCAGCGCCGAGCGCTGCGACCATGGCGCCGTTGTCGGTGCACAGCCGCAGCGGCGGAACGCGCAGGGTGACGCCGGCAGCGGCGCAGCGCTCGGTCAGCCGCTCCCGGAGCCGGGTGTTCGCCGCGACTCCCCCGCCGAGCAGCACGTGGTCGATCCCGGTGTCCTCGCAGGCGAACAGGGTCTTGGTGACGAGCACGTCGACGACGGCCTCCTCGAAGCTCGCGGCGACATCGGCGAGCCGGATCCCGCGGTCACCCGCCCCGGCCTCGTGCGCGGTGACGAAGCGCAGCACGGCGGTCTTGAGCCCGGAGAAGGAGAAGGAGTGCCGGCGCGCGGGATTGCGGAGGTCCGGCGCAGTGGACAGCCCGCGCGGGAACCGCACTGCCTGCGGGTCGCCGGGGACGCCGGTGCCGTCGAGCGCTCCGGCCGCGGCGCGGGAGATGTTCGGTCCGCCCGGGTAGTCGAGTCCGAGCAGCCGGGCGGTCTTGTCGAACGCCTCGCCCGCGGCGTCGTCGATCGTCGCGCCGAGCAGCTCGATGTCGTCGACGATGTCTCCGATCCGCAGGATCTCGGTGTGCCCGCCGGACACGAGGAGCGCGATCGTCGGCGTGTGGAGGCCGGGCGAGTCCTCGGCGACGAGGTCGACGGCGACGTGCGCGGCGAGGTGGTTGATGCCGTAGAGGGGAAGGCCGGTGGCGGCGGCGAGCCCCTTCGCGGCGGACACCCCGACGAGCAGGGCACCGGACAGCCCGGGGCCGGCCGTGACGGCGATCGCGTCGAGGTCCTCGATGCGCACCTGCGCCTCGGCGAGCGCCTGTGCCACGGCAGGGCCGATCGCCTGCACGTGGGCGCGGCTTGCGACCTCCGGGACGACCCCGCCGTAGCGGACGTGCTCGTCCATCGACGAGGCGATGGTGTTCGTCAGCAGCGTGCGGCCGCGCACGATCCCCACCCCGGTCTCGTCGCAGGAGGATTCGATGCCGAGGACGAGCGGCCCGGCGGCGGCGCGGGCGGCGCTGTCGTCGCCGGTCGCGGCACCGCCTGCGGCCCGGCCGCCGTGCGCACGGTCGTTGCGCGCACTGTCGTTGCGCGCACTGTCGCCGCGGGCACGGTCGTTGCGCGCACTGTCGCCGCGGGCACGGTCGCCGGTCAGGCCGTCAGCGATCATGGGGTCCGTCGCCGCCGGGTCGGCGCTCCGGGGCTCCGGGGACGCCCGGGTCATGGGAGCCGAAGTCGTGGCTCCCGTAGTCGATGCCGGTCGATTCCTCGCCCGGCCGGTCGGTGTCCTCCGGATCATTGCTGTCGGAATCGTCCTGTGCCTGGGCGGCGAGCTGCTCGTAGCGGGCGGTGAGCTCGCTCTCGGGGACGTCCGAGGCACCGGCGCCCACAGCCTCGCGGAGCAGTCTCAGGTGGGTCTCCCACACCGGTCCCACCTCGGGCAGGATCTCGGCGGCCTCCTCCGCTGTGGCGAAGGTGCAGGTCAGGGAGATGCGGGTGCCGTCGTTCGTGGGCCGCAGCGAGATCCCGAGCCGGCCGAGCGCGGCGAACTCGAGGAGGACGTGGGAGTCCTCCTCGCAGCTGAGCACCTCGGCCTCGAGGGAGCCGCCGGCCTCCGGGTCCGCGGGCCCAGCCTCATCCGCTCCGTACGTTCCGGCGCTGTCCGATCCAGGGGTGCCCGATCCAGTGCTGCCCACCCCGGAGCGGTCCGTTCCGGGGGTGCCCGATCCGGGGCTGGATCCAGGGCTGTCCGGCCCGGCCACGTCCTCGCCGTCGTCGAGGCGGAAGCGCACCCGGTCGTCATCGACCCGGGTGAAGGGCGCGAACCACTCGGCGCACTCGTCCGCGTCCGCGATCCGGCGCCAGACCTCGGCCGGCGAGGCGTCGACCTCGGTGTCGATGACGAGGTCGGTGCCGGATTCCCAGACGATGAGCGAGGCGTCGATCATCGTGCGCCGTCCTTCTGCTCACGAGGTGCGGCCGCGCGTCCGGCGTCCGGCCAGGCGGCGTCGAGCCGTTCGATCTCCTCGGGACTCAGGGTGAGGTCGGCGCCGGCGAGCAGGTCGCCGAGCTGCTCGGGGACCCGGGCCGAGGCGATCACCGAGGGGATCGTGTCGTGGGCGAGCAGCCAGGCGAGGGCGACCGCGGTCGTCTTGGTCACGTGGTCGCAGGCGACGCTCTGGAGCACGCCGAGCGCGTCGACGGCCTGCTGGTCGTCGACGTACTTCGCCACGGCGCCGCCGCGCACGGAGTCGACCTTCGCACCGGGGATGTGCTTGCCGGTGAGGAATCCGCCGGCGAGCGAGGCGAAGGGCAGCAGCGCCATGCGATCGGCCCGGAGGTGCTCCTCGTACTCGCGGGGGTAGTCGTCGCGGGACACGAGGTTGAAGCGGTTCTGGATCACGCGGTACTCGGCCAGGCCGTTCGCCCGCGCGATCTCCTGAGCGCTCCGGAGACGGTCGAGGGAGAAGTTCGAGGCGCCGAGGTGGCGCACCTTGCCCTCGCGCACGAGCGCGTCGAAGGTCTCCGCGACCGCCGTCTGGTCGGCATCCGGATCGTCCTGGTGGGCGTAGTAGAGGTCGATCCGGTCGGTGCGCAGGCGTCGGAGGGAGTCCTCGACGCAGGCGCGGATGTTCGCGGGATCGAGGGTGGCGCGGCCCTCGAGCATGCCGACCTTCGTGGCGATGACCATGTCGTCGCGGTTGCCGCGCTCGGCCATCCACGCACCGATGATCGACTCGCTCTCTCCACCGGAGTTGCCCTCGACCCAGCACGAATACATGTCTGCGGTGTCGATGAAGTTCCCGCCGGCGGCGGCGTAGGCGTCGAGGACGGCGAAGCTCTGCTCCCGGTCCGCGCCCCAGCCGAACGGATTGCCGCCGAGGTTGAGCGGATGGACGCGGAGGTCGGTGTCTGCGAGGGGAATGAGGTCCATGTCGCCAGGCTATCAAGCGACCCTGCGAGATCTCGCGGTCTGACGGACACTCCCAGAATCCCGGCACCCCGCGGGACGCTCATGTCGGCCCACGGGTCTCCGGGGTCGTTCCGGACCATGGACGTCAGAGCTCTCGAGATCGCTCCGGGTGCCCCGGGTCAGAGGAAGGCGCGCATGACGACGGCGTCGGCGCCGGTGTAATAGCCCGGGCGGCGGTCGAGCTCGGTGAAGCCGTGCGCGGTATAGAGGCCGTGGGCTGCGGTGTTGTCGCTGCGGACGTCGAGGTAGATGACCTCGCATCCGGCTTCTCGGGCGGCGTCCAGGAGGTGGGTGAGCAGGGCGCGCCCGATCCCCCGGCCACGGGCTGCCGGGTGGGCGGCGAGGGTGAGGACATCGGCCTGCGGCCCGGAGACGCCGAGCCCGGCGAAGCCGAGGATCGCACCCGGGTCCCAGGACGCCGGCACGGGGTCTGCCTGACGCCGCGTGTCGTCGGAGCCCGGCGCATCTCCGCCGGGTGCCTCGATGACCACGAACGACTGGCCGGGCGTCGCCACCGCCGCCCAGTAGTACTCGGTCGACCAGGCTTCGGGGCCGAAGATCTCCGCGTCGAGGGCGGCGACGGCGGGGATGTCGAACCAGCGCAGCCGCCGGATCCGGTGAGCGCCGCTTCCCTCCGCGGTGCCGGGCTCCGGCATCACCGGAGGCTCGTCGTGCGCCGCGCGGAGGGCTGGGCGTCGGGCTCGCGGAGGTACAGCGGGACCGGCGGGAGCAGCGGACGCCCGGCGGCGATCATCCGGGCGGCGACGATCCCGAGGTCCCCGGCGGTCGGTTCGAGGTCGGCCGGTGCGGTGCCGGTGGGATCGCCGAGCTCCCCCGGGAAGAGGAGGAACCCACGGCCGTACCGGAGCGCAGCGCCCTGATCCGGAACGACGTGCAGGTCCGCGGGGAGGCTGACGGCGGGACCGGCGAGCACCTCGGGCACGCCTGCGGCGTCGAGTCCTGCGTACTCGGTCCAGTAGACCTCCTTGCGGCGCGCGTCGGTGGCGACGCGCAGCCGCGGCGCCGGTCCGGCCGGGGAGACCGGCGCATGGGTGCGGAGGGCGCGCAGAGCGAGAGCGTCGTGGCTCGGCAGGCCGTCGACGGGGATGCCCGCGCCGAGTGCGAACCCGATCCCGGTGGCGATCCCGGCGCGCAGACCGGTGAAGGGACCGGGCCCCACCCCGACGACCACCCGGCCCGGGGCCGGCCGACGCTCGAGGAGGGTGCGGATCGCAGGCCCGAGGAGCTCGGCGTGCTTCCGGGCGGAGAACTCGGTCCATTCGGCGAGCACCTCCTCGGTCTCCGCGTCGACGAGCGCGGCGCTCGCCGCGGCCGAGGTGTCGAGCGCGAGGATGATCATCGGGTCTCCGTTCCGGGGCCGGGTTCCCCGGGCTGCTCGGCGACGAGGGCCAGGCGGGCGTCCCAGCCGGGACCGGTGGATTCGAGGACGAGCAGCCGGCTCTCGTCCTCCTCGGCGAGGTCGAGTTCGAGCGGCTCGGGTGCGATAGGCGCAGCGGGAGCGGGATCACCGGGACCAGTATCCGTGGAGTCGGGCCCGGCAGTGCCGGCCCCGTCCTCCTCGAAGGCGCGCACGAGGGTGATCTCGAGGCGTTCGGCGGAGAGCTCCTCGGCGATCCCGTGGCCCCATTCGATGACGGTGACCGATTCCGCGAGGTCGGCGCCGAGGTCGAGGTCGGCGAACTCGGCGGAGTCGTCGAGGCGGTAGGCGTCGACGTGGACGAGGCCCGGCCCCGCGCCGGCCGGGGCGTGCTCGCGGGCGATGACGAAGGTCGGCGAGGACACCCGGCCACGGACGCCGAGGTGCCCGGCGAGGAACTGGGTGAAGGTCGTCTTCCCGGCGCCGAGGTCACCGGTGAGGATGATGACGTCGCCCGGACGCAGGACGGCGGCGAGGCGCGCGGCGAACGCGTCGATCTCCTCCAGGCCGGCGATGCGCAGCTCAGCCCTCATCCGCGGTGCCCTCGTCCCCGGAACCGGTCGTCGACGCCCGCGACCGCAGATGACGGGATCCCGCCCTGCCGCACCGCCGACGTGGCGTCCTGTCCGGCGCCGATGACGACCCGCTCGACGCGCGGGCCGATCCGGGTGACGATCTCGTAGTTCACGGTGTCGGCCCAGGCGGCCCACTCCTCGGCGCCGGGACCCGTGGTGCCGTCGCCGATGATGACGACCTCGTCGTCGATCTCGACGGGCCCCGGTCCGATGTCGAGGATCATCTGGTCCATCGCGACCCGCCCGACCACGGGGTACCGGCGGCCGCGGATCGACACCTGCGCGCGGTTCGAGGCCGCGCGCGGGATCCCGTCGGCGTAGCCGCCGGCGACGAGGGCGAACCGGGTGGGTTCAGTGCACGTGTAGGTGAGGCCGTAGCTCGCACCGTGCCCGGCAGGCACATCCTTGACGGCGAGCACGCGGGAGACGAGGGACATCGCCGGCCGGAGGTCGAGCTCGGCGGCGGTCCGTCCCTCGAAAGGGCTGAGGCCGTAGGTGCTCAGGCCGACACGGGCGAGCCCGCCCGGCACGGGGTCGAGCGAGAGCGCCGCCGGGGAGTTCGCGGCATGGACGAGCAGGGCGGCAGGGTCGCCGAGCGCCCCACCGGCGGACTCGAGCACGGAGACGAGCTGCTCACGTGCCCGGTCGAGGACCGCGAGCTGGTTCCCGGTCTCCGGGTCACCGATGACGTCGGCGTTCGCGAGGTGGGTCATGATGCCGACGACCTCGACCGGGCCCGCGGTACGCGCGGCGGCCTCCGCGAGCTCGGGCAGGAACGCGGTGAATGCCTCGGGGGTGAAGCCGTTGCGGCCCAGCCCGGTGTCGATCTTGAGGTGCACCCGCACGGTGCGTCCGGAGGCCTCGGCGGCGCGGATCACCTGGCGCAGCGCGCCGGCGGTCGACACCCCGAGCTCGATGCCCGCCCGCGCGCAGGCGGTGAGGTCCGTGCGGTCGTCGTAGAGCCAGCACAGGATCCGCTCGCGCCGCACCGCGGGATCCTCACCGAGCAGGGCGGCGAGCTGGAGCGCCTCGGGCACCGTCGCCACGCCGAAGTCGGCGACGCCGGCGGCGCGGCAGGCGTCGACGACTGCGGCGAGGCCGTGGCCGTAGGCGTCGGCCTTGACGACGCTGAGCAGGGTCGCCGGGGCGACCCGGGCCGCGATCGTCGCCGCGTTGTGGGTGATGGCTCCGGTGTCGATCCGCGCCTGCACCACTGTCCCCGGGAAGGAGACCACCGGCGGTCCGACCGGCGACGGTGCAGCATCGGGTGCGGTCATTCGCCCCTCCGGCCGTCGTTCTGCCCGGTTCCCGCGCCGGCACTTCCGGCCTTGAGACCGAGCACGATGTCCTCCACGGCTGCCGGGAGCCCTGAGGCGTGCGTGGTCCGGTGGCCGGCGAGCCCGTGCACGGTGACCGCGAGCCCGGCGAGGATCGCGATGTCGGTGGCCGGGCCGCTCCAGTCCGCCTGGTCGTACGGACCGCTGCGCTCGGCCACGCGGTGTTCCGCGGTAGTGGCGAGCAGCGCACCGAGGATCCCGGTGAGCACGTCGCCGGACCCGGCCGTGGCGAGCGCCGCCGGTCCCGGCGGCGGGGCGACGACGCTGCCGTCGGGCCGGGCGACGATCGTGCGCCGCCCCTTGAGGGCGATGACGCCTTCGAACGCCTGCGCGGCCCTCACGGCGTGGGTCACCGGATCCGCTTCGACCTCCGCGCGGGTGGGCACGCCGGTGGTGAGGCGGCCGAGGAGGTCGACGAGCTCACCGGCGTGCGGCGTCACGATGCACGTGGTCTCGAGCGGGCGGGTGAGGAGTCCGAGGCCGCCGGCGTCGATGACGAGGGGCAGGGACCGGTTCTCCGCCTCGATGATGGCGCGGCGCATGAGGAGGGTGTCGGGGGCGCCCGGGCCGACGGCCCACGCCTGGACCCGCCCCGGTTCGGTGACGACCTCGGGGCAGCGGTCGAGCACGGCCGCGGTGACCTCGTCGGGGGCGAGCAGGCGGAGCATGCCGAGCCCGGTGGACACGGCCGCAGCGGTGGTGAGCAGCCCTGCGCCGGGGTAGCGGTGGGATCCGGCGACGAGGCCGAGGACGCCGCGGGTGTACTTGTGCATGTCCGGCTGCGGGAACGGCCAGCCGACGGCGAGGTCGGCGGGCTCGGGCGCCTCGACGGTGGGACGGAACGGGGCGAGGTCGAGTCCGATGTCGACGAGGGCGAGCTCTCCCGCGGCGTCGGCGCCGCCGGGCAGCAGCAGTCCGGCCTTGTGCCCGCCGAAGGTCACCGTGCGATCGGCGCGCACGTGGACGGCGCCGACCGCTCCGGTGGTGGCGTCGACCCCGGTGGGGACGTCGACCGCGATGACACGCTGCCGCCGGGCGCTCCCGGTGCCGGAGGCCGCGGCCTGCCAGTCGGCGATGAACGTGTCGAGCGGTGCGCGCAGCGATCCCGAGGCACCGGTGCCGAGGATCCCGTCGATGACGAGCTCGGCCCGCGCGGTCAGGGGCGCGGATTCGGCGCCGAGCGGTTCGATGTCGCCTCCTGCCGCACGCAGTGCGGCCGCTCCCTCGGGGTGGAGGCGCCCGAGGACGTCGACGACGGTGACGCGGGCGCCGCGGCGGCTGAGGTCCGCGCCGGCGAACAGCGCGTCTCCCCCGTTGTTGCCGGCTCCGGCGAGGACGACGACGCGGGCGCCGGTGACGCACCCGCGCGCCTCGATCAGATCGCGGCGGCAGACCGCGGCGAGGCCGGCGGCGGCGGTGCGCATGAGCACCGGTCCGCGGCCGGCGTCGAGCAGCGGGGCCTCGGCGGCGCGGATCGCCGCTGCGGGATAGCCGAGTCTCATCCCCGCACCTCGGCAGCTCCGTCCCGGGCAGCACCCTCCAGTAAAGCTCCGTCCCGCGCGGTGTCGTCTCCGGCGGCTCTCTCCAGCCGGGCGGCGGCGAGGCGGGCGAGGAACAGTGCGTGGTCGGCGAGCGCGTCCTCGCTGTGGCGGGCGCGCGGGGAGTGGTTGGAGTCCTGCTCCTCGGGCACGGTGCCGGGCATCGCCGCACCCAGGTGTCCGTACGATCCGGGGACGGCCATGAGGACGCGGGAGAAGTCCTCGGAGCCGGCCTTGGGGTGCTCGACGAGGGTGACGCGGTCGGCGCCGAAGAGCTCGGCGAAGGTCTCGCGGTAGAACGCGTTCTCCGCCTCGTCGTTGATCGTCGGCGGCAGCACGGTGTCGTACTCGACCTCGGCGCTCAGCCCGTGGGAGGCGGCGAGCTCACGGACGAGGGCGGGCAGCTCGGCGGCGGCGCGGGTGGTGGTCGTCTCCGAGAAGGTCCGCACGCCGACGGCGAGCGAGGCGGTGTCGGGGACGACGTTCGCCGCGGTCCCGCCGGTGAACTTGCCGACGGTGACGACGATCGGGTCGAACACGTCGAAGCGGCGGGAGACGTACTCCTGGAGCTGTCCGATGATCGCGGCCCCGGTCTGGATCGGGTCGTAGGTGGTGTGCGGGCGCGAGGCGTGCCCGCCCTTGCCGCGGAGGACGACGTCCATCAGGCTGAACGCGGCCATGTAGGAACCCGGCTTCGAGTACAGCCGGCCGATCTCCTGATCCGCGGACACGTGGACACCGTAGGCGGCGACGACCGGGACCCCGGCGGCGTCGAGCACACCCTCGTCGAGCATCATCCCGGCGCCGTCCCAGCCCTCCTCGCCGGGCTGGAACATGAACACGACGTCACCGGCGAGGGAGTCGCGGATGTCGTGGAGGAGCCGGACCGCGCCGACGAGACCGGTGGTGTGGAGGTCGTGGCCGCATGCGTGCATGGCGCCGTTCGTCGCGGCGAAGTCGAAGCCGGTCGCCTCCTCGACGGGCAGGGCGTCCATGTCGCCGCGCAGGAGCACGGCCACGGGCGAGGCGCCGCCCGCGTCACGGCGACCGCCGCGCAGCACCACGGTGAGCGAGCTCAGGCCCTCGCCGCGGGTGATCTCGACGTCGAGGCCCGCGAGCGCCTCCTCGACCCGGCGCTGCGTCTGCGGCAGCTCGAGCCCGATCTCCGGGGACCGGTGCAGATCCCGGCGCAGATCCCGCAGCTCGGGGAGCAGCGCTTGCGCGGACTCGTGCGTGGGCAGGGAGGTTCCGACGATCGATCCGGAGGAGGTCGTCTCGGAGGTGGGAGCGGCGGTATCGGTCATGGCTCCAGAGTAGTCGGTGGGGCGGACGCGCCCTGCAGCCGGTGCTCCGGGCCGCAGCTACGCGTGCTTCCGGCGGGCGGCCTCGCGCTGGGCACGGCGGGCATCCCGGCTCGCCCGCGCCCTCTCCCGCGCCGCGGCGAGCTCGGCGAGCGCCTCGGGCGACCCCGGCAGCAGCGGCGGCGGCTGGTCCGGGGGCGGGGCGAGCGCGGGGCCGGAGCCCTCGACGACGACGAAGGTCATGGTCCGCTCCCCGTCATGGGTGATGGAGAGGTGGACGCGCTCCCCGCCGAGGGACCGGAAGTGCTCGAGCACCCAGCCGGAGAGCCGGAAGCTCGGCGCACCGGAGAAGGCGGAGACCACCTCGGCCTCGTGCCAGGGGATGATCTGCGGCAGCTGGAGGGCCTTGACGAGCGCCTCCTTCGCGGAGAAGCGTGCGGCGAGCGACTCCGGGGTGCGCCGCTTGCCGTTCTTCTTCAGCTGTTCCGCAGGCGTGAGGAGCCGGTCGAGGAGCTCGGGCACCCGCTCGATGTGCTCGGCGAAGCGCGGCACGTCGGCCAGATCGAGGCCGATCCCGATGATCCCCATGCTCACTCCCCTGCTGCTCACTCCCCCAGGCGGGCCGCTGCGGGCCCGGTTCGGGTCACTCGACGGTGACGGACTTCGCGAGGTTGCGCGGCTGGTCGACGTCGAGACCCTTGGCGGTGGCGAGCTCCATCGCGAAGATCTGCAGCGGCACCGTGGTGAGCAGCGGCGCGAGCAGCGTGGTGGTCTGCGGCACGTAGATCACCTCGGAGGCGTAGTCGGCGGCGACCTCGTCGCCCTCCTCCGCGATGACCACGGTGTTCGCCCCGCGCGCCCGGACCTCCTGGATGTTGGAGACGACCTTGGCGTGGAGCGAGTCGCGGCCCTTCTGGCTCGGGAGCACGACGAACACGAGCTGACCGGAGTCGATGAGCGCGATCGGGCCGTGCTTGAGCTCGCCGGCGGCGAACCCCTCGGCGTGGATGTAGGCGAGCTCCTTGAGCTTGAGCGCGCCCTCCATCGCCACCGGGTAGCCGACGTGACGGCCGAGGAACAGCACCGACTGCGTGTCCTGCTGGCTCCGGGCGAGGTCGAGGACCTGCTGCTTCCGCTCGAGGAGAGCGCTGATCTTCGCCGGGATCTGCTGGAGCTCCTCGAGGATGACCTCGACCTCGTCGGCGAACTTGTTGCCGCGCAGCTGCGCGAGGTAGAGACCGAGCAGGTAGCAGGCGACGACCTGTGACAGGAACGCCTTGGTCGAGGCCACCGCGATCTCAGGGCCGGCGTGGGTGTAGAGAGCGGCGTCGGACTCGCGCGGGATCGTCGAGCCGAAGGTGTTGCAGATCGCGATGACCTTCGCACCCTGCTCGCGGGCGTGGCGCACGGCCATGATCGTGTCCATGGTCTCCCCGGACTGGGAGACGGCGACGACGAGGGTCTTCTCGGTGACGACGGGGTCCCGGTACCGGAACTCGTGGGCGAGCTCGACCTCGGTGGGGATCCGGCACCAGTGCTCGATCGCGTACTTCGCGACCTGGCCGGCGTAGGCGGCGGTGCCGCAGGCGATGACGACGATCTTGTCGATCGACTTGAGGACGGTCTCGTCGACGTGCATCTCGTCGAGCACGAGCTTGCCGGAGGCGTCCATCCGGCCGAGCAGGGTGTCGTGGACGGCCTGCGGCTGGTCGTGGATCTCCTTGTCCATGAAGGACGCGAAGCCGCCCTTCTCCGCGGCCGCGGTGTCCCAGTCGACCTCGAAGGGCTCGCCGGCGACCTCGCTGCCCTCGAGGTCGGTGATGAGGACGGAGTCCGGGGTGATGGTGACGACCTCGTCCTGGCCGATCTCGAGCGCCTTGCGGGTGTAGTCGATGAACGCGGCGACGTCGGAGCCGAGGAAGTTCTCCCCCTCGCCCAGGCCGATGACGAGCGGGGAGTTGCGGCGCGCGGCGACGACGGTGCCGGGCAGGTCGGCGTGCACGGCGAGCAGCGTGAAGGCGCCCTCGAGCTGCTTCGCGGTGTCGCGCATCGCCTGCGCGAGGTCACCGGAGGCGCGGTAGTTCTTGGCGAGCTGGTGGGCTGCGACCTCGGTGTCGGTCTCCGATTCGAACTCGACGCCCTCGTCCTGGAGCGCGGCCTTGAGGCTCGCGAAGTTCTCGATGATGCCGTTGTGGATGAGCGCCAGCTTCCCGCCGTCGGCGAGGTGCGGGTGGGCGTTGGCGTCGGTGGGCCCGCCGTGGGTGGCCCAGCGGGTGTGACCGATGCCGGTCATCGCCTCGGGCAGCGGGTGCGCCTCGAGCTCCTCGCGCAGGGCACTGAGCTTGCCGGCCTTCTTGGCGCTCGCGAGCGTGCGGTCGGCGGTCACCAGGGCGACTCCTGCGGAGTCGTATCCGCGGTACTCGAGCCGGGTGAGTCCGGCCATGACCACGTCGAGGGCGCCGTGCCCTGCGGTCTCCGGGGTGGACGACGAGACAAAACCTACGATTCCGCACATGGGGAGTACTCTACCGAGTCATCGCTGAATGGAGCATGAGCACGCTCACAGCGCGTCGTCAGCGGCGCGCGAGCTCGATGATGTCCGCGGTCCGGTCCCCGCCGCGGAGCACGGCCTGGGACAGGGCGGCGGCGCGGTCGTCGCCGAGCCGCATGCCCCAGCCAGTGGCCTCGCCGAGCACGACCTCCGCGGTCGGGCGTCGAGGTCGCCGGCGATGAGCCGCTGGGAGGCGATGGGTTCGCGGACCTGCCCGACGAGGACACCGGTGGAGGGGGGTGATCTGGAAGGCGGGGGCCGGGGCGGCGTGCCCCTGGGCCGGGTTCTGGGCCGAGGCGGCGGCGAGGTCCTGCTCGGCCGGCACGATCTCGGCCAGGATCGCGCCGGCGAGTACGCGCAGTCGCTCAGGGTCGGCGAGCGCGAGCAGGCCGGCTTCCCTGCACCGCGGAGTTCGACAGGTGGGCCTGTCGGCGAGGACCGGAGTGGCCCGTGACACAATGGCACAATGTCCCAGGAGACCGAATCCGCGCCTGACAGCCACTCCGCCGGGTCCGCGCGCGCCGCCGACACAGGCGAGCGCGCCGCCGACACCGACCGGCCGGACAGCGGCGACCGACTCGACGGCGCCGGTCACCCGGACCGCACCTCGCAGTCGGGCATTGCAGTGCAGCCCGGCAGTGCCGCGCAGCCGGACCGCACCGCGCAGTCGAGCGACCGCTCCGCCGGGTCCCGCAGCGGCGACAGCCCCGACCTCGATCCGGCGCGTCGGCTGGCGGGCCTCCACACCGCTCGCCCGCGCGCGGACCTCGAATCCTTCGCCTCGCCGTTCCGCGAGTTCGACCGGGAGTCGTGGTCGAAGCTCGCGGAGACCATGCCGCTGCCGCTCACCGCTCAGGACATCGAGCGGCTCCGCGGCCTCGGCGAGACGATCGACCTCGACGAGGTCGCCACGATCTACCTCCCGGTCTCCCGCCTCCTCAACCTCTACGTCTCCGCACGAGGCCAGAAGCACGAGGCGACCCGTGAGTTCTTCGCCCCCCTCCGCGCCGATGGCCGGGACCCGGCACCGCGGCGCACGCCGTTCGTCATCGGCGTCGCCGGCTCCGTGGCGGTGGGCAAGTCGACGACGGCGCGCGTGCTGCGCGAGATGCTCGCCCGCTGGCCCGACACCCCGCGCGTCGAGCTCCTCACCACCGACGGCTTCCTGTTCCCCAACGCAGAGCTCGAGCGCCGCGGGCTCAGCGGCCGCAAGGGCTTCCCGGAGTCCTACGACCGCCGCGCGCTGCTCCGCTTCCTGTCCGCGGTGAAGTCCGGGGCGCCCGAGGTGCGGGCACCGGTCTACTCCCACCACACCTACGACATCGTGCCCGGCGCGCAGATCACCGTGCGCTCCCCCGACGTCCTCATCGTCGAGGGCCTCAACGTCCTGCAGCCGGCGCGCCCCCGCCCCGACGGCCGGGTAGGCATGTCGGTGAGCGACTACTTCGACTTCTCGATCTACGTCGACGCACGGACCTCGGACATCCGCGACTGGTACATCGCGCGCTTCATGAAGCTCAAACACGGCGCGTTCCAGGACCCCGACTCGTACTTCCACCGCTACAGCCGGCTGAGCGAGGAGGAGGGGCGGACCCTCGCCGGGGAGATCTGGGGCTCGATCAACGCCCCGAACCTCCGGGAGAACGTGCTTCCCAGCCGCGGCCGCGCCGACCTCATCATGCACAAGGCCGCCGACCACGAGATCCGCCGGATCCGCCTCCGCAAGCTCTGAGCACCCCCGCACGCGAGCCGCGGCACCCCGTCCGACGACCGCCGCCCCGTTCCACGCGCAGCCTAGTGCGGTCTGCCCGGTCCGGGCGCGATCCAGTGCGGTTCTCTGACTGCGGGGTCACCTCAGTGCGGATACCCGCCGGTATCCGCACTGAAGCGGCACCGGAACGACGGCGCGTGGACTGCCGGACACCTCTCTGGTGCCCGGTTCCGGAGCGCCTGCCGCCGCGGTGCACAGCACCGACCCCACAGCACCGACACGCACAGTGCCGAGGTATGCAGTGCCGAGGTGTGCAGTGCTGACGAGTGCAACTCCATCGAGTGCAACCCCATCGAGCACAGTGCAGTCGAGCACAGCCCGGGCAGTCGAGCACAGCCCGGGGAACAAATCCGCGGAGCCGCCGGTTGATACCGATGTCGTGCTCGGCCCGCCGCGAGTCCAGCCTCGCACGCCGGCCGTCCCGCCACGGGTCGCGCCGCCCGGCGGGCCGCGCGCCACACCCCCGGCACCAGCACCTTCGGAGCCATCAGCCCCGGCACCAGCACGTCCGGAGCCGGCAGCCGCGGGACCAGCACTTTCGGCACCGGCATTCCCGGCCTCGGTCCTCCCAGCGCCGGAACCGCGACACTCGGAACCACGACCCCCGGCACCACCGACTCCCCTCTGCACCCCAGGAGGCTCCTATGAGCATGCCCTCGACGCATATGATCATGCGCCGCACCATCGGGTCCCATTCGACCTCGGCCAAGGGGTCGGGGAAGATCTCGCGCGCCACCGTGCGCCGGATCTTCCGCTTCGCCTCTCGCCACCGCGCCAAGCTCATCGGCTTCCTCGCAGTGTCCGTCCTCGTCTCCGTCATCGGCGTCATCACCCCGATCCTCGCCGGCGACGTCGTCAACGCGATCACCGGCGGCGGCCCGATCTCGGTGATCATGTGGATCGCGATCGCGATGGCCGGCCTGGCGATCCTCGACGCCGGCCTCAGCCTCGTCAACCGCTACCTGTCCTCCCGTGTGGGCGAGGGCCTGATCTTCGACCTCCGCACTGCGGTGTTCGACCACGTGCAGACCCTGCCGATCGCGTTCTTCAACCGGACCCGCACCGGCGCACTCGTGTCCCGCCTCAACACCGACGTCATCGGCGCCCAGCGCGCCTTCTCCAACACGCTCTCCGGAGTCGTGTCGAACGTCGTGTCCCTCGTCCTCACCGTCGGCGTCATGGTGACGATCTCCTGGCAGGTCACCCTGCTCTCCGTCCTCCTCCTGCCGATCTTCCTCGTCCCCGCCCGGATGCTCGGCGGGAAGCTCGCCCTCCTCCAGCACGAGGCGGCGAACCACAACGCCGCGATGTCGACGCGCATGACGGAGCGGTTCTCCGCCGGCGGCGCCACCCTCGTCAAGCTGTTCGGGAAGCCGGACACCGAGTCCCGCGAGTTCGCCGACCGCGCCGGCCGGGTGCGCGACATCGGGGTGCGCACCGCGATGCTCCAGACGACCTTCGTCACCGCGCTCACCCTCGTGTCCGCGCTCGCGCTCGCGCTCGTCTACGGCCTCGGCGGCATCCAGGCGGTGCTCGGCAACCTCAACGCCGGTCAGGTCGTCACCCTCGCGATGCTGCTGACCCGCCTCTACACCCCGCTCACCATGCTCGCCAACGCGCGGATGGACATCATGAGCGCGATCGTGAGCTTCGAGCGGGTGTTCGAGGTGCTCGACCTCGAGCCGCTGCTCACCGAGGCGGCGGAGCCGCAGTCGCTCGACCCGGGCCCGGTCGCCGTGACCTACCGCGACGTCCGCTTCGCCTACCCGTCGGCCGCCGAGGTGTCGCTGGCCAGCCTCGAGGACGTCTCCGTGCTCGACCACCGGGCCGGCACCGAGGTGCTCCACGGGATCGACTTCACCGTGTCACCGGGGTCCACGGTGGCGCTCGTCGGCAGCTCCGGGGCCGGCAAGTCGACGATCGCCTCGCTGCTGCCCCGCCTCTACGACGTCACCGGCGGCGCGGTGCTCATCGGCGGGACCGACGTCCGGGACCTGAGCTTCGACACCCTCAAGCGCACGGTGGGCATGGTGACCCAGGACGGCCACCTGTTCCACGAGTCGATCCGCGACAACCTGCTGCTGGCCCGGGCCGACGCCACCGAGTCCGAGCTCGCCGACGCGATCCGCCGCGCCCGACTCGAGGAGGTCATCGCCGAACTCCCCGACAGCATCGACACGGTGATCGGCGAGCGCGGCTACCGGCTGTCCGGCGGCGAGCGCCAGCGCCTCACCATCGCCCGGCTGCTCCTCGCCGCTCCCCCGGTGGTCGTCCTCGACGAGGCGACCTCAGCGCTCGACTCGACGAACGAGGCGGCGATCCAGCAGGCGCTCGCCGAGGCGATGGAGGGCCGCACCGCGCTCGTCATCGCCCACCGGCTGTCGACCGTCCGCAGCGCGGACGAGATCCTCGTCATCGAGGGCGGGCGGATCGCCGAGCGCGGCACCCACGAGCAGCTGCTCGCCGCCGACGGCCGCTACGCCGAGCTCTACGAGACCCAGTTCGCCTCCCAGGAGTGAGCCCCGGGTGGGTGCCGGCGCGGCCCCGGCATCCCGTGTCCGGGCGGTGAGGGCGCGGGGATAGAGTGGACGCCGGGTCCCGCCCGCGCACAGCGCGCTCGCGGGCACCTGCCCGCCGCGGCCCACCGCTCACCCCTTTCCGTGCCCGAGGAGCCTCATGCCCGCCACCCCGACCCGCCCCGCGTTCTCCCCGGAGGAGCGGCAGAGCGTGCGCGCGACCCTGCGCCGCCCGGCCTGGCTCCGGACCGAGGTGCTCGGCGGACTCGTCGTCGCGCTCGCACTCATCCCCGAGGCGATCGCCTTCTCCGTCATCGCCGGGGTCGACCCGCGGGTGGGCCTGTTCGCCTCCTTCACCATGGCGGTGACGACCGCGATCCTCGGCGGCCGGCCGGCGATGATCTCCGCGGCCACCGGCGCCGTCGCCCTCGTCATCGCACCCCTCGTCGCCGCGCACGGGATGGACTACTTCATCGCCTGCGTGCTGCTCGCCGGGGTGTTCCAGATCCTCCTCGCCGTGCTCGGCGCCGCCCGCCTCATGCGCTTCATCCCGCGCTCGGTCATGGTCGGCTTCGTCAACGCGCTCGCGATCCTCATCTTCATCGCCCAGGTGCCCGAGCTGATCGGCGTCCCCTGGCTCGTCTACCCGCTGTTCGCCCTCGCGCTCGCCATCGTGTTCCTCCTGCCGCGCCTCACCTCGATCGTGCCCGCACCGCTCGTCGCGATCGTCGTGCTCACCGGGCTCGTCCTCGCCTTCGGCTGGCAGGTGCCGGACGTCGGCGACAAGGGCGAGCTGCCCGACTCGCTGCCGACCCTGTTCGTCCCCGAGGTGCCGCTCACGCTCGAGACCCTGCAGATCATCGCGCCCTACGCGCTCGCGATGGCGCTCGTCGGGCTCATGGAGTCGCTCATGACGGCGAAGCTCGTCGACGACATCACCGACACCCGCTCGGACAAGACCCGGGAGTCCTGGGGCCAGGGCGTGGCGAACATCGTCACCGGCTTGTTCGGCGGGATGGGCGGCTGCGCGATGATCGGGCAGACGATGATCAACGTCCGCGCCTCCGGTGCGCGCACCCGGATCTCGACGTTCTGCGCCGGCGTCTTCCTGCTCGTCCTCGTCGTCGTGCTCGGCGACGTCGTCGCGCTCATCCCGATGGCCGCGCTCGTCGCGATCATGGTCTTCGTGTCCTGGGCGACCTTCGACTGGCACTCGATCGACCCGCGCACCCTGCGCCGGATGCCGAAGTCGGAGACCGCGGTCATGCTCGTCACCGTCGTCGCCACCGTGTGGACGCACAACCTCGCGATCGGGGTGGTGCTCGGCGTGGTCGTCGCGATGATCGCCTTCGCCAACCGGGTGGCCCACCTCGTGCGCGTCGACCGGGAGCTCGCCGAGGTCGACGGGGTCCCGACGGCGACGTACACCGTCGAGGGAGAGCTGTTCTTCGCCTCCTCGAACGACCTCTACACGATGTTCGACTACGCCGAGGACCCCGCCCACGTCGTCATCGATCTCCACCGCTCCCACCTCTGGGACGCTTCGACGATCGCCGCGCTCGACTCGATCACCGCGAAGTACGAGGAGCGCGGGACGACGGTCACCGTCGTCGGCCTCAACGCGGCGAGCAGGCGGATGCGGGAGACGATGTCGGGGATGCTCAACGGCTGAGCCGGCCACATGACTGAGCCCGCGGCTGAGCATGCGGCCGGTCACGCTGCGAGGAGCGGCGGCGCGCGGTGACCCGATGCGTGGTCCCGCCCCGGCCGCCTGCGCGGGCGGGCGCGCGCCGGTGGTCCGCGCCTCAGCGCAGCAGGCGGGCCACGGCGGCCAGCAGTGCCGCGGCGGGCAGGCACACGAGGAGCAGCCCGATGAGGAGGACGAGCGAGACCGGCTGAGTGATGATCACCGCGACGACGTAGACGACGATCGGCATGGTGAGTGCGACGAAGCCGACGAGCGGCCAGGTGCGCACCGGCCTGCGGTCACGCTGCGCGGCGGAGGTCTCCGAGCGCCAGGCGAGCGCGCCGACGAGGAGGTTCCCGAGCGTCGCGATCCCGCCCATGACGAGGACGAGGAGCGTGGCGTCGGCGAACCAGCCGAGCACGAACGGCAGGCCGTCGGCGAGTCCGACGAGCAGCGTGAGCCCGGCGACGAGCAGGGTCGCCACGGCGGTGAGGGCGCCTGCGATCCGGCCGACGCGCGCCGGCCGGGCGAGCGGACGCCCGGTCCGTCCGGCCCCGTCACCCGGCATGCCGGGATCGGACGCGCCTGCCGGGGTCCTCGTCATCATGCGCCCCTCAGAGTGCCAGTTCGTCGCGGACCACGGAGGCGAGCCGTTCGGCCTGGGCCTGGGCGGTCTCCTCGGTCTCGGCCTCGACCATGACGCGGATGAGCGGTTCGGTGCCCGAGGCCCGCAGCAGCACCCGGCCGGTGCGCCCGAGCTCGGATTCGACGGCGGACACCTCGGCGGCGACGACCGGGTGGTCGGTGTTCGTCTTGTCGACGCCCTTGACGTTGATGAGCACCTGCGGCAGGCGCGGGATCTCCGCGGCGAGGTCCGCGAGCGAGCGGCGGGTGCGGGCCATCCGGTCCATGAGGTGCAGGGCGGTCTGCACGCCGTCGCCGGTGGTGCCGTGGTCGAGCATGAGCAGGTGCCCGGACTGCTCGCCGCCGAGGTTGAGGCCCTCGGCGAGCATCTTCTCGAGCACGTAGCGGTCCCCGACCTTCGTCTGCACGGTGGCGATCCCGGCCTTCTCCATCGCCAGGCGCAGCCCGAGGTTCGACATCACCGTGGTGACGAGGGTGTCGCGGGCCAGCGTGCCGTCCTCGTGGAGGCCGAGGGCGAGGATGCCCATGATCTGGTCGCCGTCGACCACGCGGCCGAGCGCATCGACGGCGAGGCAGCGGTCGGCGTCGCCGTCGAACGCCACACCGAGGTCGGCGTTGTGCTCGGTCACGGCCTCGGCGAGGCCGGCGATGTGGGTCGAGCCCACCCCGTCGTTGATGTTGTAGCCGTCGGGCTCGGCGGCGGTGACGATGACCTCGGCCCCGCCCTGGCGCAGCGCGGCCGGGCCGACGACGCTCGCCGCGCCGTGGGCGCAGTCGACGACGACGGTGAGCCCGGACAGGGGCGCCTCGCGGTCGCCGTTGAGTCGGTCGACGAGGTATTCGACGTATTCGTCGACGGCGGCGGGGAAGCGGGAGATCCGGCCCACCGCGGCACCGGTCGGGCGGTCCCAGTCCTGGCCGAGGAGCTCGGTGATCCGGTCCTCGAGCGCGTCGTCGAGCTTGGTGCCCCCGCGGGCGAAGAATTTGATGCCGTTGTCCGGCATCGGGTTGTGCGAGGCGGAGAGGACGACACCGAAGTCCGCGCCGGAGTTCTTCACCACGTGCGCCACACCCGGGGTGGGCAGCTCGCCGACGAGCAGCACGTCGACCCCGGCGGCGGCGATGCCGGCGGCCACGGCCGAGGCAAGGAGCTCACCTGAGGCGCGGGTGTCGCGCCCGACGATCGCGAAGGGCCGCGGATCGCCCTCACGGGCGGGTCCGGCGAGCACCCGCGCACCGGCCTCGGCGAGGTCGAGCGCGAGCGCGGCGGTGATGTCGGTGTTCGCGAGGCCGCGGACACCATCGGTTCCGAAGAGACGGGACATGGGTTCCTCGTGGTCGGTCGGGATACGGGTGGCTCGGGAGCGCCGGTCCGGGCGGTGCCGGGCGGTGGAGCACCTGCCCGGTCGTGCGCCGGAGGGAATCGCTGCCGGTACCGGGTCCGGATACGACTCAAGCCCTCGGACGCGGGGTCCGAGGGCTTGAGCGCGGTCAGGCCGGGGTGGGCGCAGACACCGGAAGTGCGATCAGCGCTTCGAGAACTGCGGCGCCTTGCGGGCCTTCTTGAGTCCGGCCTTCTTGCGCTCCGGGACGCGGGCGTCACGGGTGAGGAAGCCGGCCTTCTTGAGCTCGGCGCGGTTGTTGTCGCGGTCGATCTCGTTGAGCGAGCGAGCGATGCCCAGGCGCACGGCACCGGCCTGACCCGAAGGTCCGCCGCCCTTGATGCGCACGTGGACGTCGAAGCGGCCCTCGAGGTCGAGCAGGCGGAAGGGCTCGTTGACGAGCTGCTGGTGCAGCTTGTTCGGGAAGTAGGTCTCCAGGTCGCGGCCGTTGATCAGCCACTCGCCGGTGCCGGGCACCAGGCGGACGCGGGCGATGGCCTGCTTGCGACGACCCACGGCGGCACCGGGGGCGGTCAGGGACTGGCCCCGGCCACCGGCCACGGCTTCGCCCAGACCGGCCGAAGCCGGGGTCTCGGTGGAATATTCGGTCAGTTCGACATCATTGGTGGTATCAGCCACGGTTCTCCTCGGTAAGTTCGTTGCTGCCGGGGCGCTTACTGCGCGACCTGGCTGATCTCGTACGGCTGCGGATTCTGCGAGGCGTGCGGGTGCTCGGCACCCGCGTAGACCTTGAGCTTCCGCATCTGGGCACGACCGAGGCGGGTCTTGGGGACCATGCCGGCCACGGCCTTCTCGACCGCGCGCTCGGGATCCTTGGCCAGGAGCTCGGAGTAGCTGATGCTCTTGATGCCGCCCGGGTAGCCCGAGTGGCGCCAGGCGCGCTTCTTCTCGAGCTTCGCGCCGGTCAGCGCAACCTTGTCGGCGTTGATGATGATCACGAAATCACCCGAGTCGACATTCGGTGCAAAAGTCACCTTGTGCTTGCCGCGCAGCAGCTTCGCAGTCTGCGAGGCAAGCCGACCGAGGACGACGTCAGTGGCGTCGATGACGTGCCACTGGCGCTGAACATCGCCGGGCTTGGGGGTGTACGTACGCAAAGTAGCCTTCTTTTCGTCTATGGATAGCAGCGGCAGGTTCGCATCTCCACAAGGCCGTGATCACGGGAGATGCGCACCGCTCTTCGGTGCTCGGTACGACCGACCACGGCTGACCCGACCCCACCTGCCTGCAACGCGAATAGAGGCTTCTGAGGGGAGCGTGAGAGGACGTACGCAACGACAGACAAATCTACCTCGGCCAGCCGCGTCCGCGCAAATGCTCAGGTGGGTCTCGGTAGAATCGACAGGTGATGCGGACACTGCCGAGGAGCTCCCCCGGTGCCCGCCGGAGCGTCGGCACCCGACCCCGGCGGGCACTTCTCGCGACGCTGCTCGCGCTGCTCATCGCCGCCGCCGCGCTCCTCGGCTCTCCCGGGGCGGCCCAGGCCTCGGGCGCCGCCCCGGGGTCAGGCGCGAGCGAGGGCGCCTCCCCCGCCTCCGATACGCCGGGGTCCGGCCCCGCGGCCGCTCCTGCTGCTGAGTCCCTCGTCATCATCGGCGCCTCCGGCCTGACCTTCGACGACATCGATCCCGAGGCGACCCCGCAGCTCGCGGCCTTCGCCGAGGACGCCGCGCTCGCCAACCTCAGCGTCCGCAGCCTCGCCGCCGCGACCTGCCCCGCCTCGGGCTGGCTCACCCTGGGCTCCGGCGCCCGCGCAGGTGCCGTCGACCTGCCCGATGTGGCCGCCGAGGAGGCCGAGCCGCTCCCTCCGCCGCCCGGACCGGCCGGCTACCCCGTCGTCGAGCCCGATGAGCCCGAGCCCACGCTGGCGCCCGAGGCGAAGGCCCAGCCGACGAACTACGTCCGGGTCCCGCCCCGGCCGGCGGCCGCCTGCCCGGAGATCCGCACCCCGGTGGCCGCCGACGCCCTCGCCGCGGCGGAGGACTCCAGCTCCCCGGACCCGCTCGCCCTCACCGAGCCCGAGGCGCCCGTCGAGGACGCGGTGATCCCGGAGTTCGACCGCATCGCCACCGTCAACGCCGCCTCCGGCTACACCGCCGACCTCGGCGCGCTCGCGGCCCAGGTGCGCGACTCCGGCGGGTGCACGCAGGCGATCGGCCGCGGCGCCGGGTACGCCGTCGCCGGGCCGGAGGGCACGGTCGAGCGCTGGGGGCCCGGCGGCACCCCGCTCGAGGGCTGCGTGCTCACGCTCATCGACGTCGGCGCGGTCGGTGACCCCGGCTGGATCCCGCAGGAGACCGCGCTCGACGGGGCGAGCCAGCTCGCGCGCATCGACCAGCGGATCGGCATGTACCTCGAGGACATCGACCTCGAGACCACCGACGTCGTCATCGCCGGGGTGGGCGACACCTCGAGCCCCTCCCGGCTGCGCGCGCTGCTCGCCGCCGGCCCGAGCTACGAGGCCGGCATCCTCACGAGCTCCTCGACCCGCCAGTCCGGCACCGCCCAGCTCAGCGACGTCGCCTCGGCCGCCCTCACCCGGGTGGCCGGTCAGGCGGCCCCGCCGGAGGCCGCCGACGCCGCCTGGAGCGTCGCACCCGGCGAGGGATCAGCGGCCGAGCGCCTCGACACCCTGCGCGCCTCGGCGGCGGAGGCGGCCACGGTCCACGAGCACGCGCAGACCTTCTCCGTGCTCCTCGACGTCCTCCACTACCTCCTGTTCTTCGCTCTCGGAGGGCTGCTCCTCGTCACCCTCCACGAACGCCTGGGCCGAGCGGGCAGCGCGCGCGTGCACCGGATCCTCGGCTGGGTGGGACTCGGCCTCGCGGTGATCCCCATGGGCTCGTTCCTCGCCGGGCTGCTCCCCTGGGCGCGCTTCGGATCACCGGCCGCCGGGCTCGGCCTGGCGGTGCTCGCCGGGTCCGCCGCGCTCCTCGCGATCGCCGTCGCCGGCCCGTGGCGGCGCACCTTCGCCGGGCGGGTCGCCGCGGTGTCCGTCACCACCGCGGTCGTGCTCGCCGTCGACATCGCGCTCGGCTCCGCGCTCCAGTTCAACGCGCTCATGGGCTACAACCCGATCGTCGCCGGGCGCTTCTACGGGCTCGGCAACCAGGGCGCGGCGCTCTTCATCGTCGCGGTGTTCCTCGGCCTGGCGATCGTCTCCCGCCGGCTGCTCGCACGCGGCCGGCGCGGCTGGGCGATCGCGCTCGTCGCGCTCGTCGGACTCGCCTCGGTCGCCACGCTCGGCAATCCGGCGTGGGGGGCGAAGTTCGGCGGGACGATCGCCACGCTCGCCGGCTTCCTCGTCCTCCTCGCGCTGCTCCTCGGGATCCGCCTCAACCTGTGGCGCCTCGCCCTCATCGGCGCGGTGTCGCTCGCCGCGATCCTCGGCATCGCCGTCCTCGACTACCTGCGGCCCCCAGCGGCGCGCTCCCACTTCGGCGCCTTCTTCGGTCAGATTCTCGACGGCCAGCTGTTCACGGTGATCGGCCGGAAGCTCGCGGCGAACCTCAACATCATGGTCATCAACCCCGCGCTGGCGGTCATCGTGCCGCTCGCGGTCGTCGCGATCCTGTTCTTCCTCGCCTACCTCGCCCGGTTCGCCCCCACCCGCCGCCTCACCCGGCCCTGGGCGGGGCGGCTTCCCGAGGTGCTCGCGGACCCCACGCTGCACGCCGGCTTCCTGGCCGTCGCCGTCGGACTCGCGGTGGGCGGGGCGATCACCGATTCGGGCATCGCGGTCCCGGCCACCGGCGCGATGATGTTCCTCCCGCTGCTCCTCGCGCTGTGCGCCGACACCGTGCCGGGCCGGGGCCGGGAGGACGGTCAGGCCGGTGAGGCCCGTCGCGCGGCGGGCGCCGGGCCTGCGGGTGCCGGGCCCGCGGGTGCCGAAGATGCGGGCGGCGGGCCGGCGGGTGCCGCCGGCACTGCCGGCCTGCGGGGCACCTCGGGCTCCGGCTCGCAGGGTGCCTCGGGGGGACGCGCATGATCCGTCGCCTGCTCCTCGTCCTCCTCGCCACCTGCGCGCTCGTCACCGGGATGCCGTGGGCCGCCGTCCCGAGCTCCGGGCCCTCGGTGCCCATCGGTGCCGCTGCCTCAGCAGCCGGGGCCCAGGGATCCGCTGCCTCGACAGCCGGAGTCCCGGGGTCGGCATCGGCCGGGTCCGCGCTCGGTGGGACGCCCGCGCACGCGATCCCCCCGGTCGTCGCCGGACCGACGGTGTTCGTCGGGGTGAGCGGCCTGACCTTCGAACAGATCGACCCGTACCTCACCCCGCACCTGTGGTCGCTCGTCGAGGACGGCGCGATCGGCACGATGACGCCGCGCAGCGTCCGCTCGACGAGCTGCCCGGTCGACGGCTGGCTGGCGATCGGCTCGGGGCGGCGCGCAGCCGACGAGGCCCACCGCATCTGCCGCGACCCCGGCGAGCCCGTCGAGTCGTGGGTGCCCGACTGGGCCGTCTACCGCCTCCAGGCCGAGCAGGACAACTACGACGCCCCGCTCGGCACCCTGCACGAGGCGATCGCGGACGTCCACGCGATCGGCCCGGGCGCGGCGATCGCCGCCGCCGGCGCCGACGGCCGGGTCGATTCCTACGCCCCGGTATCCGAGGACCTCGCCGCACAGGTCGGGGAATCCGCCGCGGAGCACCCGCTCATTGTGCTCGACCTCGGCAACACCCAGGAGCCCGGGTACTCGCTCATCGCGCTCGATGCGCAGATCGGCGAGGTGCGCGAGGCGCTCGCCCACACCCCCGAGCCCGGTGCCCGCCCCGCCGACGGCGCCCCCACGCTCATCGTCGCCTCGATCTCCGACGGCTGGTCCGAGTCGAGCGCGATGCAGTTCTCCGCCGTCGTCGGCCCCTTCCACGACTCCGGTGTGCTCACCTCGACCTCGACCCAGCAGCCCGGCCTCGTGCAGACCACCGACATCCTCCCCACCCTGGTCCGCCACGCCCCGGCCGTGCCGGAGCGCAACTTCGCCGGTGCCCCGCTCGAGGAGACCGGATCCGACGCCGAGGCGCCCGCCCGGTACCAGCAGATGCTCGACCGGCAGGTCGCAGTGGCCACGCAGGCCGCACTGTCGGTGTGGTTCTTCCCGGTCATGGCGTCGATCCTCGCTGTGCTCCTCGTCATCGCGGTGCTCGTGGGCCGGCGCGACATGGATCGGGTGCGGGGCCCGCTGCGCGGCCTGGGCCTGTTCTTCGCGGCGCTGCCGGTGTCGACCTACCTCGTCAACCTCGTCCCCTGGGAGCGCTCGACGAGCCCGGACGTCGCGATGCTCGCCGCGCTCGCCGGCTGGGCGCTCGCGCTCACGCTCCTCGGGCTGCTGGGGCCGTGGCGGCACCGGGTGCTCGGTCCGATCACCGTCATCGCCGCCGCCACCGTGCTCGTCCTCGCCGCCGACGTCATCGCCGGATCGCCCCTGCAGATGTCGACGCTGCTCGGGGAGCCGCTGCTCATCGCCTCGCGCTTCTACGGCATCGGCAACTCCGCGCTCGCGCTGTTCTGCACCGCGCTCGTGTTCCTCCTCGGCGTCGTGTGCCAGGCGATCGGCAATCGCTGGGTGCGGCTGACGACGGTGCTCGTCACGACGCTCGCCGCCTGCATCCTGCTCGCCACCCCCGGTCTGGGGACGAAGTTCGGCTCCGTGCCCACGCTCATCATCGGCCTCGCGGTGCTCGCCCTCGCCGCCGCCGGGGTCCGCCTGTCGATCAAGCGGCTGCTCCTCATCACCGGGGCGGCCGGGCTCGCCATGCTGCTCGTGCTCGTGCTCGACTGGCTGCGGCCGGCCGAGCAGCGCACACACTTCGGCCGGTTCTTCGACTCGATCCTCAGCGGGGAGGCCGGCGCGGTGCTCATGCGCAAGATCGGGATGAACATCGACATCCTCACGCAGAGCTGGATGACGCTGCTGCTGCCGGTGATCATCGCCGGGGTGTTCTGGGTGATCCTCAGCCCGCGCCGCGTCTCCGTCCCGCATCTGCCCGAGCTGTACCGGCGGTATCCGATGATGCGCGCCGCGATGGCCTCGCTCGCGGTGCTCCTGGCGGTGGGTACGGTGATCAACGACTCCGGCATCGTCGTGCCGGCCGTCGGCATCCTCTTCATCATCCCCGCGTTCGCCCACCTCGTCGGCCAGGCCGAGGCGGAAGCGATCCGCACCGAACGATCCGGCGGGCGCGAGGAGCACTGACCTCGGCCTTTCCCCCGCCGATGCAACTCTTTCTGCAAACTGCACCTGTCTCTCCGGTCGGTCGGCCCCGATGCGACTGAATTCAGCCGCCCGGAGCAGAAACACCCGCATCGCCATGTGAGCGCCCCGAGCAGGAACGGCTGCATCGCCAAGGTGAGCAGCGCCGAGGCTCGGGGGTTGGGCCGGATCGCGCGGGCGGTCCGGGCGAGCTCCATCGCCGAACGACTCCGGCCCCCTCCCGACCGTGTGGGTCGGGAGGGGGCCGGAACTGCAGTGCCCGGTTCGGTGGCCGGCGTACAGCTGACGCACGCGGCCGTCGGCCTGCGCTGTGCAGCCGGGCCGTTCAGCTGGATCAGCCTGTGCCGTTCAGCCGGACCGGATCAACCGAGCCGGATCAGCCGGTGCGGATCACTGTGCGGTCTTCCTCCGCACTGCCACGACGGCTGCCGATCCTGCGATGAGGAGCACGAGCGCTGCGGCGAGCGCGCCGGCGATCTCGGATCCGGTGCGGGGCAGCGATCCGTCGGCGCGGTCGTCGCGACCGTCGTCGTCCTGACCGCCGCGGCCGTCGTCGCCGCCGTTGCCGCCGTCACCGCGGTCGTCGTCGCCGCCGGGGCCGGGAGCCGGGTCGCTCGGCCGCGGGCTCTCGCCCCCGTCGTCGTTCCCGTCGTCCTCGTTCCCGTCGTCGCTGCCGTTGTCGTCGTCACCGGGGGCGTCGTCCTCGGTCACCCGGTAGGCGGCCTCGGCCGAGTGGACGAGCGGCATCGGGTTGTCGTCCCACCACTCCGACGCCGGGTCGGCGGTGATCCGTGCGGTGAAGGTGTGCTCGCCCGGCTCTCCCCCGCTCAGCGAGAACGGGATCTCCGCGCCCGCCGGGAGCTCGGTGACGAGCGCGGTGTTCGGCTGCTCGCCGGCGCGCTCGCCGAAGTCGGCGGTCACGCCCTCGGGCAGGGACAGGGTGATGAGGAACGGCCCTTCGACAGCCTCGGTGTTCGTCGACTCGATGACGTACTCACCGGAGTCGTCATCGGAGTAGCTGATGCCGACCTCCGCGGTGCCGTTGTGCACGATGTCGAGCGCGGCGTCGGCCTGACGCTCGTCGGTGTCCGGGCCGATCGGTGAGTTCTCGTTGAAGTAGCGCTCCCACAGCTCGAAGTCGGTGAGTCCCGACTGCTCGAAGGTGCCGTTGGCGAACGAGGTGAAGTTGTCGCCGCCGGCGGCGAGGAAGCTCAGCGTCGCGACGCGGTACTCCGCGTTCGGATCGATCTCCTCGCCGTCGACCAGCACCGAGAGCACCCGCTCGCCGCGGGGCGCCTCGGAGTCGTAGACCACGTCGAGCTCATCGGAGATGCCGAGGTGGAGGAACGGACGCGAGGCGCCCTCGGGCTGCCACTGCTCCTCGAACAGGCCGATGACGTCTGCGCCCGTGAGCGTCACGACGCCGTGGTCGTTGGCGAAGGGCAGCACTTGGTTGAGCTCGCCGACGGTGACCTCGCAGCGCTCCTCGCTGCCGAACTGATCGTCGCATTTGAGGTCGGTCCGCAGGCCGCCGGGGTTGGTGATGCCGAAGTCGGCCGGGGCGAGCTGCGAGTACCCGGTGCCCTGGGCGAGTGCGTCGGCGACGAGGTTGCCGAGCGTCGACTCCGCACCGCGGTCCTCACGGCCCTCCTCGGTGAAGGCGCGGGTGATGTCCTCGGTGATGGAGCCGGCGACTTCGGAGCCGATCTCCTTCGACTTCGCGACGGCCTCGTCGATGATCCGCTGGGCCTCATCGACGACCGGGGAGTCGTGGGTGACGTCCTCGGTGGGCAGGATCTCCTGCGTGTCGACGGTCCAGGTGCCGTCCCCGGTCGAGGTGAGGACGAGCTGTCCGACCGCCTCGCCGTAGTAGCCGGACTGGAGCAGCGGGCGGGTGCGCTCGGTGCCGGGCACGGGCGCCTCGAACGCGAAATCGGTGTGGGAGTGGCCGAAGAACATCGCGTCGACCGACTCGTGGCCCTCGGTGGCGAGCGTGCCGAACTCGGAGTTCGAGGCGACGGCCGCATCGAGGGACGAGGTGTCGCTCGGGCCGAGGTGCGCCTGCACGACGGTGAGGTCGGGGCGCTCGGCCTCCGGCAGCTCCTCGAGCTCGCCGGCCACGCGGTCGACGGCGGCGGTCGGGTCGCCGAAGTCGAGTCCGGCGATCCCGTCGGGGCTGACGAGGGACTCGGTGTCCTCGGTGACGACGCCGATGACCGCCACGCGCACGCCCTCGACGTCGAGCATCGTGTGGGACTCGAGGCCCGGGGCCACGTCCTGCGTGCCCTCGGTGTAGACGTTCGCAGCGAGGTGCGGGAAGTCCGCGGTGTCGCTCACGCGGCCGGTGAGGTCGTCGATCCCGCGGTCGTACTCGTGGTTGCCGGTCGCGGTCGCGTCGAGGCCGATCGCGTTGAGGAACTCGAGCGTCGGGGTGTCCTGCTGGGAGGACGACTCGTAGGTCGAGGCGCCGATGTTGTCGCCGGTCGACAGCAGCGCGGTCCCGATGTCCGCGTGGGCGGCCCGCTCGCGCTCGACGACCGAGGCGACGTTCGCGCCGGTGCTGTCGAGGCGGCCGTGGAAATCGGTGATGCCGAGGAGCTGGATCTGCGTGCCGGCGGGTGCCTCTGCGAGCACGGGGACTGCTCCGAGCGGCAGGACGAGGCCGGCGGCCGCGGCGGTGCCGACCGCGAGCCGAGCGGTGATGCGTCTGGTCATGTGGTGTCTGCTTCCGGTATCCGGCCCGCGCGGTGGCACACGGGCGAACGAACGTCAGGTCTGCATCCACTCTGCCCCACATCCGGCCGGGCGATCGGAAAAACTGTATGAATTGCACATGAAACACGGAGGATCGGATGTCGGCACGCATAGCGCTGGACCGGCAGACGTGGGCCGGGCAGAACCGGCGGTCAGGTGCGACGCGCGCGGGTGCGTTCGGCCCGGGCGGCCCATTCCTCGGCCGGCGGGTAGCCGACCTCCTCGAGGACGAGGCCGTGCGGGGGCATGACGAACATCGGGCCGAGGTCGGTCTGCCCGGCATCGGCTCGCGCGAGGAGCTCCGCCGGCCGGGTCTCCGGCCAGGACCCGGAGCCGACCTTGACGAGTCCGCCGACGAGCGCGCGCACCATGTGGTGGCAGAACGCGTCGGCGCGCAGGCCGATGACGATCACCCCGTCCGAGTCGCGCGCCAGGTCGAGGGCGAGGAGCGTGCGCACCGTCGTCGCGTCCGGGCGCGGCCGGCAGAACGGGAGGAAGTCGTGGAGGCCGAGCAGCTCCGCGGCCGCCCGGGCCATCGCGGCCTCGTCGAGAGTGCCGCGATGGGCGACGGTGGTGTCGAGTGCGAGCGGGTCGTGGAAGGAGCGGTCGTCGGCCAGCCGGTAGGTGTAGGCGCGCCAGGTCGCGGCGAACCGGGCATCGAAGTCGGCGGGCACCTCGGCCGCGGTGTGGACGACGACGTCGGGGCAGGCGAGGTGTCGCAGCGCGCCGCGCAGCCGGCTGGCGAGCGCGACCCCGGTGGGCCGGTCGGAGCGGCCCCGGAGGCGCACGAGCGCGGGGTCCGTGAGGTCGAGGTGGACGGTCTGGCGGCGGGCGTGGACCCCGGCATCGGTGCGCCCGGCGACGACGGTGCGGACGGGCTCCCCGCAGACGGTGGCGAGCGCAGCCTCGAGGCTGCCCTGCACCGTGCGCAGGCCCGGCTGGGTCGCCCAGCCGTGGAATTCGGTGCCGCGGTACCCGAGCTCGACCCGGAACCGGGTCACAGCTCCTCGCTGAGCCGACCGGGCCGGTAGTCCTCGTCGATCACCCGCAGCGCGTCCTCGGAGGAGTCGAGCGGGTCGAGGGTGAGGTCGGAGTAGCGGATGGGCTCGCAGGGGCGGAAGAAGCCGCGGAGCGGGGCGGACAGCGGGAGGGCGCGGCGTTCGTGAAAGCGGTCCACGTTGCGATTGTAGTAGCGGGCGGCGGCAGCGATCCTGCCCTCGATCGCGATGATCTGGCTGTAGAGGTAGCGCAGGGTCTCCGTCACGGACTCCTCCTGCGAACCCGGGGGCGGGGCGGCGGTTCCGCGGAGCTCGGCGTGCACGGCTGCGGCCAGCCCGGCGGTGGCCTCGGTGAGGGCTTCCTCGGCGGCACCGATCCGGTCGCACTCGCCGGCGTCGAGGCTGCGGCGGGCGGTCGCGAACGCGGTGGTGAGCTCGTCGAGTGCGGGAACGTCCCCGAGGCGCGAGCGGGTCGCCTCGACGAAGGGCGGGATGAGGATGTGCCGGTCGGCGATGTCGGCGGTGAGCTGACGGCGCCCCTCGGCGCACAGGTCGGCCGCGAGGCTGAGCTGGTTGTACCGCAGCAGCAGCCGCACCAGCACCGAGCCCGCCGCCGCGAGACCCGCGACGGCGACCGTGATCATCACCCAATCCACTGCAGTGCTTCCTCATGGTCGTGCTCGACGGGTGCCGCACGGTCGTCACCCTGCGGACCCGGGCGGACCGGTCGTTCTGCTCCGCCGAGCGCCAGTTTACCCCCGGTTCACTCCCTGTCCTCCCGGACGTCGTTCGGGCAGCACGGGGAGGACATTCGGCCATCTGCGCAGCATGCGCCGGCCACCTGGAGGTCGGTTCGGCCCCAGGATGTCGTCTCGGATTGGTCGACGCGTCACCCGCGGGGGCGCTGCCGGTCACTGAGCCCTGCGAGGGTCGGGGAATGTGAGAGTCGCTATCGCCGCTGAATCGTTCCTGCCCCAGATGAACGGGGTCACGCACAGTCTGCTGCGCGTCCTCGACCACCTCGCCGAGCGCGGGGACGAGGTGCTCGTCATCTCCCCCGGGTCCCGCCATGACCGCCCCCGCTCCGTCGCCGGGGCCCGTGTGGTGCGGGTGCCGTCCTTCGCGATGCCGAAGTACCGCAAGGTCCGGGTGGCGCCGGGCGGAGTGCCCCGGATCCGCCGCCTGCTCGAGGACTTCGAACCCGATGTCGTGCACCTCGCCTCGCCGTTCGTCCTCGGCTGGCGGGCCGCGCTCGCCTGCCAGGACCTCGGGCTGCCTTCCGTCGCGGTCTACCAGACCGAGGTGCCCGCCTACGCCGCGCGCTACGGCATGCGCGGGATCGAGGCGATGCTGTGGAACCACGTCCGCAACATCCATCAGCACTCCTCGCTCACCCTCGCCCCGTCGACCTACACCGTCGCCCAGCTCGAGGACCACGGCGTCGACAACATCCGCCTGTGGGCGCGCGGGGTGGACTCCACCCGGTTCGACCCCACGCACCGGTGCGCGCAGTGGCGCGCCCGCATGGCGCCGGGCGGGGAGAAGATCGTCGGGTTCGTCGGCCGGCTCGCCGCGGAGAAGCAGGTCGAGGACCTCCGCGCGCTCGCCGACCTGCCCGGCATCCGGCTCGTCGTCGTCGGCGAGGGACCGCAGCGCCGCCGCCTCGAACAGCTCCTGCCCGCGGCGCACTTCACCGGGTTCCTCGGCGGGGACGCACTCGCCCAGGCCGTCGCCGGCTTCGACGTCATGGTGTCCCCCGGCGAGCTCGAGACCTTCTGCCAGACGATCCAGGAGGCGATGGCCTCGGCCGTGCCGGTCGTCGCGCCGGCCCGCGGCGGCCCGCTCGACCTCGTCGACTTCTCGCGCACCGGCTGGCTGTACGAGCCCGGCGACCTCGCCGCGATGCGCGACCACGTGCGCGACCTCACCGGCGACGAGTCGAAGCGGTTGGCGTTCGGAGCCACCGCGCGGGCGACGGTGCTCGGCCGGACGTGGAAGAGCGTGTGCTCCCAGCTCGTGGGCCACTACGCACATGCGATCGAGAACCCGGCGCCGCAGGTCATCGGCCGCTCGTACTCCGGTGCGCCCCGCTGGGCCCAGGAGCGCGTGGGCTGAGCCGGAGCATGGGCTGAGCCGGAGCATGGACTGAGCAGGCGCGTTGGTTGAGCAGGCGCGTGGGTTGAGCTCGAGCCGCCGCGGGCCGTCGAGTCGGAGCCGCGCCGAGCTGTCGCCTCTGCTCGATCTCCCCGTCGAACTGTCACGCACGCTCGATTCCTCGAGGTGTTCTCGAGCAGCAGTGACAGGTCGACGGCCGTACGCAGGGTCTGCACGGCGGCCGGCGCCTCCGGTGCACGTTCGTGCAGCGTGCGTCCGTGCGGCGTGCGACAGTGGGGGCATGGAGGAGTTCAGCCGGCTGCCGGTCCGCCGCATCGAGGAGCACCGCCGCGCTCCGCTCGCGCGCACGGTGTGGCCGGCGACCCTCGCCCCGGTGCGGCAGCTCCTCGACGAGGGCCTCGACCTCGGGCCCGTGACCGTGCTCGTCGGCGACAACGGGGCCGGCAAGTCGACGCTCGTCGAGGCGATCGCCGGCGCCTTCGGGCTCAACCCCGAGGGCGGCACGCACTCCGCCCGCCACGCCAGCCGCCCCACGGAGTCGCCCCTGGCCGAGCACCTCCAGCTCGTGCGCGGCGCCGGCGCCTCGAAGCGCGGAGTGTTCCTCCGCGCGGAGACCATGCACAGCCACTTCACGTACCTCGAGTCGCTCGGCGGCGGGGACGCGGGACTCCACGAGCAGAGCCACGGCGAGTCGTTCCTCGACTACATCACCAGCCGTGCGTCGATCGCCGGGCTGTGGCTCCTCGACGAGCCGGAGTCGGCGCTGTCGCTGCCCAGCTGCCTCGCCCTCATCGGCGTGCTGCGCGAAGCGGTCGCCGCGGGCTCCCAGGTGATCCTGTCGACGCACTCGCCGATCCTCGCCGCGCTCCCCGGGGCACGGCTCTACGAGGTCGGCGAGTGGGGGCTGCACGCGAGCAGCTACGACGACCTGCGGCTCGTGCAGGACTGGCGGCTGTTCCTCGACGGCCCCGAGCGCTTCCTCCGCCACATCGATTGAGCGTCGCATCGACCGAACCCATCGAGCTGTCACGTGTGCTCGGCCCATCCATCGAGCTGTCACTTGTGCTCGATCTGCGGCCCGGATCTCGAGTAGAAACGGCAGGTCGACGTGGCGATCGAGCAGAAACGGCAGGTCGATGAGGCTGCTGCGGATGAATGGGCTTCGGCTGCGTCAGGGGCGTCTGGTGCTTCAGGGGCGTCTGGTGCGTCAGGGGCGTTCGGGGTCGGGGTCGCCGAGGCCGCGGGCGTCGAGCGCGCGGCCGGTGTCGGTGGCGTACTTCACCGCGCCGAGCAGCACCGGCACCGTGCGGGCGCGCAGATTGCGCTCGAGGCCGCGGGCGCGCGCGGAGTCCCCGGTCACCGCGGTGAGGTCGGCGAGGTAGGCCAGGCTGCGGACCATGAGGGCGGCGGTGAGCGCCACCCGGTCGGGGTCGACGCCGAGGAGGCGCAGAGGCCGGGCGAGCGCGGCGAACACCGCGAGCAGGACCGCCACCGGGGTGGTGAGCATGAGGAGGCCCGCGGCGAGCACGCAGGCGAGGATCGTCGACACCACCCGCAGCGCCGTGACGGGGTCGGAGAAGACGAGGTGGAACACGACGATGAACGCGACGATGAGCCACACCCGCCGCACCGGCGACACGAGCTCCCGCAGCGGGATCCGCGCGCTCGTCCCGAGAAGGAGCACGAGGCCGAGCGAGGCGAGGCTCACCCACGGACTGCGGGCGAGCAGCACGACGAGGCTGAGCGCGGCCAGGCCGGCGAACTTCGCTCCGGCCGGGGTGCGGTGCAGCCACCCGTCGCCGGGCAGGTACCGGCCGAGGAACTGCTGCCGGCGTCTCACGGACGGACTCCGCGCTCGCCCGCGGCGCGCCTGCGGTACTCGGCGATGACCTCGGCGGGCGGCCCTTCGGCGGCGACCCGGCCGTCGTCGATGAGCACGGTGTGCGCGGCGTCGGCGGCGACCTCGAGGTCGTGGGTGGAGACGACGAGGCGCATCCCGCGCCGGGCGACGAGCCCGCGCAGGGTGTCGCGCAGCAGCTCGCGGTTGCGCAGGTCGAGCAGGGTGGTCGGTTCGTCGAGCACGAGGATCTGCGGGTCGACGGCGAGGACGGAGGCGAGCGCGACGAGCTGCCGCTGACCGCCGGAGAGCTCGTAGACGCTGCGCCGCGCGAGCTCGGCCACCCCGAGCTCGGCGAGCACGGCCAGCGCCCGCTCCCGTCGCGGGCCGGGCCTGCGCACGGTGCGGCGCAGGGAGAGCTCGACGTCCTCGATGACGGTGGGCATGACGAGCTGGGCGGCGGGGTCGGTGAACACGAAGCCCACGCGGCGGCGCACCTCGGGCCCGTGGGTCACCGGGTCGAGGCCGTCGACGCGCACCCGGCCGGTGTCCGGCAGGACGAGGCCGTTGAGGAGCTGGAGCAGCGTCGACTTGCCGGAGCCGTTCGCCCCGATGATGCTCACCACCGGCGCGTCGAGGCGCAGGGTGATGTCGTGGAGGATCTGCCGGTGGACCGGCGTGCGGGAGTCGGCGCCCGTGTCCCGGACGCCGACACCCACCGCGTCGAGTGCGATCACCGGCGTCCGAGGAGCTGCGGGAAGGCCCGGTGCACGGTGGCGGCGAGCCCTCCGGCGACGAGGTTCTTCACGACGTCCCCGGGCCAGAACGGCATGTCGAAGACGAGCGCCTCCGGCAGTCCGACGCCGAGGTTGAGCGACATCCCGAGGATTCCGAGCGGGTGGACGACGAGGAAGCTCACGAGGAGTGCGCCGAGGCTGAGGACGAGCCACAGCTTCGGGCCGCGCAGCCGGGCGAGCGCGAACTTCGCGACGAGCCCGCAGCCGAGGGCGAAGAACGGGAAGGCGACGATGTAGCCGGCCGACGGTCCGGCGAGCACGCCGAGGCCGCCGGAGAACCCGGAGAAGATCGGCAGTCCGACGAGGCCGAGCACGACGTAGAGCGAGGCCGCCGCGAACCCGCGCAGCGGGCCCAGGCACAGGCCGCACAGGGCGAGCGCGAGGGTCTGCAGGGTGATCGGCACGCCCGCGCCGCCGACCGGGATCGGGGGCAGGGCGGCGAACACGGCGACGAGCGCGGCGAACACCGCGACGAGGGCGAGGTCGGCGGCGCGCCAGCCGCGCTGGGCGGTGCCGGAGCTCGGGGCGGGTGCGGTGGTGGTGTCGGGCATGAAGGTTCTCCTGTTCGGACGCTGGTCTCGGAACAGCGTACCTGAACAGTGTTCAGGAGAGTATTCCGGCCACTCCCGGCCCTTCCACCGGCCGCCCGGGGCTCCCGCTCGGCCCCGGAGGTTCTGAGCCTCGGCCGCCGGTCGCAGCTCAGCGGAGTCCGCTCACTCCCACTCGATGGTGCCCGGGGGCTTCGAGGTGACGTCGAGGACGACGCGGTTGATCTCGTCGACCTCGTTGGTGATCCGGTTCGAGATCCGGGCGAGCGTGTCGTAGGGCACGCGTGTCCAGTCCGCGGTCATCGCGTCCTCGCTCGACACCGGGCGCAGCACCACGGGATGGCCGTAGGTGCGGCCGTCGCCCTGCACGCCCACGGAGCGGACGTCGGCGAGGAGCACGACCGGGCACTGCCAGATCTCCGCGTCGAGACCGGCGGCGGTGAGTTCCGCGCGGGCGATCGCGTCGGCGCGGCGGAGGATGTCGAGGCGCTCCTCGGTGACCTCGCCGATGATCCGGATCGCCAGGCCGGGACCCGGGAAGGGCTGGCGCGAGACGATGACCTCGGGCAGGCCGAGCTCGCGGCCGATCGCGCGCACCTCGTCCTTGAACAGCGCACGCAGCGGTTCGACGAGAGCGAAGGTGAGGTCGTCGGGCAGGCCGCCGACGTTGTGGTGGCTCTTGATGTTCGCCGTGCCCGAGCCCCCGCCGGATTCGACGACATCGGGGTACAGGGTGCCCTGGACGAGGAACTCGATGGCCTCCCCCGCGCCCTCGGCGGCCTCGGCGACGAGGTCCGCGGCCGCGCCCTCGAAGGCACGGATGAACTCCCGGCCGATGATCTTGCGCTTCTCCTCCGGGTCGCTCACCCCGGCGAGCGCACCGAGGAAGGTGTCGACGGCGTCGACGGTGACGAGCCGCACGCCGGTGGACTGCACGTAGTCCTCCTCGACCTGCTTGCGCTCGTCCTGGCGCAGCAGCCCGTGGTCGACGAACACGCAGGTGAGCTGGTCGCCCACGGCCTCGTGCACGAGCGCGGCGGCGACCGCGGAGTCGACCCCGCCGGACAGTCCGCAGATCACCTGCTTGTCGCCCACCTGCTCCCGGATCCGGGCGACCTGCTCGGCGATGACGCTCTCTGAGGTCCAGTCGGTGCTGAGCCCGGCGATGTCGCGGAGGAAGGTCTCGAGCACCTGCTGACCGTGCTCGCTGTGGAGCACCTCGGGGTGCCACTGGACGCCTGCGCACCGGCGCGCCCGGTCCTCGAAGGCCGCGATCTCGGTGCCCGGCGTGGTGGCGAGCACGGTGAATCCCTCCGGCGCGCGGGACACGGAGTCGCCGTGGGACATCCACACGGTCTGCTCCCCCGGCTGCCCGGCGAGCAGCGCACCGGGCTGGGTCACGGTCAGCGGGGTGGAGCCGTACTCGCGCTTGTCGGTGCGCGCGACCGCACCGCCGAGCGAGGTCGCCATGATCTGGAAGCCGTAGCAGATGCCGAAGATCGGCACGCCGAGGTCGAACACGCCGAGGTCGAGCGCCGGGGCACCCGGCTCGTTGACCGAGGAGGGCCCGCCGGACAGCACGATGGCCAGCGGCTTGCGCGCGGCGAACTCCGCCGCGCTCGCCGAGTGCGGGATGACCTCGGAATAGAGGCCGGCCTCGCGGATGCGGCGGGCGATGAGCTGGGCGTACTGAGCGCCGAAGTCGACGACGAGGACGGGCGGCACCGCGGTGACGGCCGGCGTGCCCGCCGCACCGGGCGAGGTGGTCTCCGACGCGGGCGCAGGTGTGCTCTGAGGAGTGGGGGTCATGGGGGTCATCCTATCCGGGGCAGGGAGGTCAGAATTCGCCGCGGGGAGCGACGACGACGGCGTCGTCGAGCTCCTGCTCGGCCTGCCGGTGGACCCGGCGCTCGACGATGAAGGACATCACCGGCACCACCCCGGCGAGCGCGAGCACGAGGAGCCGACCGAGGGTCCAGCGCATCTGCTGGTTGAGCCAGAAGCAGGAGATGAGGTAGACGACGTAGCACCAGCCGTGGCTGATCGCGATCGCCGCGGCGAGGTTGAAGCCGCCGAACATCAGCGCGGTCTCCGGGTCCGCGGCGATGAGGTACTTGTAGATCATCTCCACGGTGAGGACGAGGAGCAGCGTGCCGGTGATGAATGCCATCACGCGGTAGAACCGCAGCGCGCTGCGCGCCGAGGTGAAGCGCTTGACGGTCCAGACGGCGTCCTCGTCGAAGTCCGGGCGGGCGTCTTGCGGGTCAGTCACCACGGGTCGTGTCCTTCGGATTCGGGTGCGGTGCGGTGGGAGTACCGCGGCCGGAATGGGTGGGGCCGGGTGCGGCAGGCCCCGAAGCGGCGGCGGTGCGTTCGGGGCGGAGCTCGGATTCGCCCGCGGCCTTGACGACGACGTACTCCACCGGCCCGGCCTCGGCGGCGCGAGCGCGCTGGGTGACGTAGGCGTCGCGGAGCAGCCGCCACCAGATGTAGAGGGCGAAGGCGGCGAACACGAGCCATTCGACGGCATAGGCGGCGCTCTGCAGATCGAGGCCGCCGTCCTCCTGCTTCTCCAGGGTCACGAGGTCGAGGCCACCGGTGGCGGCGGAGGCACCGGGGCCGGTGTCCTGTTCGGGGAACACGATGCCGGAGTAGGAGTAGACATCGAAGGCGTTGACGAGCTGCGAGGTGGAGACGGTGCGCACCTGGCCGGCGGGCAGGTCCCGGGTGTCCTGCGGGGCGTCGACGGGACCGATCCGGCCGACGATCGTCGTCTCCCCGGAGCTCGCCCGGGACTCCATGGCGGTCTGCTCGTCCGCGGTCCAGCCGCGGAGCACGGGGACGGCGATGTCCTTGTCCGGCTCGCCTTCGACGACTGCCTCCTCACCGAGCCGGGCGCCGTCGGGGACGAACATCGTGACGACCCAGAAGCCGTCGGCGCCGTCGAGCAGCCGGTCCGGGACGACGACCTGGGCCTCGGGCAGATAGTGCCCGCTCAGCTCCACCCGCTGGTCGAGCCGGAAGGACGGCAGCGGCACTTGGGCGGCCATGACGGAGTTGAAGTCCTTGACCTCGTCGACGTCCTGCGCGGAGAGGACCTCGTTCTTGTGCTGCGCGCGGTTGACCTGCCAGGCGGACAGGCCGACGAAGGCCGTGACGAGCACGAGCACCAGGGCGAGGAACCCCAGCCAGCGCGGGGTCAGGGCCAGACGCAGCACCGGTCACATCTCCGATTGCGGCTGGTACGGGGAGACGACGACGTCGACCCGCTGGAACTCCTTGAGATCGAGGTAGCCGGTGGTCGCCATCGCCCGACGCAGGGCGCCGGCGAGGTTGACCTCGCCGTTCGCGGTGGTGCCGGGGCCGAACAGGAGCTGTTCGAGCGGGGCGACGCTGCCGACCTCGACGCGGTGGCCGCGCGGCAGCTGGGAGTGGTGCGCCTCCGCACCCCAGTGGAATCCGCCGCCCGGCGCCTCCGCGGCGCGGGCGAGCGCGGTGCCGAGCATGACGGCGTCGGCACCCATCGCGAAGGCCTTGACGATGTCTCCCGAGGTGTCCAGGCCGCCGTCGGCGATGACGTGGACGTAGCGGCCGCCGGACTCGTCCATGTAGTCGCGGCGGGCGGCGTGGACGTCCGCGATCGCCGAGGCCATGGGGGCGTGGATGCCGAGCGTGCGGCGCGTGGTGGCCGCCGCTCCCCCGCCGAACCCGACGAGCACGCCGGCCGCGCCGGTGCGCATGAGGTGGAGGGAGGCGGTGTAGGTCGCGGCCCCGCCGACGATCACGGGGACGTCGAGCTCGTAGATGAAGCGCTTGAGGTCGAGCGGCTCGGTGTTCGTCGACACGTGCTCGGCGGACACCGTGGTGCCGCGGATGACGAAGAGGTCCACCCCGGCGTCGACGACGGTGCGCCAGAACTCCTGCGTGCGCTGCGGGGTCAGGGCGCCGGCGACGGTGACCCCGGCCTCGCGGATCTCCGCGAGGCGGGCGGTGATGAGCTCCGCGCGGATCGGGGCGGAGTAGATCTCCTGCATGCGCGCGGTGGCGCGGTCCGCCGGGAGCGCGGCGATCTCGTCGAGGTGGGGCTGCGGGTCCTCGTAGCGGGTCCACAGGCCCTCGAGGTCGAGCACGCCGAGCCCGCCGAGCCGCCCGAGGGCGATCGCGGTGGCCGGCGAGGCGACCGAGTCCATGGGGGCGCTGATGAAGGGGAGGTCGAAGCGGTAGGCGTCGATCTGCCACTCGAGGGAGACGTCCCTGGGGTCACGCGTGCGCCGTGCCGGGACGACGGCGATGTCGTCGAGTGAGAAGGCCCTGCGGCCCCGTTTGCCTCTGCCGATCTCGATTTCGTTGCTCACCCTTCCAGGGTATCCCAGGGCCCGGACACGGCTTCCAGCGCCTGCTCAGGTCGAGGCCGACCGGCCCCGCGGGGTCCGGCCGGCGGCCTTCCCCGGGTGGGCGAGCAGGCGGATGATCGCGCCGATCGCGAGCGCGACCGCGGCGAGCCCGATGAGCGCGAGGCCCCAGCTCGGCTCGGGGACCTCCATGCCGCCGATCGGCAGGCCGTGCTCCTCGTCGAATCCGTCCCACATGATGACGAACTGGTCCGCCGCCGACACCGTGGAGATCGCGCCGAAGATGAGCATCAGGCTCGCGGTCCCCGCGAGCCACCCCCAGGCTCGGGAGCGCAGGCCGAACCACGCGAGGACGGCGCAGGCCACGGTGAGGAGGAACCCGGGGATGAGGAGGAGGCCGCCGGACGAGGCGACGGCCGCCTCGGCGAGGCCGAAGTCGCTGCCGGCGAAGTCGCGGTTCGGGTAGCGGAGCACCGGGAGCGGGACCGCGGCGAGCTGGATGAGCAGTGCGGCGGTGGCGGTGATGCGGGCGATCCAGATCATGGTTCCACCCTGTCGCACCCCGGGGTTGCACACGTGACCGCGCTGTCACCGTTCGGGAACACGGAGGCGTGCGCGGCCGCCGAGTGGCGACGGGGCCCCTCGGCGACCGCGGGATCGCTGCACCCCTCAGCAGCGGGGCGCATCCCAGCTCTCGCGGACGTGGGCGGCGGCCCAGAAGTGCCATTCGTACACGGTCGCCTGGCGGAACGCGGCGGCCATCGCAGCGCGCACCTCGGGACCGGCGGACCGGGCCAGGTCTTCGTAGATCGCGACGGCCCGGTCGACGGAGGAGTCGAACTCCGGGGAGTCGTAGGTCTCGATCCACTCCCGGTAGGGGTGCTCGCCCATCCCCTCCCCGACGCGCGCAGTGAGGACCTTGCCCATGTGGGCGTAGACCCAGAAGCACGGGAGCACGGCCGCGACCCCGACCTCGTAGGGCGCGGTCGCGGCCTGTGCGATGAGGTAGGAGGTGTAGCCCAGGGTGGTCGGCGAGGCGGTGGGCACGCCGGTGCCGTCGGTGAGCGCGGTGACGTGCGGGCCCAGGCGGTCTGCGCCGAGCAGCTGGGCGTGCATGAGCTGCTCCTCATGGACGGCGAGTCCGGCGGCCTCGGCCCAGAAGCGGGTCTGCTCCTGGGTGGCGGCCCTCGAGGCGAGGATCGTCATCGCCTTCGCGTAGCCGGCGAGGTAGATCTCGTCCTGGAGGATGTAGTGGGTGAACACCCGGGCGTCGAGCGTGCCGGCGGCGAGCTCGGCGAGGAACGGCAGGTCCTCGATCGCGCGCAGGGTGTCGGCTGCGGAGTCCCAGACCTCCTGCGAGTGCGGGCCGGAGTGGTAGGTGCGGGTCATCGGTGCGTCTCCTGATGGTGTGCGGCATCACCGGCGGCGGTGCCGGTGGCGGGCGTCGGCTGCGAGTGATGTCGGGGTGTCGGGGTGGGAGTGGATCAGGTGCGGAGGTCGACGAGGTGGTCGACGGGGCCGTGAGAGCCCTCCGGGTCGTGGGCGAGGTCCCATTCCGCGCCCGAGGCGATCGCCCGGCCCAGGTAGTCGAGCGCCGGCCCGACGGCGTCGGCCATGTGGTCCGCCGCCGGTGCGGCGGAGTCACCGTGGTGGGCGTGCGCGAGGCCGGCGGCGATGGCGGCCGACAGCGTGCAGCCGGTGCCGTGGGTGTGGGGCGTGTCGAGCCGCGGGTGGGTGTATTCGGTGAGCTCGGGGCCCGTGTCCGTGCCGACTGCGAGGATGTCGACGAGCTCACCGGATGGCAGGTGCCCGCCCTTGAGGAGCACGGCGCGGGCCCCGCGGTCCAGCAGCTCGCGGGCCTGGGCGCGCATCTGCTCCGGTGTCCCGGCTTCGGGCACGTCGTCGCCGAGCAGGAGCGCGGCCTCGGGCAGATTGGGGGTGATGAGGTCGGCCAGCGGCAGCAGCAGGGTGCGCACGGCGTCGACGGCGTCCGCATCGAGGAGCCGGTGGCCGGACTTGGCGACCATGACGGGGTCGACGACGAGGCGGCCGGGCCGGCGGGTGCGGAGCTCTTCGCTGATGAGTTCGACGAGGCCGCGGGTGCCGAGCATGCCGATCTTCGCGGCGTCGACGGGCATGTCGTCGAACACCGAGGCGATCTGGTCGGCGACGAAGTCCTCATCGATGCCGTACACGCGGCTCACCCCGTGGGTGTTCTGCGCGACGAGCGCGGTGACGACGGAGGTGCCGTAGGCGCCGCGCGCGGTGAAGGTCTTGAGGTCGGCCTGGATGCCGGCGCCGCCGGAGGGGTCCGTGCCGGCGATGGTGAGTGCGACGGGCGGGCGCATCAGGCCTCCTGCCCGGAATCGGCGGGCCGGCCGGGAACGGCGGAACGGGCGGGGGTGCCCGCCCCGGGGTCTCCCGCGGCCCGTCCCTGTGCGAACGCGACGCGGATCTCCTGGGCCGCAACGCGCGGATCCGGTGCGGCGCAGATCGCGGAGACGACGCACACGCCGATCACCCCGGTGTCGGTGAGCTCGCGGGTGCGCTCGGCGGTGATCCCGCCGATCGCCACGCAGGGCAGACCGGCCTCGGCGACGAGAGTGCGCAGGCGTGCGGGTCCGATCCCGGCCGGGGCGTCGGCCTTCGTGCTCGTGTCGTATACCGGGCCGACGCCGAGGAGGTCGACGGCCCCGGATTCCCGGGCCGCGGCGAACTGCTCGGGCGTCGCGGCCGAAAGCCCGATGAGCGCATCGGTCCCGAGGGCCGCGCGCACCTCGGCGGGCGGCTCGTCGGACTGGCCGACGTGGACGTGGACCTCGTGGCCGGCGGCACGCAGCACGCGGGCGACGGCGACCCGGTCGTTGACGAACACCGGGATCGGGCGGGTGATCGACTCGGCCTCGCGCACCTCGGCGATCGCGGCGAGGACCTCGAGGGTGAGCTCGTGGAACTCCGCGTCGCTCGCGTGCTTGTCGCGGATCTGGATGATGCCTGCTCCCCCGGCGACGGCCTCGGCGACGGTCGCCGCGACGGTCCGGCCGGCGTCCGTGCACTGCCGGGTGTCGGTGACGAGGTAGAGGGACGGGTCCGTGCCGACGGGCAGGTGCGGGGCCGGCGCGCTCATGCGGGGACCTCGACTGCGGCGGCGGTGATCTCGACGGCGGCGAGCTCGGAGTCGGTGACGGAGTAGAGCGCGTCGAGGAAGGCGACGGCGAAGCTGCCCGGTGCCTGCGCGACCTGCCCGGCCTTGAGCCCGGCGGCGGCGAAGTGGGCGTGCGCGGCGACGACCGCCTCGAGCCCGGTGGGGCCGGTGATCGGCAGGCCGGCGGCCTTCGCGGCGGCGAGGTAGGCGGCGGTGACGGCGCCGAGCGAGCAGCCGGTGCCGATGACGAGCGGCATGAGCCCGTGCCCCCCGTGGACGCGGACCACTGTCGCGGTGCCTGCATCGTCGCCCGGTGCGGCGCCGGGTTCGGCGAGGACGATCGCGTCGACCTCGCCGGAGATCGCGACGACGCCTCCGGTGGTGGCCGACAGCGCCGAGGCGGCGGTGATGACGTCGTCGACGGCGTCGGTGGCGTCGACCCCGCGGCCACCCAGGCCCATCCCCGCGAGTGCGGCGACCTCGGAGGCATTGCCGCGCACGGCGGTGGGGTGCTGGGCGGCGGCGGCGCGGATGCGACTCGTGCGGTACTCGACGCCGCCCACGCTCACCGGGTCGAGGACCCAGGGGGTGCCGGCGGCGTTCGCGACCTCGATCGAGGCGTCGGCGGCGAGGAACTGGTGGGAGGAGGCGGTGCCGAAGTTGATGTTGATGCCCGACGCGATCGAGGCGAACTGGCCGGAGTCGGCCTCGTGGTCGAGCATCGCCGGAGAGGCGCCGATCGCCAGCAGCACGTTCGCCGTGAACTGCTGCACGACGGTATTGGTGATGCACTGGATGAGCGGCGTGGTGGTGCGCACGCGCGCCCGTGCGGCGACGATGTCGAGGGCATTCGAATGAGGCGTCTGCATGACGATCCCTTCGCTAGAGTTATCCAGATCAGGTTCGATGGGTGTGATCTCAGCCGATTCCCCACGGTCCGGCTCGGGCCGGTCCGCAGGTGCTCAGCACCCCATGTCACTGACGCTCACCCTAGCAAGTTCTGGCACCTCTCGCTGGCCGGGCGGCCGGGCCGGTTAGGATCGCATCCAGGCGCACCCGTCTCACTGGTTAAGCACAACCAGAATCGGGCCAGCCGCCCGAACCGAGAAAGAGGAACCGATGAGCGACGTCCTGTTCAGCAATGCCGAGCCCCTCGAGGGGTCCTTCACCGCGATGATGGAGCTCGAGGAGATCGACACGAACATCTACCGCGCCGGATACGTCTTCGAGGAGCCCTACGCGCTCTACGGCGGCCAGGTCGCCGCGCAGTCGCTGCTCGCCGCTGCACTCACCGTCGAGGACGGCCGCCCGCCGCACTCCCTCCACGGCTACTTCCTGCGGCCCGGCAACGCCGCCCAGCCCACGGTGTTCCAAGTGTTCCGAGACCGCGACGGCCGCTCCTACTCCGCCCGCCGCGTCATCGCGCTCCAGGGCGGCAAGGTCATCTTCAACATGTCGGCCTCGTTCACCAGCGGCACCGACAGCCCCGACCTCCAGAGCACGACCGCCGCCCAGGGCACGGAGATCCGGATGGGCGAGCCCACTCCGATCCCCCGCATGTTCTCCTTCGAGGGCCGCAGCACCGACCAGGCCTTCGAGGTCACCGACTACCCGGTGCGGTTCTGGGGCCGGTGCACCGAGGACCTCGGCGACTCCCCGCTCATGCACTACTGCGCTCTGGCCTACCTGTCGGACATCTCGAGCGGGCTCGGCGCCTTCAACACCGACGAGTACAAGTCGGGCTCGAGCCTCGACCACTCCCTGTGGTTCCACCGACCGGTGAACATGAACGAGTGGGTGCTCACCGACTTCGCGCCGCGCTCCGCCGCCCGCGGCCGCGGCCTCTACACCGGCGACATGACCACCGCTGACGGCACCCTCGTCGCCTCGGTCGCGCAGGAGGCGCTGTTCCGCAGGGTCCGGTGAGCACTCTCCAATGAGCACAGCCCGGTGAGCGCCGTCCTGCCTGCGGCACGGCCGACCCCACCGCACCCCTGGGCGCACGAAAGCGGCCCCTGCACGCGCGTGCAGGGGCCGCTTCCATTCATGTTCCGGTGGACCTCAGCCCACGGGGGCGTCAGCGCACGGTGTAGTTCGGCGCCTCGACCGTCATCTGGATGTCGTGCGGGTGGCTCTCCTTGAGACCGGCGGAGGTCAGGCGGACGAACCGGCCCTTCGAGCGGAGATCGTCGATGGTCCGCGCGCCGACGTAGAACATCGTCTGCCGCAGGCCGCCGGTGAGCTGGTAGGCGACGTTCTTGAGCTCGCCGCGGTAGGCGACCCGACCCTCGACGCCCTCGGGGATGAGGTCGGTGTCGGTGGCGACGTCGGCCTGGAAGTAGCGGTCCTTCGAGTACGACTTGCCCTTGCGCGGGGCCATTGCTCCGAGCGATCCCATGCCGCGGTAGGCCTTGTACTGCTTGCCGTTGACGAGCACGAGCTCACCGGGGCTCTCGTTGCAGCCGGCGAGCAGGGAGCCGAGCATGACGGATTCGGCGCCGGCGACGAGCGCCTTGCCGATGTCGCCGGAGTACTGGAGGCCGCCGTCGCCGATCACCGGGACGTTCGCCTCGGCCGCGGCCTGGTAGGCGAGGTGGATCGCGGTCACCTGGGGCACGCCGACGCCGGCGACCACGCGGGTCGTGCAGATCGAGCCGGGGCCCACCCCGACCTTGATCGCGTCCGCGCCGGCGTCGATGAGCGCCTGGGCGCCCTCGCGGGTGGCGACGTTGCCGCCGATCACCTGGACCGCGGAGAACGCCGGGTCGGACTTCAGCGTGCGGATCATCTCGGTCACGCCGCGCGCATGGCCGTTGGCGGTGTCGACGACGAGCACGTCGACGCCGGCCTCGGCCAGCAGGCCCGCCCGGTCGAGCGCATCGCCGTAGAAGCCGACGGCCGCGCCCACGCGCAGGCGACCCTCGTCGTCCTTCGTGGCGAGCGGGTACTCCTCACTCTTGACGAAGTCCTTGACGGTGATGAGGCCGCGGATGACGTTGTTCTCGTCGACGAGCGGGAGCTTCTCGACCTTGTGCTCGGCGAGGATCTCGAGCGCACGCTCGGGCTGCACGCCCACGGGCGCGGTGATGAGCGGCATCTTCGTCATCGTCTCGCCGACCGTGGCGGTGGCGTAGTCGCGGCGCGGCACGAAGCGCAGGTCGCGGTTGGTGACGATGCCGAGCAGCACGTCGTTCTCGTCGACGACGGGCAGCCCGGAGATCCGGTACTGGCCGCAGATCTCGTCGAGCTCGGCGAGCGTGCGGTCGGCGGTGATGGTGAGCGGGTCGGTGATCATGCCCGACTCGCTGCGCTTGACGTAGTCGACCTGGTCGGCCTGGTCCTCTTTGCTGAGGTTGCGGTGGAGGATGCCGATGCCGCCGATGCGCGCCATCGCGATCGCCATGCGGGATTCGGTGACGGTGTCCATCGCCGCGGACACGAGCGGGATGTTGATGTCGATCTCGCGGGTGAGCCGGGTGCGGGTCGAGGCCTCGGAGGGGATGACGTCGGTGTCTCCGGGCAGCAGCAGCACGTCGTCGTATGTGAGTCCGGTCAGGGAGAACGGGTCTCCGGCCGCCCTGAAGTGTTCTTCCACATCACCCATGAATGACCTCTTCCACGCGCTCGACTTCGGTATCGGCCATCCTATGCCGTCCCTCCGATTCCGGGAACAGCACGAGGCGCCCGCCCGCTGTGATGCTGGGCACCCGCACGCGTCACGGCGGGAACGCGCCCCGGCCGCGCGGACCGCTCCCGAGGCGCACGCCGGGACCCAGCGGCGGCCCTCTTCGCGCCGTCGCAGCGTCCGGGAATCAACCTTCCGGTTGATGTGCCGGCCCCCGCCTGCGGACGAGCATGGAGACATGCTCACACCCGCTATCGTCTTCATCACCGCAGCCCTCCTCTTCTACACCGCCGGCGTCTGGGCCGAGCACCTCAAGAAGGAGCTCCGCTGGTCCCACGTCGTCCTGTTCGCCCTCGGCCTCGTCTGCGATGTCACCGGTACCGAGCTCATGCGGCGAATCGCGGCCTCCGGCGGCGCCGACTTCTCCGGCTCGACCGCCGGCATCCTCACCTCGGTCATGGCGATCACCGGGGCCCTCGCGCTCGTCCTTATGGCGGTCCACCTCATCTGGGCGATCGTCGTCATGATCCGCGGCACCGAGCAGGCCCGCGCCACCTTCCACCGGTTCTCGCTCATCGTGTGGGCGATCTGGCTCGTCCCCTACTTCACCGGGATGGCCGGTGCGATGATCGGCTGAGGCGCCCCCGCCTCGGCATCGCCCCCGGCGGGCCGCCTCGGGACCGGGTCGGGCGACCTTCCCTGGGCGGCGGTCCGCGCGTACACTGCGAGCATGACCTCGCCCGATGCCCGCGCCTTCGCCTCCGCCCCGGATCTCACCGGCGAGCGCGTCACCCTCACACAGCTCACCCCCGCCCACGCCGAGGCGCTGAGCCGGGCGGCCGGCGAGCTCACCTCGACCTGGGTCACCTCGGTGCCCACCGCCGAGGCGATGCCGGCGGAGATCGACCGGCGCCTGGGCCTGCAGGAGCAGGGCGCGATGGCGCCGTTCACCGTGCTCGACGGCGGCACCCCGGTGGGCATGTCGACCTATATGAACATCGATGCGGCCAACCGGCGCCTCGAGATCGGTTCGACCTGGCTGTCGCCGGCGGTGCAGGGCACTCGGGTCAATCCCGAGGCCAAGCTGCTCATGCTCTCCCGTGCGTTCGAGGAGCTCGACTGCATCGCGGTGGAGTTCCGCACGCACTTCCACAACTTCCAGTCGCGCGCGGCGATCGCCAAGCTCGGTGCCAAGCAGGACGGGGTCCTGCGCTCGCACCAGCTGTTCAACGGGGTGCTGCGCGACACCGCGGTCTACTCGATCATCGCCGCCGAGTGGCCGACGGTGAAGCTCGGGCTCGAGCACCGGCTCGCGCGCCTGAGCTGACTCCTGGCGGGTTCAGGCCCGGTACGGCATCGCGGCAGAGCTCCGCACCCGCAGGCCCTGGGCCAGGCCGGGGCCGCGCACACAGACGAGCGCGGCCGCCGGCACGCACGCCGCGAGCACGAGCAGACGGCCGTGTGTGGGCGGACCCAGGCCGATCTCGAACGCGATGACGGCGAACACTCCGCTCACACCCAGCCAGCCGAGCAGGCCCAGCCAGGCCCCGGGGTGCGGGAACGGGAACACGCTGAGGAGCACGAAGAACCGGCGCGGGGTCACCGTATCCGAGGTCGGGACCCGGCTGTCGCCGGTGGGCCGGTACTCGGGGAGGGCTCGGCGGACCACCGTGCTGCAGCGGCCGGCGAGGATGCGGCGGTCGGGGTGGTCGGGGTGCCGGGCCGTTCACCATCTGACCACGGTGTCGGGGAGACGGCGACGCAGGCGCTGGACGAGTCCGATGCCGGCGGCGCAGAGGAGCACGCTCACCGGCACGCACACCGCGAGGAACAGGAGGCCCCCGGCACTCGGTTCGCGCAGTCCGAGCCAGATCGCCACGCCGATGTACCCGCCGCTGAGCCCGAAATAGCCGAGCAGTGTGAGGACCATCCCGAGCCAGGGTGCGGATGCGGGGACCATGACTGCGAACGGCGCCGTCGCCATGAGCACGAAGAACGCGCAGGAGATCATCGCGGCGGTGAAGTACATCGCCGCGGTGTAGAACAGGCCCACCGGGTGGTGACCGACGAGCTCGGCGAGCTGCCCGGTCTCCGGGTGGAGGGTCCCGATCCACGGCCACAGGACGCTCGAGGCGGTGAGGATGACGGTGCCGAGCAGAGCGGATACGAGGAGGAGCGGGAACAGCCCCTCGCTCCGGAACCCGGAGTCCTCGCGCTTGTGCTCGGCCATGAGGAACGGGAACATCCACCCGAACACCGCTGTCATGATCGCCGCGAACAGACCGACCTCGGTGATCTCCTCCCACTGCTTGTCCTTCATGAGGCCCGACGAGGTGGCGAAGACGATGAAGGCGGCGAGCGCGGTCACCATGACGGAGAGGATGACGTTCCGGCCGAGGTCGTGACCCCAGGCCGGGGTCCGGGTGTCGTCGTGTGCTCGGGGCTTCACGCTTCTGCCCGCACCGTGACCGTCCGGTTCGCGAGCCGGCGCGGGCAGCGGGATGCGGTCCGCCGAGCCCCGCCGGTCAGGAGGCCGCCGAGGCGAGGGAGTGCGGTGGCCCGACCCGCGCTGCTGCGATGGAGATCCGTGGGGCGGAGCGATCGCGGGTGGTCCCGGGGGCCGCGGGGGCAACGGCACAGAGGGGTGCGAGCCGGGAACGCCCGGACTGCGACCGGGCACGGGCCCGGGTCGACCCTGCCGCGGACGTCGGGTTGGGTCCGGGTGCGAGGGCGGTCCGTGGCGATCGGTCATGCGTCCAGTATTCCGTGTGGGGCCGGCTGTGGTGTGGCGAGGGTGTTGCGGATCTGCACCGACACCCGCAGCAGCCCTCCCGGCTGCACCGCGGGTCGGTCCCAGCCGGTCAGCCCCAGCCGCTCAGACCCAGCCGGCTCGTGAACTCGCGGGGCTCGCCGGTGAGCGGGTCGGTGAAGGCGAGCCGCTCGGCGAGCAGCTGCAGGGGCGAGAAGAAGTCGTAGGGGTCCGGCGCGAGGTCCACCGGGTACACGGGGTCGCCGAGGATCGGCAGGCCCAGGCCATTCATGTGGACCCGCAGCTGGTGCGTCCTCCCGGTGTGCGGGGTGAGTCGGAAATCGCCGAGGCGACCTGCCGCGCCCAGGTGCTCGATGGTGCTGTGTGCGTTCGGCTCGCCGGGCACCTCGAGCATCTGCCGGGTCCCCGGCTCTTTCTCCAGGCGGCTCCACCGCTCGACCCGACGCACGCACTCCTCACCGGGCCGCGCGGCCTCCCAGCCGCCGGAACCGAACCCGGCGGGCAGCTCGGCGAGCGCCCGGTACGTCTTGTGCACCCGCCGGTCCTGGAACAGCCGCTGGTAGGCGCCGCGGGTCTCCGGCCGGCGGGACAGCACGAGCAGCCCGGCCGTCACGCGGTCGAGGCGGTGGATCGCCACGAGGTCGGGCTCCTCGCGCTCGACCCGCAGCCGGGTGACGGCGCACTCGCGGACGAACCGGCCGTTCGGGGTGCTCGCGAGGAAGTGGGGCTTGTCGACGACGAGGAGGTCGGCGTCCGAGTGGACGATGCCGATCTCGAACGGGATCCGGGCCTCCGGCGGCACCGGGCGGTGGAACCAGTAGAACCCGCCGGGGATCACCGGATCCGTCGCCGCGATCGGGCGTCCGGTCCCGTCGCACAGGCACCCGGCGTCCGAGACCGTCTGCGGATCCTGGGCGAGCAGCCCGGCGATGTCCGCCGCGGAGGCGTCCGGGAACTCCGCGCGCAGCCACTCCCCGACAGTCGCCGGCACAGGATCGCCCGACCGCGTGTGGGTCTGGTGGCCGCCGGGGGCGCGCAGCCGGTTCGCGGAGATCCCCTGACGCGGCGGCAGCGGGCTCACCGGCACGGCGGCACCTCGGGCGGTCCCTTCGAAGCAGCCTGACCGCGCCTCACAGGCGGACGTCCTCCCCCGCCTCGGCGAGGAGCTCGGCGACGGTCTGCTGACGGCGGATGCAGGTGAACTTCGCCGTCGACCCGTCCGAGGTGTAGGCGTAGACCGGGATGCGCGGCAGCGCGTTGTAGGCGAAGGGGGTGGAGAAGTAGTAGGCACCGGTGTCGTGGATGAGCGCGATGTCGCCGGGGTCGAGGCCGGGGATCACGAATTCGCGGCCGATCATGTCGCCGCTGAAGCAGCACGGCCCGGCGAGGTCCTGGATCCGGTTCGGGTTCCGGCTGGGTGTGCCGTCGGCGTGGAAGGCGCTCACCCGCAGCGGCCAGGCCTGCGGCATGAAGACCGTGCGGGTCGCGGTCTGCGCACCCGCGTGACCGATCGCGAACGCCCGCTGCCCGACGTTCTTCGTGTACTCGATGCGGGTGGCGATCGACCCGGCCTTGGCGAGCAGCGAGCGGCCGAACTCGGTGAGCACGGTGTACCTGCCGCTGAACAGCTCCGGCACCGCGCGCTCGAGCACCTCGGCGTAGGTGTGGAACGTCGGGGTGATCTCGTCGGAGCCGAAGTTCACGCTCAGCCCGCCGCCGATGTCGATCCGGGTGATCTGCTGGAACCCGGCGCCCTCCGTGACGGATTCGGCGAGCGACACGATCCGGCTGATGCCTTCCGCAGCGAGGTCGAGCCCGACGCCCTGCGACCCGGAGTGGACGTGGAGCTGGGTGATCCAGGGGCGGGCGACGATCGTGTCGACGAGCGCCTGCCGGGATTCCTCGTCGATGAGGGGGATGCCGAACTTCGTCGTGGTCGTCGCGGTGCTCATCTCGCCGATCGACCCGGAGCCGACGACCGGGTTGACCCGAACTCCGATCACCGAGCGCGTGTCGATCTCCGCCCGCAGCTCCTCGATCCGGGCGAGCTCCTGGTAGGAGTCGATGTTCACTGCCGCGCCCACGGTCAGGCAGTGACGGATCTCCGGCACGGTCTTCGCCGGCGAGTCGAGGACGATCCGCTCCGGTGGGAAGCCGGCGGCCTCGGCCATCGCGAACTCCCCGGGGCTCGCGACCTCGACGCCCATCCCGCGGTCGGCGAGGAACCGCAGCAGCGGGACGAGGGTGACGGCCTTGCACGCCACGAGGTGGATCGTGTCCGGGATCGAACTGAATGCCCAGCTCAGCGCTTCGATCTGGGTTTCGACCGCCTCGGTGTCGATGATCCCGACGACCGGCTGCTCTGCGGTGATGAGGGATTCGGCGGCGAGGGAGCGGACGGCGGCATAGCGGCGGTCGACGAAATCAGCCATGCGGGCAGTCTATCGACGGCGCCCGCCGCCGAGGCGCCCGCCGGCTCCCCCGGCCCCGCACCTGCCCGGCCCCGCCGCCGAGGCGTCCGCCGGCTGCCGTGCCACAGCCGGCCCCAGCCGGTCGTCAGGGCGACGCATGCCGTCATCCGGCGTCACTGTGCGACGAGGGATGACGCCGGTGTGACGCACCGCGTCGCTCTGCGTCCCGGTCCGCTCCACCGGACCCCGCCGCCTCCCTACGGTGGCGACACAGCTCACACCGAGCACAGGAGTGCACAGCACCCCACCGATCGCACGACAGCACCCCACCGGCCACCCGACATCACCGCCCCCACCGACCAGGAGGTCAGCCCATGCGCACACCGAGACCGTCCGCGCTCCTCGGAGCCGGCCTCGCGATGCTCGCGCTGCTCGGCGGCTGCGCTGCACCCGGCACCGAGCTCGCCGCCGCCTCCCGGCCCGGCACCGGCCCCGGCTCAGCCGACTCCGCCGGCGGCACGCTCGTCTACGGCCACCAGCAGGAGCCGCCCTGCGTGCACGGCGGCTGGATCGAGCAGGGCTACCTGTCCCACCAGGTGCTCGACGCCCTCGTCTCCCTCGACGAGGACGGGCAGGTGGTCCCCTGGCTCGCCACCGACTGGCACGAGTCCGCCGACCACCTGACCTGGACCTTCACCCTGCAGGAGGGGCCCACCTTCTCCGACGGCACCCCGGTCGACGCGCAGGCGGTCGTCGACAACATCGACTACTGGCTCGCCGGCGGCAACGGCACCGCGCAGGTGTGGATCGGCCCCTACGTCGACTCCGCCCGTGCTCTCGACGCCACCACGGTGGAGGTCGCGCTCTCCCAGCCCTACCCCCGGTTCGCGGAGAACCTCACCCAGCCCTACTTCGGTCTCCAGTCGCCGGCCGCACTGGCGGAGCGGACCGCGGAGGAGAACTGCCGGCAGCCGATCGGCTCCGGCCCGTTCACCGTCGCCGCATGGAACCGCGGACAGAACATCGTGCTCGACCGCCGCGACGACTACGACTGGGCGCCGGCGAACGCCGCCGTCCAGGGACCGGCCCGGGTGGCGCGCGTAGACTGGCGCTTCATCACCGACCCCACTGCCCGCACCGCGGCCCTGCGCTCCGGCGAGGTCGACGCGATCTACGACATCCAGGCCTTCGAATGGTCCGCTCTCGAATCCGAGGGCTACGAGCTCCACCGCTACGTCACCCCGGGCCGCCCCCAGCAGCTGAGCTTCAACACCAGCCGCGGGCCGTTCGCCGACGAGCGCGTCCGGCAGGCCTTCGCCTACAGCCTCGACCGCGAATCCGTCGTCGAGGCCGTGGGCCGCGGGGTCATCCCCTACGAGGGCAACGGCCCGGTGAGCCGCTCCACCCCGGCCTACAGCGAGGAGGCCGCGGCCCGTTACTCCTACGACCCCGAGCGCGCCCGGGAACTCCTCGACGACGCCGGCTGGGAGGTCGGCGCGGACGGGGTGCGCGTCAAGGACGGCGCGCGCCTCCACATCGACTTCCCCTACGCGATCAACCGCACGATCAACCAGGACGGCGCGGCGATCATCCAGGGGCTCCAGCAGTACGCCGAAGAGGTGGGCTTCGAGGTCGAGCTCATCCCCTTCCCACCGAGCGCGGCCGCCGCCGGCGCCTACTCCGGGCCCGAGGACTACGACGTCAGCATCGGCTACTGGACCTCCGTCAACGCCGGCATCCTGCTCGTCAACTGGCGGCAGAACCTCCCGGATTCGCCCAACCCGTCCAACTCCGCCTTCTACAACGACCCCGCGCTCGAGGCCACGATCCGCGAGGCGAACTCCGCCGTCGACCCCGACGGGCAGGACGCCCTCTACCGGCAGGCTCAGGAGTACATCGCCGACCGGGCGCTGTCGATCGGCGTGTACGACCGGCTGAGCACGCTCGCCGTCGGTCCGCACGTCGACGGCATCCGCCAGGAGAACTCACAGGGAGGACCGGTCTTCCATGACGCCCACCTCGTCGACTGACACGCACCCGGCAGGCACCACGGACCCCGGCCGCCGCCGAGGCGCCCTGCCCGATGGCACCGGCCCCGCCGCAGGCCGACTCGGCTCCCGGCCCTCCCGGCCCCGCACCGGGCCCGCCCGCCTCGTCACGTGGACGCGGCGCCTCGGCCGCTGGCCGGGACGCCTCGCCGCGGCGCTCCTCGTCATGTGGGGCGCGGTCACCGTGGCGTTCCTCGCCCAGCTCGCGCAGCCCGGCGACCGGGCGGCGGTGATCCTCAACCTCCGCACCGGCCAGACGCAGGAGCGCACCCCGGCCGAGCTCGCCCCGGTCAACGCCGAGTACGGCTTCGACGCCCCACCGTTCGAGCAGTACCTGTCCTACCTCGGCGGGCTGCTCCGCGGCGACCTCGGCGTCTCCTACCAGCAGCACCGGCCGGTGTGGGACATGATCGCCGAACAGCTCGGCGCGACCGTGGCGCTCTCGCTCACCGCGCTCGCCCTCGCCTGGGTCCTCATGGTGGCCTGGGTGGCGCTCACCGCCGGCCGGTCCCCGCGGGTCCGCGGTCTCGCCTCCACGGTCGAGGTGTTCGCCGCGAGCGTGCCCCAGTACTGGCTCGGGGTGCTCCTGCTCCTGGTGTTCGCCCTCGAGCTCGGCTGGGTGCCGGTGGTGGGCGGCAGCGGGCCGGCGGCACTCGTCCTGCCCGCCCTCACGCTGGCGATTCCGCTCGCCGGGTTCCTCGGGCAGGCCACGCGGGCGGAGTTCGAGCTCGCGCTGAGCCGGCCGTTCGTGCTGTCGGCCCGGGTGCGCGGCATGGGCGACCTCGGGGTGCGGCTGCGGCACGTGCTGCGCCATGCCGCGATCCCGCCGCTCACCCTGTCCGGCTGGGCGCTCGGCGCCACCGTGTCCGGGGCGGTGATCGTCGAGTCGGTGTTCAACCGCAACGGCATCGGCCGGGTCCTCGTGTCCGCGATCGAGGCCCAGGACCTGCCTGTCGCCACCGGGATCATCGTCCTCATCGCCGCCCTCTACGTCCTCGTCAACCTGGCGGTCGACGCGCTCGCCGCCCTCATCGATCCGAGGTTGAAAGCATGACCACCCCACCCCTTGCCCCCGTCCCGTCGACGCCGGTCGGCAGTCCGGCGCGTGTCTCCTCGGCACCCAGCGCTCCGGCTCCCGGCGCTCAGGCTCTCCGCGCTCCAACACCCGGCACTCCGGCTCCCGGCGACGGGGCGCCCGCCCCGCACCCGACGACCCCGGCCGGGCGCTCGCCCCGCCTGCCCCTCGGCCCGCTCGCGGCCGCGGCGACGCTCGCGATGTTCGCGCTCGCCGCGGTGGCGCCGGGCCTGCTCGCCCCGGGCAGCCCGGAGTCGCTCGACCTCGGCGCCACCCTGCAGGCGCCCTCGGCCGCGCACTGGTTCGGCACCGACGAACTCGGCCGCGACCTCTACACCCGCGTGGTCCACGGCACCGGCCTGTCGCTCCTCATCGGGCTCGGGGCGGCGGCGGTGAGCCTCACGCTCGCGGTGCTGCTCGCCGCGGCCTCCGCGCTCACCGGCCGGATCCTGTCCGGCGCGGCCGACCGCACGATCGAGATCCTCTTCGCCTTCCCCACCCTGCTCCTCGCGCTGCTCCTCATCGCCACGCTCGGCCCCTCGCCGCTGAGCCTCGTGCTCGCCGTCGGGGTGGGGACCGCGCCGGGGTACGCGCGGATCGTGCGCGGGCAGCTGCTCTCGGCCCGCAGCTCAGGCTACGTCGAGGCGGCCACCGGGCTCGGCCACCGGCGCCTGCGGGTCGTCGCGGCGCACATCCTGCCGAACGCGCTGCGCCCGCTCGTCGGGATCTTCACGATGTCGATCGGTCAGTCGATCGTGTGGGCCTCGAGCCTCGCGTTCCTCGGCCTCGGGGTCGCACCCCCGTCGCCGGAGTGGGGTGCCCTGCTCGACGCCGGGCGGGCCTATCTCACCGCCGCCGGCTGGCTCGTCGTCGTTCCGGGCCTCGTCATCGCCGTGCTCGCGCTCGCCGCGACGACGCTCGGCAAGCACATCCAGACCCGCCTCGAGACAGGACGCTGATATGACCCCCGAACTCCTCACGACCACCACCCCCACCGGTGGCGGGTCCGGCCCGGCCGGCAGCGTCCGCCCCGGCCCACCGGTCGGCGGCCCTCCCGATGGGCTCACCGGCACCGGCCCTGCCCGCACCGGCGCCGAGGCGCCTGCCGGCGCCCAGCACTCCCCTGCCGCCGCAGCCACCGGCGCGCCCGGCGGTGCCCCGGGTACCGGCGCGCCTCGGCTGAGGGTGGAGAACCTCCACGTCGGGTTCCGCCGGGACGGCGAGCTCCGGGAGATCGTCCACGGCCTGTCCTTCGAACTCCACCCGGGGCGATGCGTGGCGATCGTCGGCGAATCCGGCTCCGGCAAGAGCGTCACCGCCCGCACGCTCGTCGGCCTCCCCGGCCACGGCGCCGAGGTCCGCGCCGGCGCCCTGCGCCTCGGCGACCACGACCTGCTCACCGCCGGCGAGCGCACCTGGCAGCGGATCCGCGGCGCGGAGATCGGCTTCGTCCTCCAGGACGCGCTCGTCTCCCTCGACCCGCTGCGCCCGGTCGGGGCGGAGATCGCCGAGGCGCTGCGCCTCCACGGCGTCGGTCCGCGCGCGGTCCGCGCCCGGCGCGCCGTCGAGCTGCTCGCCGCCGCCGGCGTCCCCACCCCGGAGGTCCGCGCCCGGCAGCGTCCCGGGGAACTGTCCGGCGGGCTGCGGCAGCGCGCCCTCATCGCCTCGGCGATCGCACTCGGCCCCCAGGTGCTCATCGCCGACGAGCCGACAACGGCGCTCGACGTCACCGTCCAGGCACAGGTGCTCAGGGTGTTCGAGCAGATGAAGGCGGCCGGGGAATCGATCATCCTCATCAGCCACGACCTCTCAGTCGTGGCGCACCTCGCCGACGAGGTCCTCGTCATGCGCGGCGGGCACGTCGTCGAACAGGGACCCACCGCGCAGGTCCTCGCCCGGCCCGCGCACCCCTACACCCGGGCGCTCATCCGGGCGGTGCCGAGCGCGGCCACCCGCGGCCGGCGCCTGAGCGCAGGGCCGGACGAGGCGGACGCCGCTTCCGTGAGAGCCTCCGGCCGGGCGGCGATCGGTGCCCGGCCGGAGCGCACCTCGGCTCCGGTGGGCGCCCCGGGTCCGGTGGGCGCTCAGGGTCCGGTGGGCGCTCAGGGTCCGGTGGGCACCCCGACGGAGATCGTGCTCGAGGCGCGCGAGCTGACCCGGACCTTCCGCGGACGCCGCGGGAGGGTGCACCGGGCGGTCGACGGCGTGTCCTTCCGGCTCCACCGGGGCGAGGTCCTCGGGATCGTCGGTGAATCCGGGTCGGGGAAGTCGACCACGGCTCGGATCGCGCTCGGCCTCGAGTCCGCGGACTCCGGCACCGTGACCCTCCTCGGCCACGACTGGTCGGCCCTCCCCGAGCGGAGGCGGCGGGCCCTGCGCTCCCGGATCTCCGTCGTCCAGCAGGACCCGCTGAGCTCCTTCGACCCGCGCTGGAGCGTCGAACGGATCCTCCGCGACGCGCTCTCCGTGCGCTCCTCCGGCTCGGACTCTGCGGGTTCGAACGCTGCAGGTTCGGGCGGAGCCGGGTCGGGTGCTGCGGATTCCGGCGCCGATCCGGCCGGGCGCAGCGGCGCCGGGCCGCATGCCGAGGTGCTCCGACTCCTCGGGCTCGTCGGGCTCGCCCCGGAGGTCGCCGGGCGGAATCCTGCCACGCTGTCCGGCGGGCAGCGCCAGCGGGTGTCGATCGCCCGGGCGCTCGCCCCGGAGCCGGATGTCCTCGTGCTCGACGAGGCGGTGTCCGCGCTCGACGTGTCCGTGCAGGCCCAGATCCTCGACCTGCTCGCGGACCTGCGGCGGCACCTCGGCACGAGCTGCCTCTTCATCTCCCACGACCTCGGCGTCATCAGCCACCTGAGCGATCGGGTGCTCGTGATGAAGGACGGCCGGGTCGTGGAGTCCGGGACGCCCGAGCAGATCTTCGACGCCCCCGCGCACCCCTACACCCGCACGCTCGTCGAGTCCCTCCACACGCTCGACCGCTCGGCCGCCGCCGCGACGGCACCGGCATCCGCCCGACCCCACTGACCTCCTGAGCCCACTGGCCTCCTGAGCCCACTGGCCTCCTGACCTTGTGACCTTCTGACCCACCGATCGTCCGACACACACGGACCACCCCACACCCACCGACACCGTCTTCCGCCGTCCACCGACACCCACGAAGGAGTCCACCATGACCCGCCCGCTGCTCTTCAACGCGTTCCTCATGAACACCCCCTCGCACATCCAGCACGGCCAGTGGCGCCACCCGGACGCCGGCCAGGTCGAGTACCAGGGCCTCGACCTGTGGCTCGACCTCGCGCGCACGCTCGAGCGCGGACTGTTCGACGCGATGTTCTTCGCCGACGTGTCCGGGCTCTACGGGCCGGCCGACGGCTCCTACGTCGACAACGTCCACGAGGGGCTGCAGATCCCGAGCAACGACCCGACCGTGCTGCTCAGCGCGCTCGCCGCCGTGACCGAGCACATCGGGCTGGCGACGACCTCGAACGTCATGCAGAACCCGCCGTTCAACTTCGCCCGCCAGATCTCTACCCTCGATCATCTGTCGAAGGGCCGCATCGCCTGGAACATCGTGACCTCGACGCAGGAGAACGCCGCCCGGAACTTCGGGCTGCCCGGACTCGTCGAGCACGACGCCCGCTACGACTGGGCCGACGAGTACGTCGACGTCGTGTACAAGCTGTGGGAGGGGTCCTGGGACGAGGGCGCGCTGCTCAAGGATCGGGCCGGCGGCCGGTTCGCCGACCCCGCCCGGATCCACAAGATCCACCATGTCGGCGAGCGCTACCGGGTCGAGGGCCCGCACCTGCCCGCGCCGAGCCCGCAGCGCACGCCGCTGCTGTTCCAGGCCGGCGGCTCCCCGCGCGGCATCGCGTTCGCCGCCCGACACGCGGAGGCGGTGTTCATCGCCACCCCGAACCCGGATGTCGCCCGGCAGCACATCGACGGGGCGCGCGAGCAGGCGGTGGCGAACGGCCGGCACGGCGACGACATCCGGTTCTTCCAGGGCATGAGCTTCGTCATCGGCAGCACCGAGGCCGAGGCGCAGGCGAAGAACCGCGACCTCCTCGACTACGCCTCGGACACCGGGTACGCGACTCACGCCTCGATCGGCGTCCTGCCCGACGGCACGCGACTGCCGGCCGACACCCCGCTCAAGGACATCCCGAACAACGGCGGCCGCGGGCACGTCGAGTGGCTGCGGGCGGCGACCCCGGGCCGCGAGCCGGTGCTCGGCGATCTCGCGCGGAACCGGATGATCGGCCAGTCGCTCGTCGGCACCCCGGAGCAGATCGCCGACCGGCTGACCGAGTGGCAGCGGGCGGGGGTGGACGGCATCAACGTCGTCAACTGGCGCCTGCCGGAGTCGTACACCGACTTCATCGACCACCTGCTGCCGACGCTGCAGGAGCGCGGCCTGGCGAAGACCTCCTACGGCGAGGCGACGACGCTGCGCGGCCGGATCTTTGGTCACGACCGGCTCCCCGACCGCCACCCGGCCGCCCGCTACCGCGGCGCTTTCGGTGATCGGGCAGCAGGAGCAGCCGGGGCGGGCGGAAGCGAGTCGCGCGATACCGATTCGGGCGACACCGAGGCGACGACCCCCACCCCGGCACCCGCCTTCTCCGGCTCCCCCGCCTGAGCCGCCAGCCCGGCGCGGGCACCCAGCCTTGGGCACCTCGGGCAGCCCGACACGGTCGGCCCCGCCGCGGACACCTCGGGCACGGCACGGACACCTCGGGCACGGGATCGCCTCAACGCACTCAGGTGGTCACAGATCCACGATCCGTAGGCTCGGAATCGTGGATCTGTGACCACCTGACGTGTCCCGGGGCCGAGGCGCCGGCCGGCAGGAGCCGGGCCGGCGCCTCGGCCGGGGTGCGGGTCAGTACTCGATGACGACGCGGCCCTCGATCTTGCCGTGCTCCATCTCGTCGAAGACGGCGTTGATGTCCTCGAGCGGGCGCTTGCTGTACGTCGGCTTGATCTTGCCGGCGGCGTAGAAGGCGAGCGCCTCGTCCATGTCCTGGCGGGTGCCGACGATCGAGCCGCGGATCGTCAGTCCCTTGAGGACGATGTCGAAGATCGGCGCCGGGAACTCGCCCGGGGGCAGCCCGTTGAACACGATCGTGCCGCCGCGGCGGGTCATGTCGATCGCCTGGCGGAACGCCGCCGGGTGGACGGCGGTGACGAGCACGCCGTGCGCGCCCCCGGTCTTCGACTGGATCTCCTCGGCCGGGTCGACGGCGAAGGCGTTGACGGTAATCTCCGCGCCGTGCTTCTTCGCCAGCGCGAGCTTGTCGTCGGCGACGTCGACGGCGATCACGCGCATGCCCATCGCCACCGCGTACTGCACCGCGATGTGCCCGAGGCCGCCGATCCCGGAGATCACGACCCACTGGCCGGGCCGCACCTCGGTGCGCTTGAGGCCCTTGTAGACGGTGACGCCGGCGCACAGCACGGGGGCGATCTCGTAGGGGTCGGCGCCCTCGGGGATCTTCGCGGCGTAGTCCGCCTCGACGAGCATGTACTCGCCGAACGAGCCGTCGACGGAGTAGCCGCCGTTGGTCTGCTGCTCGCACAGGGTCTCCCAGCCGGTGCGGCAGTACTCGCACTGCCCGCAGCCCGAGGCGAGCCAGGCGTTGCCGACCATGTCGCCGACCGCGAGTGAGGTCACGCCCTCACCGACGGCCTCGACGACTCCCACGCCCTCGTGGCCGGGGATGAAGGGTGGCTCGGGCTTGACCGGCCAGTCGCCGTGGAGGGCGTGGAGGTCGGTGTGGCAGACGCCGCTGGCGATGAGCTTCACCAGCACCTGTCCGCGTCCGGGTGTGGGGGTCTCGACGGCCTCATCGACGGTGATGGAGTCGCCGAACTGCTCGACTACTGCTGCTCTCATGGTGGACATGTCACTGAATCCTTCTCGTAGCGGTTCACTTCAGGGATGGGAAGGGGTCACGTCGGGGACGGCGGAGCCGCCCGGGGACAGGTGGATCGGGGTGGGACGGGTGGCCCCGTCCGGGGGCGGTCCGGGGACGCGCCCGGGACCGAGGGGTGGTACCGGTGCCCTCCGGCCGCGCCGCGCAGGCGTCACGCAGCCCGGCCGGAGGCTCGGCGGACGCGGCTCAGAAGAAGCCGAGCGCGTTGTCCGAGTAGCTCACCAGCAGGTTCTTCGTCTGCTGGTAGTGGTCGAGCATCATCAGGTGGTTCTCGCGGCCGATGCCCGAGCTCTTGTACCCGCCGAACGCCGCGTGCGCCGGGTAGCTGTGGTAGTTGTTCACCCACACGCGCCCGGCCTGGATCGCCCGGCCGGCCCGGTAGGCGATGTTGCCGTTGCGGCTCCACACCCCGGCGCCGAGGCCGTAGAGGGTGTCGTTGGCCACGGAGATTGCCTCGTCGTAGTCCTCGAACGAGGTGAGCGCGAGGACCGGGCCGAAGATCTCCTCCTGGAAGATCCGCATCGAGTTGTCGCCCTGGAACACCGTCGGGGCGACGTAGTAGCCGTCGGCGAGGTCGCCGTCGAGCTGCGCCTGCTCACCGCCGACGAGCACCTTCGCGCCCTCCTGCTTGCCGATGTCGAGGTAGGACTTGATCTTCTCGAGCTGGTCGTTCGAGGCCTGCGCGCCCACCTGGGTGTCGGTGTCGAGCGGGTTGCCCTGCTTGACGGACTTGACGCGCTCGATACCGGCGGCGACGAAGTCGTCGAAGATCGACTTCTGGACGAGCGCGCGGGACGGGCAGGTGCACACCTCGCCCTGGTTGAGGCCGAACATTGCGAAGCCCTCGAGCGCCTTGTCGTAGAAGGCGTCCTTCTCCTGCGCGACGTCGGCGAAGAAGATGTTCGGGCTCTTGCCGCCGAGCTCGAGGGTGACCGGGATGAGGTTCTGCGAGGCGTACTGCATGATGAGGCGGCCGGTGGTCGTCTCACCGGTGAACGCGATCTTGCGGATCCGCTTGTTCGAGGCGAGCGGCTTGCCGCACTCGACGCCGAATCCGTTGACGATGTTGAGCACGCCCCGGGGCAGCAGGTCGCCGATGAGCTCGACGAGCACGAGGATCGAGGCCGGGGTCTGCTCGGCGGGCTTGAGGACGATCGCGTTGCCGGCGGCGAGCGCGGGGGCGATCTTCCACACCGCCATGAGGATCGGGAAGTTCCACGGGATGATCTGGCCGACGACGCCCAAGGGCTCGTGGTAGTGGTAGGCGACGGTGTCCTCGTCGATCTGCGACAGCGTCCCCTCCTGCGCGCGGATCGCCCCGGCGAAGTACCGGAAGTGGTCGACGGCGAGCGGCAGGTCCGCGTTGAGCGGCTCCCGGATCGCCTTGCCGTTGTCCCAGGTCTCGGCGACGGCGATCATCTCGAGGTTCTCCTCGATGCGGTCGGCGATCCGGGTGAGGATCACCGCGCGCTCCGCCGGCGAGGTCCTCCCCCAGGCGGGTGCGGCGCCGTGCGCGGCATCGAGGGCGACCTCGATGTCCTCGGCGGTGGATTGGGCGACCTCGCAGAACGGCTTGCCGGTGACCGGGCTGATGTTCTCGAAGTAGTTCCCCTTGACCGGGGCGACCCATTCGCCGCCGATCCAGTTGTCGTAGCGGGACTTGAATGTGACCTTCGAACCCTCGGTGCCGGGCTGTGCGTATACGACCATGCCAACTCCTTCGTCGTCATCGTGTACTCGTCCGGCCTCGTTGCCGGGAGATGCGTCCACGCTAATGCGACGGGGGTTGCCTCAAGGTTGCAGGCGAGGTGGGAGCGGTGCGCACGCCCGCCGACGGAGCACGGGCACCATGGCAGGGAGCCGGGGCCGAGGTGCGCGCCGGCCGGTCATGCTCCGGCGAGGAGCTCCTCGAGGTGGGACACGACGAGGCTGCGCTTGGGTGAGCGGGCGGGCAGGATCCGCAGGCCCAGTCGCCAGGCCTCCTCGTCCGCGGCGGCTTCCGGGAGCTGGAGGTACTCCCACAGCTGCTCCGGCGTGCCCGATTCGAGGACGGCGCTGCGCAGCGCCGCGGCGAGCCGGTGGCGCTCGGAGTCGATCGCGGCGGAGTCCGAGCACGGGAGCAGCTCGCCGCGGTAATCGGCCAGGGCGGCGTCGAGCTCCCCGGCGGCGATCGCCCGGGTGACGCGGAGGAAGTCCGCGCTCATCCCCGCGGGCAGGCGGTAGGGCCGGGACAGCAGGGGCAGCTCGGGGCACCAGCGCTCGAGCACCTTGCGCAGGCGCGTCATCTCCGCGCGCAGGGTCACTGCCGCCAGCGGCTCCCCGTCGGTGGCGAGCAGCGCGGCGAGCTCGGCGCTCGACACCCCGGCGGGGTGGAGGGCGAGGATCGAGAGTATCTCCGCATGGCGCTGGCGCAGCTGCACCGGCCCGCCCGCGACGTCGAGGAGGGGCACCTGCAGACCGGTCGTCCGCAGCACGGCGACGGTCCGGGGAGAGTCCTGCGCGCCTCGGCGGTGGGGCGCCCCCTCAGCACCTCGGCCTCGGGGTGCCGCCTGGTCGCCGGGTGGGACTTGGTCGACAGGCGCCTCGTGCGCGCTGGGCGCGAACCGGAGCCCCGGCGGTTCCGCGTCCGGTGCCGGCTTCGCGCCTCCTGCCGACTCCCCGGCCTGCGCCGGCTGCGGACCTCGCACCGGTCCCGCGTGCTGCGTCCGCCTGGGGTCCGGCACCGACCTCGGCACCCACCCGGCCCCCGGTGCAGGGGCCGATGTCTGTGCCGAACCGTCCGCGGGCGCCGAGGCCGGGGCGCTGTCGTGGAGCAGCGCCCGCATCTCGGCCTGGGCGGCGGCGACGGCGGCCTCGACGAGCGGCTGGCTGTGCCGGGCGACGGCCTTCTCGTCGCCGGTGAGGTCGACGACGCCGAGCAGCCGGCGGGTGCGCGGGTCGCGGATCGGCACCGCGGTGCAGCTCCACGGGTGGACGGACCTGGCGAAGTGCTCCGGCCCGGTGATCTGCACCGATTCCCCGGTGACCAGGGCGGTGCCCGGGGCGCTCGTGCCGATCGACTCCTCCGACCAGTCCATCCCCGCCTCGAACCCCATGCCCGAGGCGCGGCGCAGCGCGTCGTCATCGCCGAGCACCCACAGCATGCGGCCGTGCTCGTCGGCGATCGCGACGAGCAGGCCGGTGCCGGCGGCGGGGGCGGCGAGGAGCTGCTCGAACACCGGCAGCACGAGGCGCAGCGGATGGGAGCTGCGTGCCGCGGCCAGGGCTCGGGAGTCGAGGGCATGGGCCGGGCGGCTGCGGTCGGGGTCGCGGTGGTGCTCGAGCGAGCGCTGCCAGGAGGAGCGCACGATCTCACGCAGGCCGCTGACCGCGGTCAGCTCTCCGGTGTCGAGCTGTTCGTGGGCTCGGAGCACGTTCGACGGGTTCGCCATCGTCGGCACCTCACAGGGGTCTGGATCCGCGCCTCGGTCGAGGCGTGCACCCGGCGGACGGCGATGTCCCGGTGGGTGCAGGTGGGACCAGTGTAATCACGATCACAGCACCGAACCAGGCCGGTGCCCGAGGGGCGCCGGGGGGGGGCGGGGAGGACCGGGTCGGCGGCCGGAGGGACCAGCGGATCGAACCGGCCGGAGGGATCAGCGGGTCGAACGCTGCGTCTCCGGCCGGGTCGGCACGCCAACTCACTGGCTCGCAGTTCGCCGGCCACTCCAGTGCGGTTCGCCAGTTCCGGGGTCAATCCCGTGCGGCACCCCGGGTTTCACAGCCACTCCAGTGCGGTTCCCCGCGAGTATCCGCACTGCGCTGCACCTCGAACCGGCGGGGTCGAGGACCGGGCGGTTCGAGCGAGGATGCAGAGACTGTTCCGGCGCTCGGCACTGGGCGCCTGGCGTTGAGGTTCCGGCGCTCGGCTCCTGCCGCTACTCGTCGTCGCTCGTGCGCAGTCCGCGCCGGGCCGAAAGCAGCTCGATCTCGGGCCGGGCTGCGACCAGGCGCTCGACGGCATCGAGCATCTCGACAGTGTGCTGGTGATCTGCGCTCACCACCGCCGCCCCGATCGCCGCACGCCGGTGCAGGTCGAGGTGGTCGACCTCGGCGACGCTGACCTGGAAGCGCTTGCGCACCTCGGCGATGATCGGCCGGACGACCGAGCGCTTGGCCTTGAGGGAATGCACATCGCCCAGGCGGAGGTCCATCTCGATCCATCCCATCCACATGCCACCAGGATCGCAGATGCTGCCGTGATTCCGCAGAGCTCACCGGAGCCCGAGGCGCAGTCGCTCATCGCGAGCCGAAACTCCAGCATCCTGGCGCCCTGCCACCGACGAAGCTCTCGCACCCGGGTCTCCCGCGGCTCCAGTACCCTGGCGTCCGCGTAACCCAAGCGCCCGGGCGCGGCACTGCCGGAGCCGGCCGGCTGCATCCGACCGCTGGTCACAGGCGACCGTTCCGGTGCACTGCCGGGCTGTGGAACTGAACCGCTCCATCCACAGGCAGCAGGCCACACCGGACACGCAGGGCTCGGAGCCGCACCCTGGACAGATGAGACATGACAAGGAGATCCTCATTCGGATGCCGGTGCTGGCACGACGGCAGGATGCGAAGCGCCTCGGTCTGTCCGAGTACGCATTGTCCGGACGCGGCGACACGGCCCAGCCGTTCCCGGGCGTCTACATCCACCCCTCCGAAACCGAGCCTCTGCGGGTGCCGAGCTGGGTCGACGACCACTGGCTCGACATCCACACCCGCGTTCGCGCGCTGCAGCTGCAGAGACCGGACGCCGTGGTCTCCCACGCGACCGCCGCGTTCCTGCTCGGGTGGCCCATCCCGTATGTCGTCCGCGGCCCGATCGACGTGACGACGCCGAGGTCGCGGATGCGCCGAGCGGGCGTGCGGGGGCACGGACCTCGCGACGTGGCGACAGCGGTGCACCGCGGAGTGATGATGGCCCGGCAGTCCGAGGTGCTGCGCGGGATCAGCGCCTCGTCCACTCCTCGTCAGCTCATCACGGTGCTCGATACGATCTGCGGCAGATGGCACGGCCCGCCGGCAGCTCACCCGGACGACATCAGAAAGATGATCGAGGACTCCCCTCGGTTCCGTGGCAGCGAAGCTCTCCGCACCGCCCTCGCCTCTGCACGGGCAGGTGTGGATTCTCCGCGGGAGACCGACCTCCGCCTACTCATCGTGGCAGCCGGGCTTCCGGAACCGGTGGTGGCGCACCCCGTGCGGTTCGACGACGAGACCCTGCACCCCGACCTGTCGTACCCGGAGCTGCGCATCGCCATCGAGTACGAAGGCGAGCATCACCGGACCGACCCTCGCCAATGGGACATCGATATCGTGCGGGAGCGCGTGTTCCGGGAGGCCGGCTGGGAATACATCCGGGTCACGCAGTCCACGCGCCCGGAGACGATCATCCGGCTGATCCGCTCGGCGCTCGAGCGGCGGCGCGGCACGGTGAGCCGGGCCGCCTGACGCCGGAATCCCGAGGATAGGGCCGCACGAGGCCTCGGTTCACTCACGCCGGTGTGTGGAAGCAGCCGGGTCATGGAGACAACCGGTTCGGGGGCAGTCGGTTCGGGGGACACCTGGCGCGTGGGGCACTTAGGCAGCCGGTTCGTGGGGACGGACGGTGCGTGGGGACAACCGGTTCGTGAGGCACTGCAGTGCGATTACCCGCCGGTAAGCGCACCACGATGACGAGGGAAGCTCCACGACCGCACTGGAGTGACCACGGAACGAACCAACCGCACTGGAGTGACCACGGAAGCTCCGCAACCGCACCGAAGTGGCGGCGGAGCGCAGTCGATAGCGCCGGAGTGACCGGGAAACGCCGCCCTCCTGCCGCCCATGCACACGGCCCGCCCAGGCACACGGCTCGTCCTTGCCCGCCGGCCGCCGACCGGCGCTCTTCTGCCGCGCACCCGCCTTTGCCCGCCGGCCGCCGCCCGCCGCCCGCCGCCGACCGCCGCCCTTGCCCACCAGCCGGCAGCCACCGGCCGCAGGCCGTCGCCTTTGCCCACCGCCCGCCGGCCGCCGGTGAATGCACTGCGGGCCCGGAACCGCAGTTCCGGGCCCGCAGGCGCATCACCGTGCGGTGATCACCGAAGGGTGTCGGGGGCGACGATCAGTCGTCGTCCTCCTCTTCCTTCTTCTCGACCACGAGGGTCTCGGTGGTGAGCACGAGGGCCGCGATCGAGGCCGCGTTGCGCAGCGCCGAACGGGTCACCTTGACCGGGTCGATGATGCCGGCGCCGATGAGGTCGCCGTACTCGCCGGTCGCGGCGTTGTAGCCCTGGCCGGACTCGAGCTCGGCGACCTTGGAGGCCACGACGTAGCCGTCCTGGCCGGCGTTCTCGGCGATCCAGCGGAGCGGCTCGACGACGGCCTTGCGGAGGATGGCGACACCGGTGGCGGCGTCATCGCTCAGGCCGAGGTCGGTGCCCTCGATCGCCTTGACGGCGTGGACGAGAGCGGAGCCTCCGCCTGCCACGACGCCCTCCTCGATGGCGGCACGGGTCGCGGACACGGCGTCCTCGACGCGGTGCTTGCGCTCCTTGAGCTCCACCTCGGTGGCGGCGCCGACCTTGATGACGGCGACTCCGCCGGCGAGCTTCGCCAGGCGTTCCTGCAGCTTCTCCCGATCCCAGTCGGAATCGGTGTTGGCCACCTCGGCGCGGATCTGGGCGACCCGGCCGGCGACGTCGTCATCGGACCCCGCACCGTCGATGACGGTGGTGTTGTCCTTGGTGATCGTCACGGTGCGGGCGCTGCCGAGCTGATCCAGGGTCACCTGGTCGAGCTTCATGCCCATGTCCGCGGTGATGACCTGGCCGCCGGTGAGGACGGCGAGGTCCTCGAGGATCGCCTTGCGACGATCGCCGAAGCCCGGGGCCTTGACCGCGGCGACGTTGAGGATGCCGCGGATCTTGTTGACCACGAGGGTGGACAGGGCCTCGCCCTCGATGTCCTCGGCCACGATGAACAGCGGCTTGCCGGCCTGCTGCACCTTCTCGAGCACCGGGAGCAGGTCCTGGATGTTCGAGATCTTACCCTGGTTGATGAGGATGTAGGGATCGCTGAGGACGGCTTCCTGACGATCGGCGTCGGTCACGAAGTACGGAGACAGGAAGCCCTTGTCGAACTGCATGCCTTCGGTGAACTCGAGCTCGACCGAGGAGGCCTGGCTCTCGTCGATCGTGATGACGCCGTCCTTGCCGACCTTGTCGAAGGCCTCGGCGATGAGCTCGCCGATCTCCTGCGACTGGGCGGACAGGGCTGCGACGTGGGCGATCTCCTGGGAGTCGGCCACCTCGCGGGCGATCTTCTTCAGCTGCTCCTCGACGGCGTCGACGGCCTTCTCGATGCCGATCTTGAGCTGGCCGGGGGCGGCACCGGCGGCCACGTTGCGCAGTCCCTCGTGGACGAGGGCCTGGGCGAGCACGGTCGCGGTGGTGGTGCCGTCGCCGGCGACGTCGTTGGTCTTGGTGGCGACTTCCTTGGCGAGCTGGGCGCCGAGGTTCTCGTACGGGTCGTCGAGCTCGACCTCGCGGGCGATGGTCACACCATCGTTGGTGATGGTGGGCGCACCCCACTGCTTGTCGAGCACGACGTTGCGGCCGCGCGGGCCGAGCGTCACCTTGACGGTGTTGGCGAGGACGTCCACGCCGCGCTCGAGCGCCTTGCGGGCGTCATCATCGAACTGCAGAGTCTTGGGCATACGTCACTTCCTTAGAGATTGGTGGAATCCGGTGAGCGGATGGAATCCGGTCGGAAGCGGTTCAGCCGATGACGGCGAGCACGTCGCGCGCCGAGAGGACGAGGTACTCCTCGCCCTGGTACTTGACCTCGGTGCCGCCGTACTTGGAGTAGATGACCTTGTCGCCGACGTTGACGTCGAGCGGGACGCGGTTGCCATTGTCGGCGACGCGGCCGGGGCCCACAGCGACGACCTCGCCCTCCTGGGGCTTCTCCTTGGCGGTGTCGGGGATGACGAGACCGGAAGCAGTGGTCTGCTCGGCCTCGACCTGACGGATGACGAGCCGATCTTCGAGCGGCTTGATGGAGACCGACATGTTCGGCACTCTCCTTCGTGTGTAGTCGTTCCGAATTCTCAGATCCGGGGGCGTCCGACGGGCACGCGCACGGTGCGCGCGTGACCGGTGGACGTCCGGTCGACCTCTCGTCGTCGCGGGTGCCGAGTGGCCGGAGCCGTTTCTGAGTCCTGTTAGCACTCACTGGTGTGCTGTGCTAATTCGACTCTAGGACGGGGTTGGCACTCGGTCAACTCGAGTGCCAGATCGAGTGTCGGATTTTGAGTCGGCCCACAGGGAACAGGGTCGCGAGGACCTGCGGTCGGGCCGGCGGGGCCTGAGACGATGGGGGCCTTTGCCCTGCCCGTCAAGGCTGCAGCCGGCACTGCAGACTCCGTCGCACGCCTGACCTGAAAGCGCGACCGGAACGAGTCTGGGGCTGGAGACTCCCGCGATTCCTGCAGCCGCCCACTCGAACAGACCTGTTTTCGCGGGAGTTTGCAGTTCCGGCAGGAGTTCTATCACCCACCGCCCGCGAATGGGCCCTTCGGAGGTCGTGATGCGTCCAGAAGCGCGATGCAGGCAGAACCGCGATGCAGGCAGAACCGCGAGGCAGCGAGAAGCGTGATGGAGCCGAGGACCCGGTGGCGCGAACCGCTCTCCTGCGCGTGGACACCATAGTGCGCGCCCTTGACACCTGGTCTAAAATCACCCTAGCGATCATTCACTGATTCTGTCGCCGAGGTGCCGGCCCGGTCACCGGGCACGTTGCCTCAGCTCGCGCTCGCCCGCCGGGCGGAGCCCCCGTCCACGAGCACCCGCACCGCCGCACGCACCACCCGTCACCGCTGAACACAGTCGTTTGGAGGCCCCATGTTCACCACGCCCGCCGAGATCTACGAGCACTCGTTCCGGATCCACGCCACCCGCCCCGCCGTCCGCGAGGACGACCGCGAGTTCACCTATCGCGACATCTGGGCCTGGTCGGACGCCACGATCGATCTGCTCCGCGAGCTCGGCGTCGGCCCCGGTGACGTCGTCGCGATGTACGCGGGCAACCGCGCCGAATGGATCGTCTTCGACACCGCCGTCGCCCGGCTCGGCGCGGTGAAGACCCCGGCGAACTACATGTCCGCGCTCGACACCGTGCTCTACCAGCTCGAGTTCGCCGGCGCCTCCGTCGTCATCACCGACTACGAGCTCGGCAGCGCGCTCGCCGAGCGCCTCGCCAGCAACCCCGAGGCCCCCGCCGGCACCACCACCCCCGGCCGCCCGCGGATCGTCCAGCTCTCCGATCCGGCCGGCCGCACGATCCCCGGCGCGATCCCCTTCCCCGAGGTCCCGGGAGCCGACTACACCCCGCGGGCCGGCGAGATCCCGGCCGACCCGGACGTCCGATCCCAGCTCAACTTCACCGGCGGCACCACCGGTCGGCCCAAGGCGGTCGCCCACACCCGCCGCTCGGCGGCCGCCGCGTTCTACATCCAGATGATCGAGGCGGACATCGCCGTCGGCGAGCAGATGCTCGTCATGTCCCCGCTCGCCCACGCCGCCGGCGCCCTCGCGCTCGCCGGGATCGGCCGCGGCGCCACCGTGCGCATCCTCGCGGCCTTCGACGCCCAGCGCGTCGTCGATCTCCTCATCGAGGAGGGCATCACCTGGACCTTCATGGTCCCGACGATGATCTATCGGGTGCTCGACATCATCGACGCCCTCAACGAGCTCCCCGATCTGCGCCTGCGCACGATCGTCTACGGCGCCGCCCCGATGTCGCCCACCCGCCTGGAGCACGGCCTGCGGATCTTCGGTCAGGTGTTCATCCAGCTGTTCGGCCAGACCGAGGCGCCGCAGTTCTGCACCCGCCTGTCCAAGCTCGACCACGACCCCGCGCGCCCGCACCTCCTCGCCTCGTGCGGCAACCCGACGCTCTTCACCTTCGTCAAGGTCACCGACGACACCGGTGCGGAGCTGCCGCTCGGCGAGCTCGGCGAGATCACGGTGAAGACGCCGTTCGCGCTCACCGAGTACGTCGGCAACCCGGAGGCCACGGCGGAGAAGTTCTGGGACGGGTGGGTCCGCACCGGCGACATGGGCGTGATGGACGCCGACGGCTACGTCTACCTCAAGGACCGCCGCAATGACATGATCATCTCCGGCGGCTTCAACGTCTACTCCCGCGAGGTCGAGGACGTGCTCGCCGGCCACCCGCAGGTGGCGCAGGCCGCGGTGATCGGGGTCCCGCACCCGGACTGGGGCGAGGCCGTCCACGCCATCATCGTCGCCCGCACCGTGCCCGAGGCGCCCCTCACCGATGCCGCCCTCATCGAGTTCAGCCGGGACAAGCTCGCGAACTACGCCCGCCCCAAGACCGTCGAGTTCGTCGCCGAGCTGCCGCAGACGCCGTTCGGCAAGATCGACAAGAAGGCGCTGCGCGCCCCGCACTGGGAGGGCCGCGACCGCTCGATCGGCTGACCGGACGGCTGGGCGGGTCGGGCCTACCGGATCTCCGGGCCGCTCGATCCGCCCCTGGGCAGCCCCGCCCGGCCCCTCAGCTCGCTTCCTTCTCGAGGTCCTCGAGCGAGAGGTCACCGCGGCGCACCGCGGAGAGGATGCGGCGGGTGCGCAGCAGGCGCGGCAGGGTGATGATCAGCAGCCCGCCGAGCATGTTGAGAGGGATGACGACGACGAACCACGACAGGAAGTCCCCCACGGTGACGGATGCGCCGGCGAGCATCGCGCCGAAGATCACGATCGCGTTGAGCGCGCCGTGGAGCATGCCGAGGCCGATCACGAGCAGCCCGGAGATCATGCAGATGAGCGCGACGACGACGTCGTTCGAGGTCCCCTGCTGCATGCGCGTCGAGAGCGTGATCGTCGCGCCGGCGAGCAGGGAGAGCCCGATCATCGTCCCCACGGATTCGGGGTAGAGATAGCCGTAGGCGGTGTCGATGAGGGTGTCGTGGTAGTCCGGCAGCGCGAGCACGGTGAGCCAGGCGAAGACGAAACCGCCGGCCAGATTGCACACGAGGGTGACCGACCACAGCCGGAACAGCTGGGTCCACGTCCCCTGCCCGGCGACGATCGCGTTGATCGGCAGCAGGAACTCCTCGGTGAAGAGCTCCGAGTGGGCCATCTTCAGCGCGAGCAGACCGACGCCGAACGCCATCCCGGCGAGGATGTCGGAATCGGTGGCCTGCTTGACGAGGATCATCGCGAGAATGCCGAGGCCGATGTCGATGCCGCCGAACAGCCCGGTGACGACGAGCTCGATCCACGTCCGGTTGAGACGCTCGGTGCCCTCGGTCACCGTGAATGCCGCTTCGCCGAGCAGCTCCTCCTCGATGTCGAGGTCGGTGTCGCCCATCCGTTCGCGCTGTGCCTGCTGATCCACCATGCGCACAGACTATCGGCCCGGCACATGCGTGCCGGGCCGAGGGAGTCGGGAGTCCGCAGCACATACCGCGGACGCGGGGTCAGTCGCTCAGGCGCAGGCCCACTGTCCCCAGCCGGCCTTCTCCTGGAGGATCTTGGCGCGCTTGAACTGCTCCTGCGGGCTGGCGTCGACCGGGTTGCCCTTGCCGCCCACCGACTGCCAGGTGGCGAGCTTGAACTGGAAGAGCCCGAAGTGCGCCCGGTTCTGCTGGTTGACGGCACGCGGGTTGAACTCCGACTCGCACTTGACGATCTTGTACCAGCGGGTGCCGGGGCCGCCGAGCATGTCGATGATCTCCTGCTTGCTCATCGTGCCGCCGGAATTCCCGGAGCCGGAGCCGCTGGAGCCGGAGCCGCTGGAGCCGGAGTCTTCGGACGACCCGGAATCGGAGCCGCCGCCGGTGGAGGAGTCCTCGGCCGGTGTGGGCTCGGGCGCGCGGGTGCCCTTGACGACGACTGCGTCGACGGGCTCGGCGACGACCTTCTCCGAGACCTTCTCCTTCTTGACCTCGGCGCCGTCGACGGTGCGGATGTCGTAGACGACCTCGCGGACGCCGTCCTTGCCCTTCTCCTCGACCTTCGTCTCACCGCGGTCGAGCGATGCGGATTCCTTGACGGTGGTCTTCTTCTCGATCTTCTCCTCGACCGCCTTCGTCTCCGACTTCACGCGGAGCACGTCGAGCACCTGCCCATCGGTGACCGGGGAGGTGAGCGGCGCGGACACGATGTCCTCACCGGAGACCTCGACGCCGGCCTCGGCGAGCACCTCGGACACGGTCGTCGTCGTGGCGTTGACGACCTTCTGCTCGCCGTCGGCCACCACGGTCACACCCTTGGGGGTGACGACCTCGAACGCGGCGCCGTCCTCGGTGAGGGTCTCGTCGAGCGGCAGGGACACCTCGGCGCCCTCGGCCTCGACACCCAGGTCGGCCAGTGCCTGGCCGACGGTGTTGGCGGTGGTCCACTCCTCGACGGGCACGCCGTCGATGGTGAGGTCGAGGTCCTTGGCGGTGTTGAGCACGATGTTCATGTCGCGCTCGATCCGGGTGTCGGCACCCGGCTGCACGGCGTCGCGCTCATCGACCTCGAGGCCCTGCGCGGCGAGCACGTCGCCCACCGAGGAGCCGAAGGTGCGCACCTGCTCGGACTGCCCGTCGACGGTGAGGTTGACCGACTTGTTCAGCGCGACGAACGCACCGGTGCCGCCGACGAGGGCGGTGATGATCACTGCCTGTCCGGCGATCTGAACCTTGCGGTTGCGCAGCATGTCCATGTGTCTCCTCCAGATGCGCTCGGTGAGGATCGCTCACCGGGTCGCGCTTCCGTGCTCCGCGCGGCCCCTGCCGAGGTGCCCGCGGGCGGTGCGTTCGTGTTCCGTCGTCGTGCTCAGTGGTGCGGTGGTGCTCGGTGGTGCTGTTGTGCTCGGTGGTGCAGTCGTGCCGTGGCGCTCAGCAGCTCCGGGCTGCGGGGAAGTGTTCCGGGTCCGCTCAGCGGATCCCGAGTTTGCGGGTGCAGGCCGGCCAGGCGCCCCAGCCCTGCTGCTTCTGGACCTTCTTGGCGATGTCGATCTGCTGCTCGCGGGTGGCCTGGTGGGCGTTGGGGGCGTACTTCCCACCGCCGAATCCCTTCCAGGTCTGCGAGCTGAACTGCAGGCCGCCGTAGTAGCTGTTGCCGGTGTTGATCGACCAGTTGCCGCCGGACTCGCACTGCGCGAGGCGGTCCCACACGCTGCCGTCATCGACGTCCGGGGCCTTCTTGCCGGAGTTGCCGCCCTCGTCGGAGTCCGTCTTCTTCGAGGAATCCTTCTTCTTCTCCGAACCGCCGGTCGAGTCCTGGGAGTCCTTCTTCTTCTCCGAACCGCCGGTCGAGTCCTGGGAGTCCTTCTTCGAGTCCGAGCTCGAATCCCGCTCGGGGGCCGGTGTGGGCTCGGGCGCTCGGGTGCCCTTGACGACGACCGCATCGACGGGCTCGGCGACGACCTTCTCCGAGACCTTCTCCTTCTTGACCTCGGCGCCGTCGACGGTGCGGATGTCGTACACGACCTCGCGCACGCCATCCTTGCCCTTCTCCTCGACCTTGGTCTCACCGCGGTCGAGCGATGCGGACTCCTTGACGGTGGTCTTCTTCTCGATCTTCTCCTCGACGGACTTGGTCTCCGACTTCACGCGGAGCACGTCGAGCACCTGCCCGTCGGTGACCGGGGCGGTGAGCGGCGCGGAAACGATGTCCTCGCCGGCCACCTCGATGCCGGCCTCGGAGAGGACTTCGGACACAGTGGCGGCGGTCGCCTCGACGATCTTCTGCTCACCGTCGGCCACCACGGTCACACCCTTGGGGGTGACGACGTCGACGGTGGCTCCGTCCTCGGTGAGGGTCTCGTCGAGCGGCAGGGACACCTCGGCGCCCTCGGCCTCGACACCCAGGTCGGCCAGCGCCTGGCCGACGGTGTTCGCAGTGGTCCACTCGTCGAGGGCGATGCCGTCGACGGTGAGGTCGAGGTCCTTGGCGGTGTTGAGCACGATGTTCATGTCGCGCTCGATCCGGGTGTCGGCACCCGGCTGCACGGCGTCGCGCTCATCGACCTCGAGGCCCTGCGCGGCGAGCACGTCGCCCACGGTCGACCCGAAGGTGCGCACCTGCTCGGACTGCCCGTCGACCGTGAGGTTGACCGACTTGTTCAGCGCGACGAACGATCCGGCACCGCCGACGAGCGCCGTGATGACCACGGCCTGGCCGGCGATCTGGACCTTGCGATTGCGCAGAATCGAGTGCACGCGTGTTCCTCCGAGGGAGTCTGAGGGCAGGAAAAAGACTGCACCAAGCGTAACCGGTTCGTTATCAAAATGGCAATCCTGTTACATGCGCGAGACAACGCCCGAGGTCAGGGCCGCGACGTGGACCTCGCACCGCGTCACGGCGCGGGTCACGAAAGGGTGTCGCAGGCCGCTCCCGACTATCCGCTCCCAGCTGCCTGCTCCCCGTTTTCCTGTCACTGCCGCCGGAGCGGCAGGAAGTCAGCGCGCCCGCCTCACAGGTCCCAGGTGCCGAAGGCCTGCTCGGCGTTGGCGGTGATCTGCGCGCAGAGCTCGGCGAGCGGCGTCTCGCGCACCTCGGCGAGCTTCCGCAGCGTCACCGCGGTGAGGTACGGCCCGCCCGGCCGGCCGCGGTGCGGGTGCGGGGTGAGGAACGGGGCATCGGTCTCGCTCAGCAGCAGGTGCGCGGGCACCACTGCCGCCGCGTGCCGCAGGTCCGCGGCGTTCTTGAAAGTGATGTTCCCGGCGAAGGACATGTAGTAGCCGCGCTCGGCGCACTCCCGGGCGAAGGCGGCGTCGCCGGAGAAGCAGTGGAACACCGTGACATCCGGCGCGCCCTCTTCGGCGAGGATCCGCAGCACGTCGGCGTGGGCGTTGCGGTCGTGGATCTGCAGAGCGAGCCCCCGGCGCTTGGCGATCTCGATGTGGGCGCGGAACGACTCCTGCTGCGCGATCACGCCCTCGCCCTCGGTGCGGAAGTAGTCGAGGCCGGTCTCCCCCACCACCCGCATCCGCGGGCCGGCGGTCAGCGATTCGATCTCGGTGAGCGACTCCTCGAGGAGGCCCACCGCGGCCAGGCGCGGGGCCTCGTTGGGGTGGATCGCCACTCCGCCGAGCATCCAGTCCCGGCCGGCGGCGGCCTCGCCGGCGACGAGCTCGGCGGTCCAGCGCGCCGAGCGCATGTCGCAGCCGATCTGCATGATCCGGGTGATCCCGGCCTGCATCGCGGTGTCGTGGAAGAACGACAGCGGCGGGAACTCCTCGTCGTCGCCGGGTTCGACCTCCGGGTCCGGCTCCCCGGTCTTGATCGGTCCGCGGGCCCCGGTGCAGATGTCGAGGTGGGTGTGGGTGTCGACGCCGGGGTGCGGGAGCGGTTCGGGCACCTCGGGGTAGTCTCCGGCGGCGCGGGATGCCATCAGTCCTCCTGGAACTTGGGGAACACCGGCACGGGCTTGGGCAAAGGGGTACCGGCGACGAGCGGGGTGTCGAGGGCGGCGAAGTCGCGGGCGTCGGCCGGCACCGCGAGCAGGTCGAGAAGCTGCGCGGTGGACTGCGGCATCACCGGCTGCACGAGCAGGGTGATGATCCGCACGACCTCGATGGTCACCCACAGCACGGTGGCCATGCGCGCCTCGTCGGTCTTCTTGAGCTTCCACGGCTCCTGCGCGCTGAAGTACTTGTTCGCCGCCGCGAGCACCTTCCAGCACGCCTCGAGGTAGAGGTGGAGGCTCTGCGTGCCGATGTGCTCGCGGGCCTGCATGTAGGCGCCGCGGGCGGCGGCGAGCAGCGCCTCGTCCTCGGCGGTGAGCGGTCCCGGGGTGGGCACCGCGCCGTCGCAGTTCTTCGCGACCATCGACAGCGAGCGCTGCGCGAGGTTGCCGTACTCGTTGGCGAGGTCGGTGTTCTTGCGGGTGACGATCCCGTCGTGGGAGTAGGAGCCGTCCTGGCCGTAGGAGATCTCGCGGAGCAGGAAGAAGCGCACGGTGTCGAGCCCGTAGCCGTCGACGAGGTCGTAGGGGTCGACGACGTTGCCGACGGACTTCGACATCTTCTCGCCCTTGTTGAAGAGGAAGCCGTGGACGTGCACGCGGCGGGGCAGTTCGATCCCGGCGCTCATGAGGAACGCCGGCCAGTAGATCGCGTGGAAGCGGGCGATGTCCTTGCCGATGATGTGGACGTCGGCCGGCCACCAGCGCTCGAACGCCTCCGCGTCGTGGGGGAAGCCGGCACCGGTGAGGTAGTTGGTGAGCGCGTCGACCCACACGTACATCACGTGCTTCTCATCGCCGGGCACCGGGATGCCCCAGTCGAAGGTCGTGCGCGAGATCGACAGGTCCTTGAGCCCGGAGGCGACGAAGGAGGCGACCTCGTTGCGACGCACCTCGGGGCCGACGAACTCCGGGCACTCGCGGTAGAGCTCGAGGAGCGGCTCCTGGTACTTCGACAGGCGGAAGAAGTAGGACTCCTCCTCCGTCCACGTGACCTCCGCGCCGGAGGACTGCGCGACCCGCACGCCGTCGACGAGCTCGGTCTCGTCCTCGGTGAAGTACGCCTCGTCGCGCACCGAGTACCAGCCGGAGTAGTAGTCGAGGTAGATGTCGCCGGCGGCCTCCATCCGCCGCCACAGCTCCTGGCTGGCGGCGGTGTGGTCCGCGTCGGTGGTGCGGATGAAGCGGTCGTAGGAGATGCCGAGCATGTCATCGAGCGCCTTGAACGCCGCGGAGTTCGTGTCGGCGAGCTCCTGGGTGCTCACGCCGAGCTTCTGCGCCGTCTGCTGCATCTTGAGGCCGTGCTCGTCGGTGCCCGTCATGAAGAAGACGTCCTCGCCGGCGAGCCGTTGGAACCGTGCGATGGTGTCCGCGGCGATGTACTCGTAGGCGTGCCCGATGTGCGGGGTGCCGTTCGGGTACGCGATGGCGGTGGTGATGTAGAAGCTCATGGGCACCCAGTCTACCGACCGCGCCGGTATGCTCGGGCCCCGGCCGGCGGGCGCTCAGCCCTTGGCCCGGAGGTGCTCCTCGTACATCGCGCGGGTCGACATCCCGTGGCGGGCGGCGACCTCGGCAGCAGCGGTCTTCGCGCGCATCCCGGCGTCGACGAGCCGCTGCATCTCCTCCAGGTGGTCCGCCGGCGCTTCGGCCTCCCCGGAGTGCCCGGCGATGACGAGGGTGAGCTCCCCGCGCAGGCCGTCGGCGGCGCGCTCGCGGAGCTCGGCCGCGGTGCCGCGCAGCACCTCCTCGTAGGTCTTGGTGAGCTCGCGGGAGATCGTCATCCGCCGCTCGGGGCCGAACGCCGCAGCGATGTCGGCCAGCGCATCGGCGATCCGGTGGGGGCTCTCGAACAGCACGAGCGTGCGCTCCTCGCGGGCGAGCGCGGAGAGCACCCGGGCGCGCTCGCCGGCCTTGCGCGGCAGGAACCCCTCGAACGCGAACCGGTCCGAGGGCAGACCGGACAGGGCGAGCGCGGTGAGCACCGCGGACGGGCCCGGGGCCGAGGTGACGGGCAGCCCGCGCTCGGCGACCTCGCGCACCACGCGGTAGCCGGGGTCGGACACGGCGGGCATGCCGGCGTCGGTGAGGAGAACGACACGCTGCCCTCGGGCCACGGCATCGGCGAGCTCGCCGGCCTTCGCCTGCTCGTTGTGGTCGAACAGGCTGACGACCGACCCCGTGTGGGTGATCCCGAGCCGGTCGGCGACCCCGAGGAAGCGACGGGTGTCCTCGGCGGCGATGAGGTCAGCGGCGGCGATCTCGGCGCGCATCCGCTCCGAGGCGTCGCCGAGGTTGCCGATCGGGGTGCCGACGAGGACGAGGCGCCCCTCCCCGGGATGGGGAGCGGGCACCTCGGGCGCGGTGGGGGTGGGGGTCATGGGTTCACGGTGTCGGGTCAGTAGGTGGTGGCCTGGGAGCCCCAGATGGCGAGTCCGAACATTCCGACGATGATCAGGATGTAGACGATCCAGAACAGGATCCACAGGCCGAGCACGACGTAGCCGACGATGAGGCCCCACAGCGCCATCTGGTCGCCGCCCTCGCCGGTGCGCTTGATCTGCTTGCGGCCGATGTGGCCGAAGATGATGCCGAGGATCGAGGTCATGCCGCCGGTCGCGATGCCGACGAGCGACATGATGAGGGACAGCAGCGCCATGGTGTTCGTCGGGGGCGGCTGCACGTATCCGCCACCGGCCGGGTAGTGCTGGGGCGCGGAGTAGCCGGCCTGCGCAGCGTAGGGGTCTGCGGCGTACGGATCGCTCTGCACGGCGTAGGGGTCGTACTGGCCGCCACCGGAGGTGGCGTAGGGATCGGAGTGGTAGCCGTGGCTCGACATGGTGGTGACCTTCTTCTCTGCGGGCGTCTGCAATCAACGGTAGGACTTCACCGGTCCCGCGGCAATCGGCGGATGTCACGGTTCGGCCATACTCGCGCCGATCCTGGCGCAGGCGCCCGCCCGCATGGACCCGGAGCCGAGGTGCGGCCGGAACCGGGGGCTGCGGGTGATTGTCCGGAGCCGGGGCGAGGACGAGTCGTTCCGGATCGTTCGCAGCGGCTCAGAGTGCTCCGGCGAAGCCGTAGGCGAACCCGATGATGAACGCGATCACGGTGAACAGCACGCAGAAGCCGACGACCACGTAACCGGTGATCATGCCGGCGAGCGCCAAGCCGCTGCCGCTCTGACCGGTCCGCGAGATCTGGGACCGCGCGATGTGGCCGGTGACGACCGCTCCTGCCCCGGCGAGGAAGGCCGGGATGATGAGGATCCCGATCAGGAGACCGACGAGCGTGAGGAACGCGGCGACGCCGCCGAGGATCAGCGAGGTCAGCGCAAGCGGGTTCGACTGCTGCTGCCCGGCGATGCCTCCCGTAGCCGCAGCGTACTGCGGCGATGCGTACTGCGGTGCCCCGTACTGCGGCCATCCGTACTGCGGTCCAGGCGTGCTTCCCGGCTGCCCGGGGTACGACGATGGTGCGGCCGGGTAGGGATCCGGCTGGGCGGCGCCGGGATACGGCTGCGGCGCAGCGCCGAACGGGGATTGCTGCGCACCGGGGTACGGCTGCGGCGGGCCGCCCGCGGAGGGATCCTGCGGGGGACCGGGGTACGGCTGCCTCACGCCGCCGGCGGAGGGATCCTGCGAAGCGTACGGGTCCTGCGGGTTGAACGACATCGTCGCGTCAGCTTCTTTCGTGAAGGGGATGTTGTATCCCAGCGTAGGTGCCGTCCGGACCGCGGACCAGCGGCTCGCGCACCGCCGCGCCTCCGGCGGATGCCGCGCGCCTGTCTACACTGTGCCGTGTGAGCTTCTCCACCCTCGAGTCCCGCCTGCTGCCCCTGCGCTCCCCGCGCGGGCCGCTCGCGTGGCTGATCCCGGCGCTGCTCGCAGTGCTCGGCGGGGTGATGCGGTTCATCCGCCTCGACTTCCCGCACCGCCTCGTGTTCGACGAGACCTACTACGTCAAGGACGCCTACTCGCTCACCCGGTTCGGCTACGAGAAGGACTGGCCGGACGAGCCCAACCCCGCGTTCGAGTCCGGCGACACCTCGATCATCCTCGACTCCCCCTCCTACGTCGTCCATCCGCCGCTGGGCAAGTGGATCCTGGGCGCGGGCATCGAGCTGTTCGGCGCCGACTCCTCGTTCGGCTGGCGGTTCGGCGCCGCGCTCGTCGGCGCGCTCTCGATCTTCCTCCTCGCCCGGATCGCGATCCTCCTGTTCTCCTCGGTGTGGATCGGGTCGATCGCCGGCCTGCTCCTCGCCGTCGACGGCGAGCACTTCGTGCACTCGCGCACCGGCCTGCTCGACATCTTCCTCATGTTCTTCATCCTCCTGGGCTTCGGGTGCCTCGTCCGCGACCGGGCGTGGGCCCGACGCCGCCTCGCCGAACGGATGAAGGACCACCCCGCGGTCCTCGCCGCGCACCGCCGACAGTCCTCGACGGGATCTGCGGACCGCGCAGACGCCCGGCACGGCGGCACCCCCGCCGCCACGGATCCGCTCCACCTCCTCTCCCCCCGGAAGCTGCGCGGCCTCGCCGGCCAGCTCGCCGCCGCCCGCCGCTGGCTCGTCTCCGCCCAGCACGGCCCCGGGCTCGGTTGGCGCCCCTGGCGGCTGGCCGCCGGTGTCAGCCTGGGCCTGGCGATGGGCGTCAAGTGGTCCGGTCTCTACGCGCTCGCCGTGTTCGGGATCCTCACCGTGCTGTGGGATGTCGCCGCCCGCCGGCAGGCCGGCATCGCGCGTCCGTGGCGCGCCGTCCTCGTCAAGGACGCGGTGCCGGCGTTCCTCTCCCTCGTGCCCGTGGCGTTCGTCGTCTACGTACTGTGCTGGCTCGGCTGGATCCTCAACCCCGGCGGCTGGGACCGGGAGTGGGCCGCGGACAACGAGGGCTGGTGGTCGTTCCTCCCCGACTGGCTCGCCGGCCTCGGCCACTACCACTACACCGCCTACACCTTCCATGTGGGCCTCGACTCCGAGCACCCCTACATGTCGAACCCCTGGGGCTGGATCGTCCAGTGGCGGCCCACCTCGTTCTTCTACGAATCGGTGGAGAACGGGGAGGCCGGCTGCACGGTGGAGAAGTGCGCCCAGGCGATCACCTCGCTCGGCAACCCGGTGATCTGGGGCCTCGCACCGGTCGCGATCATCATCCTGCTCGGCGCCTGGCTGCTGCGACGCGACTGGCGCGCCGGCGGCATCCTCGCCGGACTCGCCGCCACCTGGGGACCATGGTTCTTCTACCAGGACCGCACGATCTTCACCTTCTACACCATCGTCATGGCGCCGTTCGTCGTGCTCGCCGTCGCCTACTGCCTGGGTCTGCTGTGGGGCGAGACCTCCGGAGACCGGTCCCGGCCGGACGGGCGGCTGCTCGGTCGCCGGCTCGCGGTCGCCGGGATCGTCGCCGCGGCGATCCTCGCCTTCGCGTGGTTCTACCCGATCTACACCGGCCAGCTCATCCCCCACGACGCCTGGCGCGCCCGCATGTGGAACCCCACCTGGGTGTGACCCTCCCCACTCCGACTCCGCGGCCGTCTCCCTCCGGCCCCGGTGGGACCCGGCGACGTCACCTGCAGTCCACCTCCCGGACACCCGACTGACACCCGAACAGGTATCCTGGAGGCCTTGTGACTGTCCAGAATGAGCTCCCGCGCACCGTCGCGATCATCCCCGCCCGAGGTGGATCGAAGGGCATCCCCCTCAAGAACCTCCAGAAGGTCGCCGGCAAGACGCTCCTCGCCCGCGCCGTCGAGGCCGCCTCCGAGGCGACCGGCGTCGACCTCGTCGTGGTCTCCACCGATCACGACGGCATCGCCGCCGAGGCCGAGCGTGCAGGCGCCACGGTGGTGCGCCGCCCCGACGAGATCTCCGGGGACTTCGCGAGCAGCGAGGACGCCCTCCTCTACACCCTCGAGCAGCTGCCGGAGCAGTACGCGATCACCGCGTTCCTCCAGTGCACCTCGCCATTCATCGACCCGCAGTCGATCGGCAACGCGATCGAGCGCGTCGCCGCCGATGCCGCGGACGTCGTGTTCTCCGCCGTCGAGGACCACAGCTTCCTGTGGACGCTCGATGACGAGGGCCACGCGCAGGCCGTCGGCCACGATGCCGCGTTCCGCCCGCGCCGGCAGGACCGCAAGATCCACTACAACGAGACCGGCGCGTTCTACATCATGCGCACCTCCGGCCTGCAGGAGCACCGCCACCGGTTCTTCGGCCGCATCGAGATCGAAGAGGTGCCGCTCGAGCAGGCGCGTGAGATCGACACGATGGCCGACCTCACGCTCGTCCGCGCGGTCGCCGCGGCCGGCGGGCAGCCCACCGTCCTCGATGTCGACGCCCTCGTCACCGATTTCGACGGGGTCCACACCGATGATGCCGGCTACGTCAACGAACACGGCGACGAGATGGTCCGCGTGCACCGCGGCGACGGGATGGGCGTGAGCCGCCTGGTCCGCAGCGGCCTGCCGTTCCTCATCCTGTCCAAGGAGCGGAATCCCGTCGTCACCCGGAGGGCGGAGAAGCTCCGCGTGGAGGTCGCGCAGGGCATCGACAACAAGGCCGACGTGCTCCTGGAATGGATGCGCGAGAAGGACCTCGACCCCTCCCGCGTGGCCTACGTCGGCAACGACATCAACGATCTCGAGGCGTTCTCCGTGGTCGGCTGGCCGATCGCGGTCGCCGATGCCCATCCGCAGGTCCTCCTCGCCGCGCGGCTGGTATTGTCGCAACGCGGAGGCCACGGGGCGGTGCGCGAAGTATGCGACCTTATCCCGGACAACTGAATGATCCAGCACCCGAATCACCCAGCCCGCTCAACCACCAGAAAGAAGGTCTCATGTCTGTGAACGAGATCAAGCCGGTCGCCATCGGCGACATCCTCGTCGGTCCCGGCCAGCCGGTCTACATGATCGGTGAGATCGGCATCAACCACAACGGCGACGTCGAGATCGCGAAGCAGCTCATGGACGTGGCTGCCAAGGCCGGCGCGCAGGCGGTGAAGTTCCAGAAGCGGAACCCCGACGTCGCGGTCCCGGAGGACCAGAAGTCCAAGCGGCGGGACACCCCCTGGGGCGAGATGACCTACCTCGAGTACAAGTTCCGGGTGGAGTTCGAGGACGAGGAGTACACGGAGATCGACCGCTACGCCCGGGAGCTCGGGATCCAGTGGTTCGCCTCCCCGTGGGACATCGACTCGGTGAACTTCCTCGACCGCTTCGACGCCGTGACCTTCAAGATCGCCTCCGCCTCGGTCACCGACATCCCGCTGCTCGAGGCCGTCAAGGCCACCGGCAAGCCCGTCATCCTGTCCACCGGCATGTCGACGCTCGAGCAGATCGACAAGGCCGTGGAGACCCTCGGCACCGAGAACCTCGTGATGATGCACGCGACCTCGACCTACCCGCTGCCCCCGGAGGAGGTCAACCTCCTGGCGATCCCGGCCCTGCGTGAGCGCTACAACGTGCCGGTCGGCTACTCGGGCCACGAGATCGGCACCGCGATCTCCGTTGCCGCCGTGGCCCTGGGCGCGGTCACCGTCGAGCGCCACATCACCCTGGACACCTCGATGTGGGGATCGGACCAGAAGGCCTCGATGGAGCCCGAGGAGTTCATCCGGCTCGTGGCGGACATCCGCACCGTGGAGACCGCACTGGGCGACGGCAAGAAGCGCGTCATGCCCGGTGAGGAGTCGAAGATCGAATCGCTGCGCGTCGTGAAATGAACACTCCGGTCCAGGGCAGTGCCGATGCGACATTCGGCACTGCCCTGGCGCAGAAGGGCTGACATGACCGACCCGCTCGTCAGTGTCATCGTCCCGCAGAGGAACGCCGGAAATCTGCTGGGAATGGCACTCCACAGTCTTGAAATTCAAACCATCGGCACCGACGCGTTCGAGGTCGTCGTCATCAATGACGGGTCCACGGACTGGACACCGGAGATCGTCGCGGAGTTCTCGGAGCGCCTGAACCTCACCGTGATCGACAATGCCGAGCCCCGCGGTGTCTCGACCGCACGCAATCAGGGTCTCGACATCGCCGGTGGCGAGCACATCGCGTTCCTCGATTCCGACGACTGGTTCGGCCCTGATCGGCTGCGAACACTGGTCGACGAGATCACGCGCCTCGACGTGGAATTCATCCGGACTGATTACGTCCGTGTTCGCGGGTTCCAGCGGTTGCTCTCCGCCGCTCCGCTGCGGCGGCGCTACGAGGCACTGGACCCTCGGGACTTCATCAACCCGCTCACAGTTCGGACCATGGTCGACTATCCGCAGGTGTGGAACGGTCTGTACTCGCGAGCGATGAAGGAGAAGGGCCTGTTGCACATGCGCCCGGACCTCCGGACCTGCGAGGACCGCGCCTGGACATGGCACCACCACATTGCTGCGGAATCGTTCGCTGTAGTCGATTGCCCAGATGTCTTCCACCGACGAGACCTGGAGTCGAGCCTGGTGAGCGTCATCGATGATCGGCAGCTCGACTTCATCCCGGCTTTCACCCATATTTTCCAGCTCCTGATCGAGCACCCTGAGCTGGAGGAGTTCTATCCGAAGGCCCTGCGGTCCTACCTCGCATTGGTGAACAACCATATTGAGAAGAGGGTCGCGAAGCTGCCTGACGTCCTCCGCACGAAGATGTTCGAAGACGCGCCCGTCCCGATCGGGATGTTCGGCGAGGAAGTCCTCGACCGGGCCCTCCTCCGTTTCGGTCGCGATCGGCTCGACACCATCTCTCCGATCCTCGAAAGCGCGAAGACAGACCGATGACCACTCTGTATCTGGCTTCCGGAATCTACGACCTCGTCTGTCTGACAGAGCTCCTGCGCAACGGCTCTGCGCTTCCGCCCGACGATGAGAAAGTCCTGGTGGCATACGACAGCACCTACGCCCCGGAGCTCAATGTCCCGCTCCAGGATTCTCCTTTCGCGCAATCGATGCTCACGCACTTCGATGCGGTCGTCGACTGGAACGCCGTCTGCTGGCCATCCCATCCAGCTCACTTCAACGTCGACGACGAGAACCGAGCTGCCCAACTGCGAGGCTTGATCGAGCGCGCGTGGCAACTGGACGGTTCTCCCACTGCGCTCGTGCTCAACAGCTTCTCCGACCGACCAGCGCAGACGATCGCGCGCATCTGGTCCTCCTCTCAGCTGACCGTCTACATGAACGGTCCCGAGGTCTACGGCCCGCTCACGGCTGAGAACCGGTCGTTGTCGCGACCTGTGCAGGCATGCATTACGTGGGATCTCGTTCCCCGGCTCGAGCCGCGCACGCCGCGCGGGGGATCGCCTGCATGGCAGGTGAGGAGCATCGATTCGATAGGAACGGTGATCGACGAGGCGGTACGCAAGAACCCCGATGCCGACGTCGTCCCGGCACTCCGCCCGGGACGCCGACGAGCCCTGATCGAGCGAGCCGACCTCATCGGCATGAAACTGGCTACCGAATCCGAAGAACGCGCCCTGCTCGACAGGATGCTCGCATACGCCGCAGACGCGGGCGCAGATGAGGTGATCCTCTGCGACCCGCCCTCATCGACGGGCCCGGCCACGACCATGCACAGCAGAGCGGAAGAACGGGGTCTGGACCTGTTCGTGGCATCCCCGTCGGTTCCACTGTCATTCCTCAACAGGATCGCAGAACCTGAGATCACCATCTGCATGACAGGGCGGGGGTTGGCGGAGGCGCGATCCGCCGGCGCTCGGCGGATCGATGCGCCCGAGGCCGGGAAACTCCTGTCCGGCCTGACACAGATGAATGACGCGCACCGTGTGCCATTGACGGTCCTCGACATCCTGTACGGCCCGAGCACGGATCCAGGACGTCCGGGCATCGAGCGCTCCGGCGCTTCGGAAATTCTCGATGCGGTCGTCTACGCAATGTCTCCGCAGGATCGAAGAGCACTGAGAACGGCTGCCACGGCAGCTGCGGATGCAGCCGACGATGACATTCTCACCCGATATTTCACCCCAGAAGCTCGTGACCTGCTGAGCAGCGCTTCATCTCCGCGACCGCCCACCGACGCCGGCCTCGACCGGCCCAGTGAGAACTCCGTCGCGCAGCGCGCCGAGCGGTCCCCCCTCGCGTCCATCGGACGGCGACTGTTCGGCCGGCGGCAGTGATGGGGCCGCCGAATCCGGCTAGACCGGACGCCGACACCCCCACCTCGCTCATCGGCCGGGACCCTACCAGATCTTCCCGGAACCCCGAGATCAGTCGTGAATCCGACAGAACCCTGAAGGAGAACATGTCCTCGATCCGTCTTCTCGCCATTGCGGACAGTGAGTCCTACCTCAAGTGGGCGGCGCACCTGCTCCAGGCGCTCACCGACAACCACGCCGACGCTTCCGTGGACGTGGCGCTCATCGATTCGCCGATCCGTCCGACTGCCGCCCAGGTTCAGCATGCGGTCGCGGGAACACAGTGGGCGCACGGCCGCGTGCGCGTACTCGACGGCGAGCAGCTCACACAGGAACTCGACGAATCGCAGCCGAACGTCATCCTCGCCGCGGCGACCGGCCCGGTCGTCGAACGGATCTTCTCCGTTGCAGCCTCGAGGCCGCAACGACCTGCCCTCGTCTCGGGGCTGCCCGGGATGGGGCTGCCGGCCACGGTCAAAGGCCAGAAGTACCGCCGACTCGGCGATCTCTTCATCGCGCATTCTGAGGTCGAACGGGAAGCGTACGCCATTGCCGCCGAACGGGCAGGGATCGGCACCAGACAGGCTGTGGCGCGCCTACCGATGCTCAAGTCCGCGGGTCTCCCCCACATCGTGTCGCAGCATGATCACCCAGTGACGACGGTGGTCTTCGCCACCCAGGCGAAAGTACCCGTCCAAAGGGGACAGCGCCGACAGATCCTCCTGGCGCTCGCAGAGTTCGCCCGCCGAGACCCTGACCATCGCGCGATTCTCAAAGTGCGCAGCCTCCCAGGAGAGCATGAGACCCACCGGGAGAAGCACAGCTTCATCGAGATCCTCGACGAACTCGTCTGCGACGGGGTGGTCCCCGAATCCGCGATCGACGTCATGGCCGGTCCGATGACCGACTTCCTGCAACCGGGCACCGCCCTCGTCACGGTGAGTTCTACAGCCGCACTCGAATCCTTGGACCGCGGGCTGCCGACTCTGATCATCGGTGATTTCGGCGTGACCCTCCGCAACCTGAACAAGGTTTTCATCGGGTCCGGGATCATCGGATCACTGTTCGACGTGGCCGCCGGGAGGTTTCAGTTCGCCCGTGAGGAGTGGCTGCTCGACAACTACTTCCAACCGCGCACCGAGGAAGTCCACGCAGAGCTGTCCGGGCTCGCGAAACTCGCCTCGGCAGGCCGTCTGAGATCAGTGCCCTGGGCGATTGAGATATACAAACTGCGACGGTTTCGTCAGCAGATCCGCGCATCTGCACCGCGACCTGTTCTGCGGAGCTACCGGAAGGCACGGAAGGCACTCCGCTTCTGAACCAGCAGCAGCCCGACCATGTGACCGAACACCGATGGAAAGCGTGCAGCCCGGCGACCGGGCCAAGAGCATTCGCCCCACGGCGAGGAAGGAGACAGGAGCGATGCAGTCGTTCGCGTGGATCGAGTCACCGCTGCAGTTCCTCTCGGCACTCGAAGCACGCGCTGAGGGTGAGTTCATGGAACTGCAGGTGAGAGGCGACGCGAGTGGAATGCAATCCTTCCTCAAGTCGTTCGAGACCAGGTGGCTCCCCGCGGAGGTGACCTTGCGCACAGCAATGGCCCGGCCGGAGGTCCCTGCCCGACCGCCCCAGGCCACCGTCACCCGGGCGCGGCATCCTGTGCGTCTTCTCGTCGGGGATCCCTGCTCGGGACGGTTCCAGTCTGCGCTGGCGAACGGATCCCTCGGGCGGCCGGAGCACATCACTCTCATCGATGACGGTTTGGCCACTGAGCATGCAGTTCGTCTGCTCACCACGACCTATCCCACACCGCTTCGCCGAGCGCGGCAGCAGCTGTCTCCCACTCGAGCGGCTCTGGCGTACAGCACTGCGCTCAATCTGCGTTCAGCGCTGCGCTCGGGCCGCATGAGCTGGACCACCGCCCTACCGCTCCCCGGATACCTCATCGCCGCTTTCACCGCGCTCGGCGGAACCGTTGCCCGGCACGATTTCGAACGTCTCCGATCGTTGGATCTGCCTGCACCGGATCTGCACGGCGAGATCGTGCTCGGCTCGTCGCTGGCCGTCGACGGCCTGATCCATGACGACGCGTACATGTCCTGGGTGGAGACGGCGACGGCCGGCCGCACCTGCGCCTACCTCCCCCACCGCAGAGAGAAGCCCGAGGATCTCGCACGGATCGCAGCACTGCCCGGGGTCACTGTCCTTGCACCCGGGCTGCCGGTCGAGCTGCGGCTCGCATCTGCCCCGCGCGGTGCACGACTCCTCAGCCTTCCGACCACGGCGGCGAGCACCTTGCGGCTCACCATGGACTCCCCACAGATCGAGGTGACACCTATCCCGTCGTCGTGGTGGACAGATGCGGCTCCCGACGGCCTCCGCCGAGCTCTGAACAGGTCATTCAACATACGGCAGTACAATGAGCGCGTGGATCGATTCACTATCGTCGCAATGTGCGACAGCGAGTCCTATCTCAAGTGGGCTGCACGCACGATGGACGCGCTCGGACCTGATGCCGACAGCCATCTCTGGTTGATCGACACTCCCATCCTGCCCACCGCGGAGCAGACTCGGAATGCTCTTCTCGGATCGTCGTGGGCAGGACGCACGATTCCTGTGGTCAAGCGCGGCGATCTCGCGGACGGTTTCCTGAATCTCACCCCCGATGTCGTCCTGGCGGCGGCCACCGGCCCCGTGGTGCAGCAGATCTACGCGAGCGCCGCACGGCTGCCCCGGCGGCCCGGGCTCGTGTCCGGTCTCCCCGGAGTGGGTCTCCCAGCCACGTCGAAGGGGATGCGCTATCGGCGGATCGGCGATACGTTCATCACCCACTCTTCACGAGAGCGCGAGGAGTACCTGCGCATCACCCGGGAGCTTCGGATTCCCGCCGAGGTGATCGTCAACCGGTTGCCCCTGCTGGCGTCCGCTGAACCGCCGACTCCTGCATCCGATCTCGGTCGTCCCCCGGAACGGATCGTCTTCGCCACCCAAGCGAAGGTGCCGCACGGAAAAGAGGACCGAGTGCGGATCCTGCTGGCGCTCGCGGAGTACCGCAGACGCCACCCTGGGAGCGAAGTCATCGTCAAGGTGCGTTCGCGCCCGGGTGAGCAGGAGACGCATCGCGAGGAACACACGTACATGTCCCTCATCGACGAGCTCGTCGCCGACGGGCGAATGCAGCCCGGCGAGCTCACCGTCGGCGTCGGAGCGATGTCGACGTTCCTCTCCCCCGGCACGGCGCTCGTCACGGTCTCGTCGACCGCGGCGCTCGAAGCGATCGACCACGGCCTGCCGACGCTCGTGCTCGGAGATTTCGGGGTGGGCGAGGAGATGCTCAACCTCGCGTTCGCCGGTTCCGGGGCGATCGGCACCCTGCAGGACCTGGTGGCCGGGAATATCGGATTCCCGAATCGCGAGTGGCTGCTCGCGAACTACTTCCACCCGCCCAGCACCGAGCTCGCGGATTCGATCGCGCTGCTGGCGGTGCGCTCCCGCGAGCGCCAGCTGCCCGACATCCGTACCGCCGCACGGGTGCAGGACTTCCGCCGGATCCGAGCCGAACTCCGAACCTTGGCCCCGGACCCGGTGGTGCGCGGCTACCGCGCTGTTGCCAACCGTGCCCGGCAGATCGGCAGGAGGATCACCGACTCTTGAGGCAGATCGGGGTAGTGCCGACGAGAGTTCGCGCATGCGTCGACACCGCCCCGATCAGTCGGCTCAGGAGTAGAAGATCCGCGCCCCGGCCTTCGAGGACCAGAGGATGTAGCCGCCCTCGTAGTTCTGGCGCTTGTTCGCACCGGAACTGTATTCGTCGCTCGTCGGGTAACCCAGACGACCGCGCTCATAACCCTGGGTGCGCCACGCACGTTGGATTCTCCCCTGAGTGAAGTGGGCACCCGTGCTCTGGGTCCAGTGCATCGACCCGCCTTCGAACTTCTGGTAGCACCCGCCACGAATCAGGCCACAATCCTGATTCGAGGTCGGCAGCCTAGCCGCACTGCGCTCCCATCCATCGGCCTTCCAAGCCCTTCCGATCGGACCGTAGATCGACCACGCGCCGGTCCCCGCCGAGTAAGAGATGATGCCGCTCATGAAAGATTGAACATTCGCACCGGAGCGGAACTTGAATGGCTCCTCTTCACTCTTGGGATACCCCAATTTCCCGCGCTCGTACGACTGGACGCGCCACTGCCGCTGGATCGGACCGCCGGCCTTCGTGAAGTGAGCACCTGATACAGAGCTCCAGTGGACGGAGCCATTCTGGAACTTCCGTTAGCACCCCTTGTTCTTCAGGCCGCACCGCTCGTCCGTGGTCGGGGAGCCGGTCTTCGCAGTGTTGGCGTAGTAGAACTTCGTGATGGCCGAGGCGTTCGTCGGCGGGGTGAACCCGGCAAGGGACTTGGTGCGCACCTGGCGGAGCTGGCCGTAGAGGCCGTTACCCGGGCAGGACGTATGGGAGGTATCGCGATGACCGAAGATCCGCGGCAGCGTGACCTTCCGACCTGCCGGATAGCGTGAGGTGTCGCTGCCTCCCGAGGTCAGGGTCACCCGGCTGGTCGGGTCCCATCCCCACTTGTTCGCCTGCCATGCGCCGACCCTGCCGAGGGCGTTCACTACCGCCCCAGGAGCGGGCGACGAGTAGGTGCCCATGACCGACACCCCGAATGTCCCGGAGTTGAAGCCGGAGGCGTGCGCTCCCACGACGGCCCGGTCGAGCCCGCCGGATCGGCCCTCGTAGATCGTGCCGTAGCGGTCGACGAGCATGTTGTACCCCATGTCGCACCAGCCGCGGCTCTGCGTGTGGTAAGTCAGGATTCCGCGCAGGATGCCGGGCACCTGAGCACGGGTATAGCTCGTCGCACCCGCGGTGTGGTGCACGACCATCGCCCGGTTCGTGGACGTCGTGTCCGGTCGGCACTTCTTGAGGCTCTCGTTCGCACCCCATTCAGCACGGGAGACATATGTCAGGCCGGCGTTGACCGCGACCGTGGCGGCGCCGAAGCGGTGCGCATCGCTGTCGACCACCGCGGCAGCAGCTTCACTGCGTGGCACAAGACCCATCCCGGTGTCCCAAGCTCCGCCGGTGAAGGACGAATTCTGCGCGATCTGTTCGTCTGCGCCCGTGGTGGGAGTGGTCACGGTCTCGACGCTCACCTCCGCGTCGGCCGGACCATCGACCTTCACCTCCACGGCTACGCCCTCGGCGACCACGACCGGTTCCGTGCCGGCGGTGGCGCCGCCGGACTCCGAAGTGCCGGCATCGGGGCCGGCACCATCGCTTACCTCGAACTGCTCCCATGAACTCCACGCACCTTCGGGGTCCTGCGTACGGTAGCTGATGGAATCCGGGGTGTGCGCACCGTCCCACACCGCTCCCATCACGGTGACGGAGTCTTCGCCCGCCCCTCCCCCGGCGTCGCCGTCGAGTTCGATGACCGAGGAGTCATCGCCGTCGACGGCCCGAGAATCCGTGCGGGCCTCCGCCTCCTGCGGGCCTGCACCCGGCGAGGGTTCCGAGGACGACCCGCTCTCCGGAGGGGCCGATTCGGCCGGGGCCTCAGGGGTACCGCGTTCGCCGGGATCGGTGCTGCCGAGTTCCGGCAGGCCCGTCGCCGCGGATGCGGTGGCTGGCGCGAACACCAGGCCTGTGATGAGCAGGGGGATGACGAGCTACCGCTGCATGAGATCTCCTCGCGGCGGGTTACGAGCCCGCAGTTCGGTGGGGCGGGCATGTGCCTGATCGCCATGCACCGATATTCGGCTAATCGTAACCGAAGTCACAGGGAGCTCGCGGACCTCTTAGTCGAAGAAGCCGCGTTCCGGACACCGCAGGCCGGACATGCTCCGTACTGCACGGGCCGCCACCGACTCCGCAGAGCCCTGGTCAGTGAGAGTGCGCCTCGACGCCCGCGCTGGTGTCGAGATCGAGCTTCTCCACCCGTGGGCGATCGCGGAAGACGAAGGTGCGGTAGGCCCAGAACCGGAACACCATTGCCAGCCCGATGCCCACGATGTTCGTCGAGATGTTGTAGCTGATGGGGTCGCGCAGCCCGAGGACGTACCAGGTGAGGCCCAGCGGTGCGATGACGATGACCATGCCGAGCGCGTTGACGACGAGGAACGACCACAGGCCGGTCGTCGACGAACCCGTGCTCCGCTTGCCATAGGTCCAGAATTTGTTGCCGATCCAGGCGACGCCGACGGACACAACCGTGGAGACGATCTTCGCCTTGAGCGGCCCGTCGTGGAGCACGGCGGGGAATCCGAGGAAGCCGTAGACCAGGAGGTTCGAGAGCCCCACGTCGACGAGATAGGCAGCACCGCCGACTGCGAGGAACTGGAGGATCTCGGTGAGCAGGCGACGCCATCGGCCGAAGCGTGCGGCATTGCGTCCAGCCGTGTCCGCCAAGTCCTCAGCGGCGCTCCGGGCCTCTTCATCCTGCATAGGTCTCCACGGTACCGCGTCCGGACGCGCCGGGACCGACCGGCCGACCCGTGTCATCCCATCTCGGTCGCTGGCATCGGTGTGATCTAGCCGACGTTCGCCCCCGAATGCGTCGTTCCGTGTCATTCCGGTCCTCGCCTCCCCCACGTGCGGCGCATCATGGACGACGGTCCCCGCCTCGCGGCGCCTGCCCCCACCGGGCCGACACGGACGCGGCACACGGACCACCCCGACACCTGACCCAGGAGAACCCCGTGATCGAACTGCGCAGCCTGCGCAAGGAGTTCGCCGGCGTCGTGGCACTCGAGGACATCGACCTGTCCGTGCCCGCCGGCGAGATCCACGGCATCGTCGGCCGCTCCGGCGCCGGCAAGTCGACCCTCATCCGCTGCCTCACCGGGCTGGAGAGGCCGAGCGCCGGAACCGTCGCGATCGACGGCGTGGAGATCAGCGGCCGCCGCGGCGAAGAGCTGCGCCGGGCCCGCCGGAGCATCGGCATGGTGTTCCAGCACGCCAACCTCCTCGACTCGCGCACCGCGCTGGGCAACGTCGAGCACCCGCTCGAGATCGCCGGGGTCGGCAAGCGGGAGCGCCGCGAGCGCGCCCGGGAGCTCCTCGAGCTCGTCGGGCTCTCCGACCGGGCCGGCAACCACCCCTCCCAGCTGTCCGGCGGCCAGCAGCAGCGCGTCGGGATCGCCCGGGCGCTCGCCGCGGACCCCAAGATCCTGCTGTGCGACGAGCCCACCTCCGCCCTCGACTCCGGCACCACCCGGCAGATCCTCGGCCTCATCCGCTCGCTGCGCGAGCGCCTGGGCATCACCGTGCTCATCATCACCCACGAGATGTCGGTGGTGCGCGAGGTGTGCGATTCGGTGACCCTGCTGGAGAACGGCCGGATCGCCCGCACCGGCACCCTGCTCGAGGTCATCCGGGACACCGATTCCCCACTCGGCCGCGAGCTCCTCCCCCTGCCGCCCCGGCAGCCCGGCGAGGGCACCGTGATCGAGGTGCTGCTGACGGACGTGCCGCTGCGCGCGCTGCTCGAGATCGTCGACCGCCACGCTGTGGATGCGCGTGTGGACTCCGGGGCGATCGAGACCATCACCGGCTCCCAGGTGGGCCGGCTCCAGTTCACCGTGGACGACCCCGGCGCCGCCCAGGCGCTCGTCGCGGACCTCGCCACGGCAGGCATCCACGCGGAGGTAACACGATGAACGCACCGACCTGGTTCGACAACCCCGCGATCACCGTCGAGCTCCTCCCCTCGCTCGGGGAGACGATCGCGATGACCGCATGGTCGACCGCGATCGCGATCCTGCTGGGCCTGCCGCTGGGGATCTGGCTGTTCGTCACCACCCGGGATTCCCTGGCCCCCAACGTCGTCGTGCACCAGGTGCTCGGCGCGATCGTCAACATCGGGCGCTCGATTCCGTTCATCATCCTCATCATCGCGCTCATCCCGTTCACCCGGTTCGTCGTGGGCACCGCGCTCGGCTGGCAGGCGGCGGTCGTCGCGCTCACCATCAGCGCGATCCCGTTCTACGCCCGGCTCGTCGAGATCGCCCTCCACGAGGTGGCGAGCGGCAAGGTCGAGGCCGCCCAGATGATGGGGGCGTCACGCGGGCAGATCATCCGCCAGGTGCTCGTCCCCGAGGCGCTGCCGGCGCTCATCAGCGGCGCCACGGTGACCGCGGTCGCGCTCGTCAACTACACGGCGATGGCCGGTGCGGTGGGCGGCGGCGGCCTGGGTGACCTCGCAATCTCCTACGGCTACAACCGCTACCAGGCCGACGTCATGCTTGCCTGCGTGGTGCTCCTCGTCGCATTCGTCGGGATCATCCAGCTCGTCGGCGACCGCCTCGCCCGCCTCGTCGACCACCGCTGAGGCGCACCGTCCTCCCGCTCCACCGTCCTCATCCACCCCGTCCTCATCCAAGGAGACCCATGAAGCTCACATACGCAGCACTCGCCGCGACCACCGTCCTCGCCCTCACAGGCTGCGGCCTCACCGGCGGCGGCGCCGACGAGGTCGGCACCGAGTCGAACGGCGTCACAACGCTGACCATCGGCACCTCGGTCACCCCGCACGGCGACATCTGGCGCTACATCGACGAGAACCTCGCCGCCGACGCCGGCCTCGACCTCGAGATCAAGGAGTTCACCGACTACTCGCTTCCCAACCGGGCGCTCGTCGACGGCGAGCTCGACGCGAACTACTTCCAGCACCTGCCTTTCCTCGACTCCGAGCGGGAGAACCAGGGCTACGAGCTCTACAACTTCGAGCAGGGCCTCCACATCGAGCCGTTCGCGCTCTACTCGGAGAAGCACACCGACGTCGCGGAGCTGCCCGACGGCGCGACGATCGGCATCAACAACGACCCGGCGAACCAGGGGCGTGCGCTCAAGCTGCTCGCCGACAACGGGTTGATCGAGCTGGCCGACGGCGTCGACCCGATCACCGCGACGATCCACGACGTCGCGGAGAACCCGAAGAACCTCGAGTTCGTCGAGGCCGAGGCCGCGCAGCTCGCCCGCACTCTGGCCGACACCGATGCCTCGGTGATCAACGGCAACAACGCGCTCAACGCCGGCCTGTCCTCGAAGGAGGACGGCCTGCTCGTCGAGTCGCCCGAGGGCAACCCGTACCAGAACGTGCTGGTGGTGCGCGCCGGGGACGAGGAGAACGAGGCGATCCAAAAGCTCAACGAGATCGCCCACGACGACTCGGTGCGGTCCTTCATCGAGGAGACCTGGCCCAAGGGCGAGGTCATCCCCGCGTTCTGATCGACCCGCTGTGATCGACCCCGCGGCCCTGCTCGCGGGCCGAGCGGATCACTCCTCGCCGGCGGCGGGGGCCTCGGCCCCGGCAACCGACGCGTCGGACAGCGCGGCATCGGACGGCGGGGCATCGGCCGACACCGGGTCGGACGCGGATTCTGCAGACGCCGCTTCCTCCGGGACCGCGTCCTCGGGCACCGCCTCGACGGCCGGCGGCACCGCGCCGAACACCGCGTCGGCGACCCGTGCGGCGGCCCGGCCGTCGTCGTGGGGTGCGAAGCGCCGCGCGAACTCCGCCGCGCGCTCCGCCGACTCCCCGCCCCCGGTCGCGAGCTCCGCGCCGATCCGACGCAGGGCGGCGTAGAGCTCGTCCTCGGTCCGCACCACCGGGCCGGGCACCTCGGCCTCGTAGTCGAGGTAGAAGCCGCGCAGGTCGTCGCGGTAGCGCTCGAGGTCGTAGGCGTAGAACACCATCGGCCGGCGCAGGATCGAGTAGTCGAAGAACACCGAGGAGTAGTCGGTGACGAGGACGTCTGCGGCGAGGAACAGCTCCTGGATGTCGGGGTACGACGACACGTCGAGCACCGCCTCGGCGGCGTCCTCCGGGATCTCCGCCGCATGCCGGACGACGACGTGCATCCGCAGGAGCAGCGTGAAGTCCGCGCCGAGCTCCGCGGCGAACCGGACCGGGTCGAGCTCGAGGGCGAAGTCGAAGCGGTTCCCGCCGACGTTCGCGTCGTCCCGGAAGGTCGGCGCGTAGAGCACGACGGTCCGGTCCTCCGGGATGCCCAGGCGCTCGCGCACCGAGGCCCGGATCGCGTCCCGGTCGGGTGCGCGGAGCACGTCGTTGCGCGGATAGCCGAGCTCGAGCACCTCCGCCCGGTGCCGGAACGCGGAGGCGAACGCGGCGCTCGCGTACGGGCTCGGGGACACGAGGTGCGTCCACTGGGCGGTCGCCCGACTCACCCGTGACAGGTAGTCCTCGTCGCGGCCGACGACCGCATCGAGGTCGTGCTGCATGCGCTTGAGCGGGGTGCCGTGCCAGGTCTGCAGGTAGACGCCGTTCCTCCGGCGGGTGATGTAGAACGGGAAGTTCTGGTTGTTCACCCAGTAGCGGGCGCGGGCGAGGTGCCAGAAGTACGCCGGGGACAGGCGCTCGACGACGGTCGTGTGCGCATCGGTGACCGGGATCGGGCCGCGGTGGATCCACACCTTCCGGCGGGTGTCGCCGCGCCGCACGAGCTCCTCGTAGATCGCGCGCGGGCTGTCCGCGTACTGGCGGCCGACCCCGCTCTCGAACACGATGAGCTCGTCGTCGACGGGCAGCTGCTGGGCCAGCCGGAACATCCGCCGCATGAGCGGGAAGTACGCGCGGCTCCGCCTGATCCGGCGCCAGCCGGCCTGCACGGCCTCATGGCGGAGGAGGTCGCGAGGGGTCCGCGTCCGGGTGGCTGCACGCACCGCCTCGACGATCCGCTCCGAGCTGCCGCGGTCCCGGTGGGCGACGAGCGCGTCGGCGCGGGCGATGTACTCCGGGTCGGTCACCCCGCCGGAGGCGTAGTGGCGCTCGATCTCCTCGAGCACCGCGGCCTCGTCGAAGCGGACCGGGCCCGGGAGCTCGGTCTCGAGGTCGAAGTGCGAGCGGGTGCCGCGGAAGAACCGCTCGCGGTCGAACTGGTAGTAGACGAGCGTGCGGTGGAGGAAGCTGAAATCGAGGCCGGCGCTCGAGTAGTCGGTGATCATCATCCCGCTCTCGCGCAGCAGGTCCTGGACCCGCACCTCGCCCTGGACGAACACCCGCACCGGCAGGTCCGCGAACTCCCCGATGAACTGCCGCATGTTCGGGTGCAGGCCGAACACGATGTCGAGCCCGTAGCGCTCCTTGAGCTCGGCGAGCCGGGGCGAGGACAGGAGGGAGCGCCACGCTGCGGTGAACTCCGAGGTGCTCACGGCCTCGGGCGTGGTGAGCCAGTCGCGCCAGGTCGGGAGGATGAGCACCTGCTGCGGGCGGACCGGCCGCGAGTCGTCGAACAGGGTGTCGAAGCGCGACAGCCCGGTCACCGCGATGTCGTCCGGCGCGTACCCGAAGTCCTCGACGAGCATACGCTTCTCCCGCTCCGAGCTCGCGATGAAGAGGTCGGTGTCGAAGCCCGGGGCGGAGCGCCCGTAGGTCGGGGTCATCCATTTCATCCCCATGACCCCGTGCTGGAGGAACACCCGCACCGCGCTGATCCGACGGACGAAGTCGGGGCGCCGGCTCGGGTAGAGGTAGTCGGGGTGGTGGGAGCCGATGATCCTCTCGGCGGCGAGCGTGAGCCGGACGTGCTCGGCGGAGCGGTGGTCGACGATCCGGTCCTCGTAGCCGGCGAGGTTGGCGCGCTCGGGCGAGCGCGGGTCGATGACGTAGCGGACGTCGATCTCCGGGTGGGTGTCGGCGACGTGCCGGAAGAAGGCGAGCCCGGTGTCCTGCGCGCGGAACGGCATCTCCCCGACGAGCCAGACCGGGCGCCGCTCGCCCGCCTCCGGGCGGCGCTCGGACCGGGCGGAGGCCGGGGCCGAGGTGCGCGCACCCCGCTCGTCCGATGTCGCCGTGGCAGGTGAGGGTGCCGGGGCGGGGTGCGGCAGTGCTCGCCGGAGGCGTCCCTCGGGCCGGCGGAGCGCTGCGAACGCCTGGCGGTCGAACACCTCGACGGCGAAGGACAGGTTGCGGGCCTTGACGGTGAAGTACGGCACGATCGACACGCGGCGGGGTCCGATCCACGCCTCGCCCGGTCGCGCGCGCAGGCGCACGAGGTACCGGTTGCGGCCCACCCGGGAGCGGTGGATCTCGGCGGCCCCGGCGACCTCGGACTCGAGCCAGGCGTCGAAGGTGTCGTCGACGAGCTCGGGGTCGTCGAACAGTGTGTCGAGCGGTGCCTGCGCCGTGACGGCCCAGCGGCGCAGGCCGAACGCCGCGCGCGCCCCAGCGAGGTCGGGAGTGAGGACCGCGGGGACGCGCAGGCGGGTACCGGTCACGCGCCCGTTGAGCACGAGCACCGCGCGCTCGAGCTCCGAGTGGCGGCTGTAGATCCGGCCGTCGAGCCGGAAACGGCGCCCGCCCACGGAGATCCGGTCGATGTGGACGCGCGCATAGGGAACGACCTCGCGATCGATCGCGACGACGAGGTTCCCGCGGCGGCTGACATAGGGGTGGAGGCGGTGGCCGGCCTCCTCGACCGGGCGCAGCCGGCCGAGCTCGGTGGAGGCGAAGCGGCCCACCGGCACCCGGCCGGTGACCTCCTCGGCGGGCTCGAGGTCCTCACGCTCGGCGCTGCGCTCCAGAGCTGCGCGCGGCACCCGCTCGTTGCGACCGCGGATCCCGACGAACAGTCGCGCGGAGTGGTTCCCGTGCTCCGCCTGCTCCTCCGCGGTGCGGAACGCGATCCCTGACTCGGCGAGCGCGCCGAGCCGGGCGGTCCCCCGGTGCTCCCCGTCCGCCCCTGCGACGACCTCGCCGGCGGACACCCAGTGCTCCTCGTCGACGAGGAACCACAGGCCGCTCGCCGCGACTCCCGGTTCCAGCCGGAGCGCGAGTTCGAGCTCGCCGCCCGTCTGCGACACCGTGAGCCGCTGCTTGAGCCGGACCGGCGGTGGTTGACGGCGGATGCGGCGGAGGACGGCTGCGGTGCGGCTCATGGTGTGCGGAGGGATCCTTGTCGACGACGGGTGCGGTCAGTGGTGCGGGCGGTGCGGGCTGTACGGGCGGCGGCGCAGTGCGTCCGGTCGCGGCGAGGTGCGGTGTCGGCTCAGCCGCCGGTCTGGTGCTCGGGCCGGCCGGCACCGGCGAACACTGTGCGGTGGCTCGCGGAGATGTGGCCGACGTCGAGTGCGCGCCGGCCCCGGGCGGCCAGCTCACGGGCGAGCACGGTGGCGCTCGGCCCGAGGGCGAGGAGGAAGATGTCGGCATCGGACGCCTCGGCGGCCTCGATGAGGGAGGGCAGGGCATCGAAGGCGTCGGTGGCCGGGGCGTCGATCCGTTCGACGGACGCGGCGCTGTCGAACAGTTCGGGGATGACGTCGAACCGGGCTCCGATGCCGGTGATGACCGCGACGGAGGAGTCGCGCCACACCTCGCGCCACATCTCCACCCCGGCCTGCCCGTGGGTGCGGAAGAAGTTCGGGCGGGTGATGTGGGCGTTGCCGTAGGTCGTCGCCGGGTCGAGCAGCGCGCGGACGTCCGGCCACAGCTCCGCCCACACCCCCGACCAGTGGGCGTCGCGGAACAGGTGCGGCAGTGCGATGAGGAGATCGCCGTCCTCGGGCTGCGGGACGAGGGTGCGGCGGAGCGCGGCCTGGAGCCGGCCGCTGTTCGTCTGGAAGCCGAGGTTGAACTCCGAACGGGTCATGAGGCGCAGCTCGCCGTCGCCGAACCGCGCCATGCTCGCCTTCCTCTCGGCCAGCCGGCGCAGCGTCTCCGGTGCCGTGAGCTGGATGTCGGCGAGGACGCCGGCGACCTCATGGAGCACCGGGGCGGTCGTCGCGATCCGCAGCGACTCGAGGTTGCGCCGGTGCCCGCGCAGCTCCCCCTTGATATCGGTGAGCAGCTCGATGATCCGCTTCTCGCCCGGGGTCGGGGCGTCGGCATCGGCGACACCCGCGCCGGCCGGGTCGCTTGCCCCGGATCCCGCGAGGGTGCGCGGAGCCGCACCGAGGGCCTCGGCTTCGGCCTCGGAGCCGAGCAGCACGCGGAGCGCACGCTTGAACCGCGTGGTCGCAGTCATGGTGGGTCCTTCCTCGTCAGACGATCGGCGGACGGCCGTGCATGGCCATTCTCATCACGCCCATGCCGGTGAGCTTGGTGCGCGCTTCGCCCTCGGCCCAGGGGTCGTCCTTCCAGCCGTCCCGCCAGCCCTCGAACCACGGGCGCAGCCGATCGGGCTTGCCGGACCAGGCGAGCGTCTGCATCACCGTCCAGGAGCCCACGTACGCCAGGCCGATCGGCCATGGGAGGTTACGGCGGGCCAGCCACACCCGGTTCCGGGCGTTCATGTAGAAGTACTCGTCGTGGCGGCGCTGATCGATGACGGGGTGGGCGACGGAGACGTCCCCCATGTACCAGACCTGGTAGCCGGCGTCCCAGATCCGCCAGGCGAGTTCGATGCCCTCGTGCGCGTACCAGAAGGGGGCCGGCCAGCCGCCGGCCTTGTCGAAGGCGGCACGCTGCAGGCACACCGCGCCCTCCCACACGGAGAACACGTTGGAGGAGTGCGCGGCGGAGCGCTTGTAGAGGCGCGGGATCCAGCGGCGCGGCGCGGTGGCGGCATCCGGGTCGAGGACGCGGGGCTGGATCAGGCCGATCCCCGGCTTCGTCCGCATGAGCTGGGCCATCTTCATCAACGTCGTGTCGTCGGACAGCCAGGCGTCGTCGTCGAGGAAGAAGATGAACTCACCGGACACGTGCGGCACGCCCTCGTTGCGCCCGGCGGGAATCCCGATGTTCTCCGGCAGCTCGAGGGTCTTGACGCCGTCGGGCAGCCCGGTGGGCTTCCAGCCGTTGCCCACGCACACGACGTCGAGCTCGACGCCGCGCTGGGCGAGCACGGAGTCGACGGCACGGCACAGCTCGCCGCGGCGCTTGCCCTGGGTGAGGATGACGACCCCGAAGCGGTACTTCCGCGAACGCGGGGGCCGCAGCACCGGGGTGCGGCGCGGGGTCGCGCCCGGGGCCTCGTGGGTTCCGCGCACCGCGCGCTCGCGCGCCCGCCGCGCACGGGCGATGTCGTGCTGGCGCGAGGTGCGCGAGCCCCCGAGGTCGTCCGGGGACAGCGGATAGGCGCTATCAGGACTCATGCGCGCAGCCTCCTCGAGGCCATGATCGCCACGAAGTGGCCGATCACCGACAGCAGACACAGCGGCACGAGCAGGAGCACGAGCCACCGCTCGCCGAGCAGGCCGGGGTCGCCGACGACGGGTACGGGCCCGGTGACACCCACGACCGCGGCGCCGGCGGTGACGAGGGCGGCCACGACGGCGAGCATCGAGAGCTCGACGGAGTGGTAGATCCGGTGGAACGGGACGAACCGCACCGCGCGCCGGGCCGCACCGAGGACTCCCCCGTCCACGGCGGTGGCCTGCGCGGTGTCGGCGAGGCGGCCGAAGTCGGCGAAGGCGCGGGACACGTGCACCATGTCGTTGAGCGCCTTGTTGAAGAGGACGAGGGAGGCGAGCAGGGCGCCGGCGAGCAGGTACGGGTAGGCGGTGCCGGGATCGGTGCGCAGCAGGCCGAGCTCTCCGACGGCGCGGACGCCGAGCGCGAGCGCGACGAGACCCTCGGTGGTGTAATGACCGACCTTGTCGAGGAAGACCCCGGATGCGCCCGAGGTGCCGCGCCAGCGGGCCACCTCGCCGTCGCAGCAGTCGAGGTAGAGCTGCACCTGGGAGAACACGAGGGCGAGCACCGCACCCCAGAGCCCCGGGATGAGCAGGGAGGCGGCGATGCACCAGCCGGCGAGGATCATGAGCGCGGTGACGCCGTTGGCGGAGATCCGGGTCCGCACGAGGAGTGCGGTGCAGTAGATCGAGATGTGGCGCAGGTACAGCTGAGCGGTCCAGTGCTCGGCGTTCTTCCGGCTGCGGACCTCGGGGGGCTGGGCGACGGCGCGGAGCTGTTCGAGCGTGGGACGGGCAGGGCGGGGTGCGGCTGTGCTGCGCTCCTGCTGCATGGTCATCGCGTCCCCCTCTCCCGTCCGTTGTACTGCCGCCATCGATCAGCGCGGCTGGCTCGCGAGGTCGTTCTTGATCCGTGTCGTGGAGATCTCCGGGGTGCGCGGCAGGTACACGACCTCGCAGCGGCCCTTGAGGAAGTCGAACTCGCCCGTCCAGTCGTCGCCCATGACGAAGGTGTCGATGTGGAATCGGTCGACGTCGGCCTCCTTCTGGTCCCAGGTCTCCTCCGGGATCACGAGGTCGACGTAGCGGATGGCCTCGAGCATGTTCTTGCGGTCGGTGTAGGAGAAGAAGGACTCCTTGCCCTTGCCGGCGTTGAATTCGTCGGTCGACAGCGCGACGACGAGGTAGTCGCCCTGCTCCTTGCAGCGCTGGAGCAGCCGGATGTGGCCGTAGTGGAGCAGGTCGAAGGTGCCGTAGGTGATGACCCGGCGCATACGTGCCTCCGCGGTGGTGGTGTTCCACTGGCTCCGCACCGGCATCATCGGCCGGTCGAGGGAGCTCAGACGTTCATGGATAGGTCGCAGTATAGTCCCTGTTTCGTCATCGTGCGTTCACCTGGGCGGCAGGGGCCTCCCCTGGGCCGCCGGGAGAGGCCGAACACCGTCCGATCCGCGGGGCCGGGCGGTCACCCCTCAAGAGTCTGCGAGCTGCGCGTCCCGCAGGCGGAGGAGCTCGAGGCTGCGGTCCTCGAAGCGCGCCTGCTGGGCACCGGGGCTCGTGTCGCCCAGGTAGTGGCGACCGGCGGCGAGGCGCTCCTCCCGGCCGGTGCCCCCGGTGAGCTCAACGGACAGCGCCGCCACTACCTCGGCGGCGGCACCGGGCATGTTCGGCCGCACGGCGGGGACCCGGTCGAACAGCCCGCCGGCGAGCACCTCGGCCCCGGGATGGACGGGGCGGAGCATGACGAGCGGCTTGCCCGTCGCGAGCCAGTCGAAGGCGACCGAGGACATCTCCGCGATGCACGCGTCCGCGGCGTCGAACTGCCAGCCCACGTTCGGGGAGTCGTCGACACGCGAGCCTGGGGCGGCGGAGACGAGCGCGGAGACCCGCTCGTGCGCTCGGGCGAACCGCGGATCGATCCGGCCGATGCGCGGGTGCGGCCGGTAGAGCACCCGCATCCCGGCCGCGTGCAGCGCTTCCACGAGCGCCTCCCCCGACTCCGGGAGTGTGCCGTAGGCCATCGCCGGGGAATCACCCTCCCAGGTGGGGGCGAGGAACACGAGCGGGCGGGGATCGGCGGCTGGGTGATCGCCTCCGCCCAAGATGCAGGCGAGCACGTCTTCCGGCGTCGCGCGCGGGGCGTCGAGCTGGGGACGGCCGACGTCGACGAGGCGCTCGGCGGGCAGCTCGATGAGCGTGCCGAGCAGCCGGGCCCGCGCCGCGGGCCCGGCGGTGAACACGCGATCGTAGGCCTTGAGCTGGTTGGAGATCATCGAGATCTTCTCGCTCTCCCCGTGGCTCAGATGGACGTGGGCCGGCCGCGGGTACCGCAGGGCCTGGAAGTTCTGGGTCGCCTGGTTGGCGTAGTAGACCACCCGCAGACCCGGCGCGGACATGAAGGCGTCGAGCCCGGAGGAGTGCCTGGAGTAGCGCACTGGCAGGTCCGTGCGCTCGGTGAGGCGCTGGGCATGGGGGGCCGAGCGGGTGAGGATCCCGAAGGGCTCGGCGATCCCGGTCTCCTCCCGCAGCCTTTCGGCGAGGCGCTCGAAGGGCCACAGCCACTGCTCGAGCTGGTAGAGCGAGCCGTCGTCCCCGGCGTGGTGGGCGGCTGCGATGAAGGTATCCGCGGGCTGCGGGCGGTAGGCGGCGGGGAGCCGGGCCGCAGCGGTGCGCTCGGCGAGGAGGCGGGAGCCGGCGCGGGCTGCGGATCGAGCGACCCGGGCCGCCAGGCGCAGACGCGAAGAGGGGGACGGCTCGGGGCGATTCATGCGGTCCATTATGCCGTGGCCCGGGAACCGGGCCGACCCGGCGCGGGAGGTGCAACCCCGACCTGCCCAGGGTTCGACGATCACCATCCGTGACCACCCCGTGTTTTCCTGGGAGACGACTGCGGAAACGTCGATCCGCGGCGGGTTCGTCAGCCGTGGCTTCGGTGCAACCGCATCAACCGTTGTCATCCTCACCATCGGAGTCGCCATCGCCGGGGTTCTGCTCGCCATCACCAGTGCCCTGGCCGCGGTCCTCGGAATCCTCACCACCTGAACCGTCACCATCGGGATCCCCGCCGTCGGAATCACCGTCGGATTCGCCGTCCTCGTCCGCGCCGCCACCCAGGTCGAAGGTGACCGGGTTGTCGAACCACGGATCTTCGGAGTCGTAGAACATCGGCGACGACCCCAGCATGATCCAGATTGCGGCCCGACGAGGAGCACGATGATCCCGCCTACGGCCACGGCTCCCTAGGCCACCAGGCACCCCGGTGGATTCCGTCTCTGTGCGTTCATGTCGTCATCGTCATCGGTCGGGACACCCGGGCAGTGTCAGAACAATCCGGTGATCCGCCCGTCGCCGTCCACATCGATCTTCAGCGCCGCCGGATTGCGTGGAAGCCCCGGCATCGTCATGATCTCACCACAGATGACGACGACGAATCCCGCGCCTGCGGACAGCCGGACATCGCGCACCGTGAGCGTGTGGCCGGTCGGCGCGCCCAGCTGCGCGGCATCCGTCGAGAACGAGTACTGCGTCTTCGCGATGCACACCGGCAGCCCGCCGAAACCCTCCTCGGTGAACATGTCGAGCTTCTTCCGCACGGCGGCGAGGATCTCGATGCCCAATGCCCCGTAGGTCCGCACCGCGATCGCCTCGATCTTGTCCTCCAGGGACTCGTCGAGGTCGTAGCAGTACTGCGGCGTGGGAGCATTCGGTGCGGGAGCAATCGACGTGGGTGCATTCGATTCGGATTCAGTGGCTCCCGCGGCACCGGCAGAGGCACCCGTGCTGGCACCGGCGGCAGCACCCCCGGCCGCAGCGCCACCGGTTACCGCAGCGCCACCCTCCACCGCGCCGACGACAGCCCGCGCCAGGTCGACCGCGCCCGCGCCGCCATCGGCCCAGTGCGTCGCCGGCACCGCCGCGATCCCCTCGGCGGCGAGCAGCTCGACGAGGCGGTCCACCTCGGCGTCGGTATCCGAGGGAAACCGATTGATGCTCACCACCGTGGCCACGCCGAACACCTCGCTCAGGTTCGACAGGTGCCGCCGGAGGTTCGGCAGCCCCGCCTCGAGCGCCTCGAGGTTCTCCAGCTCGAGGTCGGCCCGCGGCACCCCGCCGTGATACTTCAGCGCGCGCACCGTCGCGACGACCACCGCCGCATCCGGCCACGAGTCCATGGCCCGCATGGTGATATCGAGGAACTTCTCCGCACCCAGGTCGGCGCCGAATCCCGCCTCTGTCACGGCCCACTGGCCGAACCGGCGAGCGGCGGCCGTGGCGAGCACACTGTTGCAGCCGTGGGCGATGTTCGCGAACGGCCCGCCATGGATGAACGCCGGCGTATGCTCGATCGTCTGCACGAGATTCGGTCGCAGTGCATTGCGCAGCAGCGCAGTCATCGCTCCGGCCGCGCCGAGGTCGTCGACGGTCACAGCCTTCTTCGAACGGGTGCGCGCGACGACGATCCGGCCCAGGCGCTCCTTGAGGTCCTCGAGCGAGGTCGCCAGGCAGAAGATCGCCATGACCTCGCTCGCGACGACGATGTCGAAGGCGTCCTCGCGCGGGATCCCACCGTTGTAGCCGCCGAGCCCGATCGCGATCTGCCGCAGGGCACGGTCGTTGAGATCGACGACGCGCCGGATCGTGATGCGCCGCGGGTCGATGTCGAGCTCGTTGCCGAAGTGCATGTGGTTGTCCAGCATCGTGCACGCGAGGTTGTTCGCGAGCGCGATCGCGGCGAAGTCCCCGGTGAAGTGGAGATTGATGTCCTCCATCGGCAGCACCTGAGCCCAGCCGCCGCCGGCTGCTCCGCCCTTCATCCCGAACACCGGGCCGAGGCTCGGCTCACGCAGCGCGAGCACCGCCGGCGCCTTGCCCTCGACCGCCGGCCAGTTCTCCTCGCGCGCAAGGTGTCCGAACGCATCGGCAAGCCCGATGCTCGTCGTCGTCTTGCCCTCACCGGCAGGCGTCGGGCTCATCGCGGTGACGAGGACGAGCCTGCCGGGAGCGGCGACCGCCTCGGCCCCGGTCGCGAGCACGCCCAGCGGCAGCTTCGCCGCGTGGTGACCATGGGGCACGATGTCCTCATAGCTCAGCCCGATCGACGCGGCGATCTCACCGATCGGCTTGAGCTCGGCGCGGGACGCGATCTCGATATCAGTCGACATGAGCCCAGTATGCCCGGACCACCCCATCGAACACAGATGAGCGATGCGCTCGTTTCGCAGAGTGCTTCCCGGCCAGCCCGGCCACAGCGCTCAGGCGACGGGCACAGTCTCGGACGCCTCCCCTCCACCCGGCTCGACCGCGGGCACCGACGGCGGCACGGCACGTCTCAGCTCACGCGGGGCGCCTCGGACGGAGCGCGGTTCAGGCCCAGCCGAATCGGTCCTGGTAGACGTGGTCGCACACGCTGGCCTCCGGCTCCCAGGGCTCGGGCGCAGGCAGCGGCTCTCCCGATTCGGTGTCGACGAGCCAGCAGTCGCCGGCGCGGATCCGCACCCGTTGCTCCTCCTGGTCGTAGTCGAAGACGGAGATCTTCGCGCCCAGCGTGAACACGTGGGCGTGCACGTGGGCGGCGACCGACATCGCCGAGGATCCCAGGCCGTGGATGAAGATTGCGCGCCCAGCCCGGCGCAGCTCGCCCTGCTCGAGGTAGAACTTCTCCCACGCCACCGGGTCGATCTCGCGGAGGTCGTCGATGTCGGGCACGTGGTAGCTCGGGGTGAGGAGCTGGTGGTGGAGCACCTCCTGGTCGGCGAAGTGCGCGTAAGGGTAGATGTTCTCGCCGAGGATCGGCTCGCTCGGATCGGTGAGACCGGCGTCACGCGCCTTGCGGATCATCTTCCCCATCGCGCAGGGCCGCCGCTCGGGGAAGATCGCCTTCTCCTCGAGCACGTCGTGCTGGTACTGCGCCTGCACCTCGGGCCGGCGCACGCTCGTCGCCTCGAGCGTGATCTGCGGGGTGAGGGTTCGTGAGGTGTCCACAGTGAGCGAGTATACGAGCGGCGATGACCGGCAGGAGTCGCCGGGGTGAACGGCGCGCAAGCCTGCCCGAGGCCGAACGGCACCGCCGCTGCCCGGACTCTTCCCCGGATTCCGGACCGGCACCGGCGTCACTCTGGCCCTGCGCCCCGACCACGGCTGAGGCCCGGCACCCTTTCCGCGGTGCCGTCGCCTCGGTAGGCTCGCACATGGCACGCATGCGCTCGCGCACCCGTGAGCACCCACCCTCACCAGCAGGAGGAACACATGGAATTCCGGTATCTCGGCAACAGCGGTCTCAAGATCTCGGAGATCACCTACGGTAACTGGCTCACCCACGGCTCCCAGGTGGAGAACGACATCGCCACGCAGTGCGTGCACGCCGCGCTCGACGCCGGCATCACCACCTTCGACACCGCCGACGTCTACGCCAACACCCGTGCCGAGCAGGTGCTCGGCGACGCGCTCGCCGGGCAGCGGCGCGAGTCCCTGGAGATCTTCACCAAGGTCTACTGGCCCACCGGGCCCCGCGGCCACAACGACTCCGGCCTGTCGCGCAAGCACATCCTCGAGTCGATCAACGGTTCGCTCAGGCGGCTGGGCACCGACTACGTCGACCTCTACCAGGCGCACCGCTTCGACTACGAGACCCCGCTCGAGGAGACCATGCAGGCCTTCGCCGACGTGGTCCGGCAGGGCAAGGCCCTCTACATCGGGGTGAGCGAATGGACGGCGGAGCAGATCCGCGCCGGGCATGCGCTCGCGGAGGACCTCGGCGTGCAGCTGATCTCCTCGCAGCCGCAGTACAACATGCTGTGGCGCGTCATCGAGGCCGAGGTCATCCCCGCGTGCGAGGAGCTCGGCATCTCCCAGATCGTGTGGTCGCCGATCGCGCAGGGCGTGCTCACCGGCAAGTACGCTCCCGGCGGGGAGCTGCCCGCCGGATCGCGAGCGACCGACGAGAAGGGCGGTGGTGCCCAGAGCATCAAGCGCTATCTCACCGACGAGGTGCTCGCCGGGGTCGAACAGCTCAAGCCGATCGCCGCGGATCTGGGGCTGTCCATGGCGCAGCTCGCCGTGGCGTGGGTGCTCGCGAACGACAACGTCGCCTCTGCGCTCGTCGGTGCGTCGAAGCCGGAGCAGGTGGCCGACAACGTCGGCGCCGCCGGGGTGAAGCTCGAGCCCGAGGTCCTGTCCCGCATCGACGCGGTCGTCGGGAACCTCGCAGTCACCGATCCGGCGAAGACCGTCTCCCCCGACACCCGCCCGAGCTGACCCGACGGCCCACTACTCACCACTCAATTTCCTGCGGTTTCTGTGAACGAAACCGCAGGAAATTACGGTTTCAGGGGGTGCGTGAGCTGGCGTGTTGGTGGTGATTCAGAGATGGCGGGTATGCAGTGCTGGGCTGATGGAAGCTCAGCGAGCCAAGTCTGGCAGTCAGTCCGCCCGAAGTGCTGACACTTGTGCCCAGCCGGTCCGACTCGCCGACCCCAGGACTCGGGCGGAGCAGCGCGCTGATTCCAGGACCTACTCAGCTCGTCGAGGTGTCACTCATGCTCGGTCGGCTCTTCGAGCTGCCATGTGCGCACGATTTCTGCCTGGGAGTTCGAGCCCGAGCGGCAGGTCGGCGGGATCGGCAGGTCGATGCGGCCCGTGTGTCGGAACCGGCACAGGTTCGCCACGTTCGAAAGCGCGCCGAGGGGTTGACTGGTCCCAGCACCCGCCGCCACACCGAGGAGACCCCGTGCAGCACTATCGGCACTCCCCCACATCGCGCGACATCCCTCGCGACCTCTACGGCATTCCCGTCATCCCCGGCTCCACCTCGGTGCCGACTCCTGCCGCTGCCGGCAGGCGCCCCTCGCGGAAGATCCGCACCTTCCTGCTCGTGGCCGTGCTCGGCGGCCTCGGGCTCGGGGTGCCGGTCGCGGCATCGGCATTCGGGATGCTCTGATTCGCCCAGCGTCGGCCTGACCACCAGCTCCTACGCCCGCGTAGACTTGATCCATGTCTGACACCCCCGACTCGACCGCGAGCGCATCCGCGAAGCCCACCTCTGCATCCGCCTCGTCCGGATCGGCGAAGTCGGGTTCCGCCTCGTCCTCATCGGCGACGACCTCGCAGGCGAAGTCGACCCAGAAGGACACATCGACCTCGACATCGAAGAAGACCGGCGCGAAGAAGGCCGGAACGAAGAAGGCCGGCGCGAAGAAGACCGCTACCGCCAAGTCCAGCCCGAAGGCAGGTGCGAAGTCGACGAGCGCGAAGCCGAAGTCGTCAGCGAAGAAGTCGGTGAAGAAGCCGAAGTCCTCGGCGAAGTCGACCGCCGAGTCGACCGCGCAGTCGACCCCCTCCACACCGTCAGCGACGTCGTCGCAGACGAAGTCCGGCCCGCCCTCGCAGACACCTGCGAAGTCAAAGTCGCCGACGAGATCGAAGTCCCCGGCCACCGCGGCACCGGTCGCAGCCGAGAAGCCGAGCTCGTCGACATCGGCATCCGCATCGGCGCCGGCGACGAGCACGGGACGGGGCTCCGCCGCGCCCGTCATCGACAGCTCCTTCGTCGCGGAGTTCGCGCCGCGCTACGAGATCACTGGGATCGAGCAGCGCGTCCTGGAGAAGGACGGGCCGAAGGCCCGCAAGAAGGGCCGGATGAAGCGCAAGGGCTTCCTCCGCGTGGGTCAGTGGAAGGGCCTCGCCGTGCTCAACCGCCTCGAGCACCACGCGAAGCACGACATCCGGTTCATCACCTCGGTCGCGCTCGACGACGACACCCCGGACAAGTTCCGCATCGACATCCTCCGTAGCCTCGACGGCGTCGGTGTGCCGCTCGCCAGCTCGCTCCTGTCCGCGGTGTACCCCGAGCGCTTCACAATCATGGACGCCCGAGCCGTGGGAGCACTCCACGCCGCCGGTCACCTCGACTCGGACAACCCGGCCCGGATCGACTACCTCGACTACATCTCCACGCTCATGACCCTCGCCGATGCCTGCGGCTGCTCACCCGTCGAGCTCTACCGCGCCCTCTACGCCTGGTCCGATGCCCAGTAACCCGGCGTCGAATCCCGCGGTGCCTGCACCGATCGCGCGCGCAGCCGTTTTCGCAGGTGCGGGATCACGTGGTCGCGGGTGAGAGAAGCGAACTGCCGCGCGGAGGTGTCCGCCGGCAGCGCGTCCCAGGGGAACCAGCCGGCCTCCTCGATCTCCTCGAGCACCTGCGGGTCCTCGACGTCGAGCCCGTCCGGGATCCCGTCGTGGAGGAACACCGTGCCGGTGACGGAGAACCCCGCTTCGTTCGCCGCCTGCGCCGTCCACGTCCCGAGCTCCTCGAGATCGACCGGGTCGAGCGCGGGCCCGAGCTCCTCAGCGATCTCCCGCACGATCGCCTGCACTGCGGTCTCTCCCGGCTCCGGCTTGCCGCCGGGCAGCATGAAGGACGTCGTCCCGGACTTCCGCACCATGAGCAGGCGCTGCCCGTCCGGGTGCACGACGACGAGCGCGGACACGCCGATGTTCACTCCGGCCACCGCCCTGACACCCCTCGTCGGTGCGAACCGAGCAGGTGCGTGTCGACGATCCCGACCGCCTCGAACAGCGCGTACATGGTCGTCGGACCGACGAACGCGAAGCCGCGCTTCTTCAGCGCCTTCGACAACGCCGTCGACTCCGCGCTCACCGTGGGCACCTCCGCCAAGGTCCGCGGCTGCGGCGTCGTCCCCGGCGCGAATGACTCGATGAACGCCACGAGACCGCCTCCGTCACGGAGTGCGATCGTGGCGCGGGCATTCCGGATGCAGGCCTCGATCTTGCCGCGGTGCCGGATGATTCCCGGGTCCTCGAGCAGCCGCGCGACGTCCCCGCTCCCGAACTCGGCGACCGCGTCGACGTCGAAGCCGGCGAACACCTCGCGGAACCGCGGGCGCTTGCGGAGGATCGTCAGCCACGACAGCCCCGCCTGGAACCCCTCGAGGCTCAGCCGTTCGAACATCCCCGCCTCCGAGGTGACCGGCAGCCCCCACTCGGTGTCGTAGTAGTCGAGCAGCAGCGGGTGCCCGTACGCCCACGGCGTCCGCGCCTTCCCGTCCTCGCCGACAACCGGCCCGCCGGGTTCATCGGCAACCTGCCGGCTCACCGACCCCGGGGCAGGTTCTCCTGCGGAGGCCGGCAGCTCGGTCGGTGCCGCACCGGGGCTGCCGGCCGGCCCTGTCGCAGCCGGCTCTGTCGCAGCCGGCTCTGCCGTCTCGTCGGTCTGACGGGGTTCCTGCGGTGCGCTCATGGATGCGAGTCTACGGGCGCGGTCCGATGGTGGAGGCCGGCCCTCTCACACGCCGCCCCACGGCAGGAGGGCGAGGCCGAGCACGATGAACACGAGACCCACGACCGTGTCGATCAGGGTCTGCGCCCGCTCGTAGGCGCGGATGACGAGCGGCCGGCCGGTGGCGAAGGCGAGCGCGGCGAAGAACACGAGCGCGATCCCCGCCATCGCCAGGCCCACCGCCACGGACTCCCCCGCCTCGATCCCGGCGGGCAGGATGCCGGCGAACAGCGCCCCGAAGAACACGACGGCCTTCGGGTTGCCCACGGTGTTCGTGAGGAAGCCGAGGCGCACATCGGCCCAGCCCGACCGCGCCGGAGTCGAGGTGGATGCGGGGGCGGGTGCCGGAGCCGGGGTTGTTCCCGGGGCCGAGGCGGGTGCGGGGGCGGTTCCCGGAGCCGAGGCAGGCACCTGAGTCGAAGTGGGCACCTGAGCCGAGGCAGCCACCTGAGTCGACGTGGGCACCTGAGCCGACGTCGACCCGGTTGTCGACTCGGATGCCGAGCCCGGGCCCGACGAGCCGGTGCTCGCACTCCCGGCTCGATCCCGCGCACGATCCGCCTCGGGGTCCCCCACGTGACCGCTCTTCTGTTTCCGCGCTCGCACGAGCGCGATGAGGATGTACCCGCCGTAGAGCACGAGGAACACCGCACCCGCCCAGCGCACCGCGAGGAACACCGTCGGGTGCGAGGAGATCAGTGCGACGATCCCGATGAGCGCGGCGGCGATCCACACCGCGATCCCGGCCACCACACCTGCTGCCACGCGGAGTCCGCGCGCGGTGCCGCCGGCCATCGAGCCGCGCAGCACCGCGACGAAGTCCGGCCCGGGCGAGGCGACCGCCACCGCCCAGGTGCCGAGCAGCACGGCCCACGCCCCCGCGGTCATCGGGAGGCTCCAGCGGTCCAGGCCGGCGAGTCAGCGGTTCGGGTCACGGCATCACGGTAGTGCATGTCCCAGCTGCCCAGCACGCCCGGCGCCCCGACGCCCGGTGCCCCAACATGTCCCAGCTGCCCAGCACGCCCGGCGCCCCAGCACGCCCAGCGACACAGCATGTCCCAGCGCCCAGCACCCCGCGATCAGGCATTCCCGCCCCACGCACGAGGCGCCCGCCGGCACGATGCCGGCGGGCGCCTCGGGTGCGGTTCGCACCTCACCCGAACCGATCGGTCCACCCGATCAGGCCCGCGCGAGGAGCTGCGCGATCACTGCTGCTTGTAGAACAGCTGCTTGTTGCAGAACTCGTCCATCGCGAGCGGTCCGAGCTCGCGGCCGACGCCGGAGCGCTTGACCCCGCCGAAGGGCAGGAACTCACGCGACTGCTCGGGGCTGTTGATGAAGACCATGCCCGCGTCGATCTGCGAACCGACCTTCGCGGCCTTGTCGACGTCGGCGGAGAACACTGCAGAGCCGAGCCCGAACGGGGTGTCGTTGGCGAGCTCGATGGCCTCTTCCTCGCTCGATGCCTTGAACACCATGAACGCCGGGCCGAACAGCTCCTCGTGGTAGCCGCGCTTGCCGGGCTTGACGTCGGTGAGCACGACCGGCTTCACGAAGGCGCCGGGGGTGTCGTAGTCGCCCTCGCCGGCGTGGATGGTGGCACCGTCGGCGATCGTGGCCTGGACCTGCTCCATGAAGCGCTCCTTGGCCGCGAGGCTCGACAGCGGCGAGAGCTTCGAGCCCTCCGCGCTCGGGTCCTCCGGCGTCGCCTCCTTGGCGACGGCGGTGAGCTTCTCGACGAACTCGTCGTACATGTCGTCCATGACGATCATGCGCTTGGGCGAGTTGCACGCCTGGCCGGTGTTGCCCATGCGGGTGCCGAAGAAGGTCTTCACCGTCGCGTCGAGGTCCGGCGAGTCGAGCAGGATGTACGGATCGGATCCGCCGAGCTCGAGCACGACCTTTTTGAGGTTCTTGCCCGCCGCCGCGGCGACGGCCGAACCGGCGCGCTCGGAGCCGGTGAGGGACACGCCCTGGTTGCGCGGGTCGGGCAGGATGACGTCGGAGACCTGCTCGTTGGTCGCGTAGACGTTGATGTAGGCGTCCGCCGGGAGGCCGGCATCCTGGAAGATCTGCTCCATCACGGCCGCGGACTTGGGGCACTGCGGCGCGTGCTTGAGGATGATCGTGTTGCCCAGCGCCAGGTTCGGAGCGGCGAAGCGGGCGACCTGGTAGTAGGGGAAGTTCCACGGCATGATGCCGAGCAGCGAGCCGACCGGACGGCGGAGGATGTAGGCCTCGGCGTTCTTGGGGCCCTTGAGCTTCTCCTCCTCGATGAAGGCCTTCGCGTTGTCGGCGAAGTAGTTGTAGATGAGGCCGACGAGCGCGATCTCGCCCTGGCCCTCCGGAACCGCCTTGCCCATCTCGAGCTGGATGATCTTCGCGAGCTCCTCGGAGCGCTCGTTGTAGATCTCCGCGACGCGGGCCAGCACCTTGGTGCGCTCCTCGATCGGGGTCTCACGCCATGAGGCGTAGGCCTGGTGCGAGCGCTCGAGCGCATCGGTGATCTGCGCATCGGTGGCGGTGGGGTATTCCTCGACCACCTCGCCGGTGGCAGGATTGACGACCTGGTACTGCGACATGTGCACGCTCCTCTGCGTTGAAGGTCCTCTACCCACGCTATGCCCCGCATTCCAGGCCTGGCAACCGCGAAGCCACCGACGCCCGCCTGGTGAGACAGGTCACAGCGATCGCGGGACGAGTCGGATGAGTAGACTGCTGACGACGGCTCGCGCGCACCGTGCGCCGGCAGTCCCGCCGCATCCGGACGAAGGAGTTCACATGGCCGCCGCCGAGGCGCTCGCCCGCACCTACTACGACACCGTCGATGCCGGGGACCCGGCCGCCACCGCGGCGCTGTTCGCACCCGACGGCACCTACGACCGGCCGGGCTACGACACCCTCACCGGCGCGCAGATCAGCGAGTTCTACCACGGCGCGCGGGTCATCGAGTCCGGCGCGCACACGCTCGACGAGATCATCACCGACGGCAACCGGGCGGCCGTCCGCGGCCGGTTCGACGGCGTGCTCAAGTCCGGCGCCGAGGCGCACGAGGGGTTCGCCGACTTCTTCGACTTCGACGACGCCGGCCTCATCGCGAAGCGCACGAGCTACTTCTTCCGCGCTGCGGTCTGATCACCGGGCCCGGAGCGGCGGGGAGGACCCGCATCGAGTTCCTCCCGCGCCCGGAGCACGCCGGCCTGGATCGCGTCCCGGCGCCGGATCGCCTCGGCCGAGGCGTGCGGGCCGTAGGCCTCCTCGACCTGCTCGACGACCGGCGCCATCCCGTCCGGCGACATGTCCGGCTCATGGATGTCGATGGCGGCGAACGACGGTCCGATGTGCTCCATGAATCCGCGGAACCCCTGCTCGCCGCCACCCATGTGCATGCCCTCGAACGGGCCGACGGCCGCCCAGCGCAGACCGAGCGAGTTCCGCACCACCGCGTCGACGTCGGCCGGGGACACGACACCGCGCTGCACGAGCCCGGCCGCCTCCCGCAGCACCGCGTTCTGCAGCCGGTTCCCCACGAAGCCGGCAGCCTCGGCCTGCAGCACGACGGGCTCCTTGCCGCAGCGCCGGTAGATCGCGAGTGCGCGCTCCACCGACTCCGGTGCGGTCCGCTCCCCCGGCACGATCTCGACGAGCGGCATGACATGGGGCGGGTTGAAGGGGTGCGCGACGAGCACGCGGGCGGCGTCGGCATCGGTCATCCGGGCTGCGATCGTGGACGCGGTGATCGCCGAGGACGAGGACACGAGGAGCGCCTCGTCCGGGGCGTACTCGGCGAGGTCGGCGAACAGCTGGATCTTGACCGCCGAGTCCTCCGGCCCGCTCTCCTGGACCAGGCGCACCCCGTCGACCGCCTCGCCGAGGCACTTGGCCACGATGAGCAGATCCTCGCACTCGGGTGCCTCGTCAGCGATCCCGGCGCACACCTCGGCGAGGTCGGGGCGCGGGTCGAAGATCCGCACGGGCGCCCCGCAGGAGGCGAACAGCCGCGCCCATGACAGTCCGATCGTGCCGGCGCCCACCACGGCCACCGGGCCGAGCCGGGGCTGCCCGGCACGGGCCGCCTGGTTCCCGGCGGGGGGCTGATCGGATCCACCGGAGGGCGGGGCGCCACCGGCGGCGGGCACGTCGACGTTGGTCAGATCGAGATCCGAATCGCTCATGCGAGCAGGGTACTCGCTCGCTCGCCGTCCGCTACCGAGCCGTTGTCGGAACCGCCGTCGGGCCGGGCGGTACCTCGACCGGCCGACGAGTGGCAGAATGAGGCCATGAGCTCTGTAGATTCGAAGGTCCTCGCGATCGCCGAGGACGAACTTGCCGCCGCCCAGGAGTCCGCCGGGATCACCATGCGGGCACTGCACTCCGCGCAGGAGGCCGCCGAGGCGTCCCTCCTCCTCGACGAGGTGTGGAACGTCGGCCGCGCCGGCACCACGCAGCTCGAGCCGGGGCTGCTCATCGCGCTCTCCCACTCCGGGAATTACGTGGCCGGGGCCTTCGATTCCGAGGACGGCTCGATGATCGGTGTCACCGTCGGCTTCTTCGGCGAGCCGCTGGGCAAGATGATGCACTCGCACATCGCCGGCGTGCGCCACGAGCAGGTGGGCCGCGGCACCGGGGCGGCGATGAAGCTCCACCAGCGGCTGTGGTGCCTCAACCGCGGCATCCGGCAGATGACCTGGACCTTCGACCCGTTGATCTCCCGCAATGCGTACTTCAACTTCACCCGCCTGGGCGTCAACGCGCTCGAGTACTTCGAGGACTTCTACGGCCAGATGCGCGACGGCGTCAACGAGGGCCAGGCCTCCGACCGGCTCCTCGTGTCGTGGCGGCTCGACCGCCCGTCCAAGCGGTCGATGCTCGACGAGGAGGCGCTCGAGCGCGCGGTCTACGCCCTCGACCTGGGCGAGGCCGGCGAGCCGGTGCTCAGCGAGGTGCCTCGCAGCACCGAGGTCGCCGCGGTGCGGATCCCCGCCGACGTCGAATCGCTGCGCGGCGACGACGCCGAGCTCGCCACTCGCTGGCGGATGGCGCTGCGCGATGCGGCGACGGGTCTGCTGGGCGACGGCTGGGAGGTCAGCGGATTCCTCAAGACCGGCGTCTACCTCTTCACGCACCCCGACGACGGCCCGCTCGCCGAGGACGAGATCAGCACCGCCGAGGAGGCCGGCCCCCGCGCCTGAGGGCGCTCTGCCTGACCGGCTTCCCGCTACTCCACGAAGGTGAAGAGGTCCGTGCGCATGGTCGCGGGGTCGGCCTCGGGGCTCGGCTCGGTGACGTAGACCTCCCAGAACGGCAGCTGCGGGGTCGCCCCGCTGCTCCCGACCGCGGCCATGAAGTCGTCCCACGCCTGCCCCAGGCCCTCGTAGCCGCCGAGGTGGCTGATCGCGGCGACGCGCCCGGCCGGGATCCGCGACTGCTCGACGACGAAGTCGCCGTCGAGCTCCGCGGGCTCGCCAAGGTCGGCCTCGATCGGCACGCCGACCTCGATGTCCACGGTGTCGTCGGGCGCCCGGTGGTAGAGCGCGAACGCCGGGCCCGCCGGGTGGACGCCGCGCTGCCCGAGCACCGGGAACAGCCCGGAGAACGCGGTGTCGAACAGTGTGCGGAGCTCGGCCATCGGGTACCCGGCGGCCTTGACGACGGCCGTGGTCACCTCGGCGGTGTCGACGAACTCGAGCTCGGTGCGGGGCCCGCCCGCGGGGTCGCCGTTCATGTCGCCTGCTCCGATCCGTCCACGTGCACCGGTCCACTCCTGCGCACCACCGCGATCACTCGCTCCAGTTCGCGCGGAGCAGCTTCTTGTCGAGCTTGCCCACCGAGGTGCGCGGCAGCTCCTCGACGATGATGACCTGGTCGGGCAGCTGCCACTTGGCGAAGCGCTCGCCGAGCACCTCGGCGATGTCCTCGCGGGTGACGTCCTGGCCGTCCCGCGGGACGACGTAGGCGACCGGTCGCTCCTGGTACTTCTCGTCGGGCACGCCGATGACGGCGGCCTCGAGCACGTTCGGGTGATCGAGGATCCCGTTCTCCATGTCGATCGAGGAGATCCACTCGCCGCCGGACTTGATGACGTCCTTGAGCCGGTCGGTGAGCTTGAGGTAGCCCGCCGGAGTGATGACACCGACGTCGCCGGAGCGCCACCAGCCGTCGTGGAACCGTTCGTCGTTGTCCGCGAGCTGATGGTAGCTCGTGGTGATCCACGGACCGCGGAGGAACACCTCGCCGACGCTCGTGCCGTCGCGCGGCAGCTCGACGCCGGTGGGGTCGGCGATCTTCATCTCGACGCCGGCGACCGGCAGGCCCTGCGCGCGCTTGAGGTCCCAGCGCTCCGCCTCGGACAGCTCGCCGAGGTCGGGCTTGATCTGCCAGTTCGCGGACACCACCGGGCTCGTCTCGCTCGCTCCGTAGGCGTGGATGATCTGCGCGCCGGTGAGGTCGGAGAAGCCCTTCATGAGCGACAGCGGCGGCTCGGTGGCCCCGGACACCAGGCGGGCGCGGGACAGGTCGGGGGCCTCGGGCAGCGCCTTGATGTACTCGAGGATCGGCGCGAACAGGGACGGCGCACCGTTGGCGACGGTCACGCCCTCGCTGATGAGCGCCTCGGCGACGTCGCCGATGTTGTCGGCGGTGAACCGGCCGGGCAGCACGACGCGCGCTCCGGCGGCGACCGCGGCCTGCGGGATGCCCCAGGACACGACGTGGAACATCGGGGTGACCGGCATGACGGTGTCGGTGTAGCCCATCTTCAGGGCGTTCATGATGCCCAGGGTGTGGAGGTACATCGAGCGGTTGGAGTAGTAGATGCCCTTGGGTCGACCAGTGGTGCCGGTGGTGTAGCCGGCGTAGCAGGCGGTCGTCTCCTCGACGAACTGCCAGTCGTACTCCTCCGGGCGGTCGGCGATGAGGTCCTCGTAGAAGTGGACGTTCTCCAGGCTGGTGGAGATCTCCGAGGACGGCTTGTCCGTCATCACCACCCAGCCCTTGACGGTGGAGCGGACCTCCTCCTTCTGCGCGAGCTGCTCGGCAATCGGCAGGAGTGACTCGTCGACGAACACCCATTCCGCCTGCGAGTGCTCGACGACGTAGACGAGGTCGGCCGGGGCCAGGCGGAGGTTCATCTGGAGCATCGTCGCGCCCACCGAGGGGACGGCGAAGTAGAGCTCGAAGTGGCGCAGCTGGTTCCAATCGAGCACGCCGGCCATGGTGCCCGCCCCGATCCCGAGCTCGTCGAAGGCGTGGGCGAGCTGCGCGACGCGGCGGCGCATCTGCGCGTAGTCCGTGCGGTGCCAGGCGCCGTCGATGCTGCGGTGGACGATCTCCGTGTCCGGGAACACCGTCGCCGCGTGCGTGAGGAAGGAGCTGATGTTCAACGGGTAGTCGTCACCCATGGTCGACGGGATTCCTCTGAGCATCGGAGCTCCTTCTCACTTCGCTGTGTCCGGGTCTGGCGGGTCTGGCGGTGCTGGTGGTGCGGTGGTGCGGTGGTGCGGTGGTGCGGTGGTGCGGTGGTGCGGTGGTGCGGTGGTGCGAATGAAATCGTATCGCGTGATCGGCATCACGCTCGAATTCCGGACAAACAGCTGACATTTCCTCATCGACCGCCGCCGAGGTGCACATCGGCGAGGCTGTTCGTGCACCCTGACATATCCCGCGGCGACGAGAACGGGCCGGGGATCGCCGCTGCGGTCCCCGGCCCGACTCGAACCGTGACGACACCTCGATCCCGGCTCACTTCTCGGCACTGGCCCGCACCTCGGCGACCAGCACCTCGGCGAGCGTCACTCCACCGGCTGCGGTCCCGGGAAGTCGGGCAGCCACTCGGGGTAGTCCGCGGGGATGCGGGCGGGGAACTCCGGCGGACGCTTCTCGAGGAACGAGGTCACGCCCTCCTTCGCGTCCGACATCCGGCCGAGCTCGTAGATCCCGCGCGAGTCGAGGCGGTGCGCCTCCCACGGCGAATCCGCACCGAGCATCCCCCACAGCATCTTGCGACCGGCGGCCATGGTGAGCGCCGAGGAGCCCTCGACGAGCTCCCGGGCGACCGCGTAGGTCGTGTCCATGAGCTCGCCGGCAGGCACCACGCGGGACACGAGCCCCGCCTCGAGCGCCTCCTGCGGGCCGAACACGCGCCCGGTGTACACCCATTCGAGTGCCCGGTTGATGCCGACGACGCGCGGCAGGAACCACGTCGAGGCCGCCTCGGGCATGATCCCGCGCTTGGCGAACACGAAGCCGAACTTCGCGTCCTCGCTCGCGATCCGGATGTCGCACGGCAGCGTCATCGTCGAGCCGACGCCCACGCCGGCGCCGTTGAACGCGACGATCACCGGCTTGCGCATCGCCGCGATCGCGAGCGACACCCGGCCTCCGCCGTCGCGGCGCACGCCCTCGATCGTCTCCCCGCCGTCACCGGCGACGTCGACCGCGGCGGATTCGCGCGCGTCGTAGTCGAAGGTGTCCGCGCCGCCGGACAGGTCCGCGCCGGGGCAGAAGAACCGCCCCTTGCCGGTGAACACGACGACCTTGACGCCGTCGTCGGCGTCCGCCTTCCGGAACGCCGCGATGAGCTCCTGGCCCATGAGCGCGGTGAACGCGTTCTTGGTCTGCGGGGAATCGATGGTGATGGTGGCGATCTGCTCGCTCACCTCGTAGGTGATGTGGGTGTACTCGGACATCCTCGTCCTCTCGCTCGGGTGGGGTGGCGCTCAGGTGCTGGAGCGCAGCTGCTGGGGCGCGGGCGCGCGCTCAGAAGACCGAGTACCCGCCGTCGATGACGAACTGCTGGCCGTTGGTGTAGGCGCTGCCGGGCCCGGCGAGGTACACCGCGGCGGCCGCGAAGTCCTCCGGGGTGCCCCAGCGGCGGATCGGCACGCGTTTGATGACCTTCTCGGTGAAGGTGTCGTTGCCCACCGCCGCGCTCGTCATGTCGGTCGCGATCCAGCCGGGCAGGATCGCATTGGTGCGGATGCCGTAGCGCGCGTACTCGGTCGCCAGACCGCGCATGATCGCGAGCACCGCGCCCTTGGTCGCGCCGTAGTGGACGTTCGTCGCCGCGCCCTCGATGCCGGCGAGCGAGCTCACCGCGACAAGCGAGCCGCCGGACTCCTGAGCGATCATCTGCTTGATCGCGGCCTGGAAGCTCAACACCACGCCGTCGACGTTGACCGCCGCGACGTCGTGGAACTCGTCGATCGTCATCTCGTGGAACGGCCCCTTCTTCCCGCCGATCCCCGCGTTCGCAATGAGCGAGTCGACGCGTCCGAACGCCTCGATCGTGCCCGCCATCGCGGCCTCGACCTGGGCGGGGTCGGACACGTCGCAGGCGAAGGACTTGACGGGGGCGAGCTGTGAGAGCTCGGACTCCGCGGCGGCATTGCGCTCGGTGTTCCGGCCCCAGATCGCGACCGAGGCGCCCGCCTGCGCGAGCCCGCGGGCCATCCCGAGGCCGATGCCGTTGTTGCCGCCGGTGACCACGGCGACGTGACCTTCGAGGTTGAGGAAATCAGCCATCGTCGGTCACTTCCCTTCGAACTTCGCGGCGCGCTTCTCCCGGAAGGCGGCGACGCCCTCGGCGAAGTCGGCGCTGCCCTGCAGGCGCGACTGGCCCTCGGCCTCGCGGTCGAGGGCGGAGTCGAGCTCGGACAGCGCGACCTGGTTGACGGCGTACTCGGTCTCCCCGAGCGACAGCGTGGGGCCGGTGGCGAACCGGGCGGCGATCTCCCGCGCCCGTTCGAGGTAGGTCCCACCGGGAGCGACCTCGGTCGCCAGTCCCCAGTCGAGGGCGGTGGCGGCCTTGACCTTCTCCGCGGTGAGCGCCATGCGCAGCGCGCGGTGGCGCCCGGCCGAGGCGGCGACGAGGGCGGTCGCGCCCCCGTCGGGCATGAGGCCGATCTTGGTGAAGGCGAGCATGAGGTAGGAGTCCTCGCTCATCACGACGTAGTCGCAGATGAGCGCGAAGGAGCAGCCCACGCCAGCGGCCGGACCGGACACCGCGGCGATGGTCGGGACCTTGAGGTCGCGGATCTTGCGGATGATCGCGTTGATGATGTCGAGGCCGACGCCCTTGCGCTCACCGCCGGCCGCGGAGTCGCCGCCGAGGTCGGCACCGGAGCAGAAGGAGCGCTCGTCGCCGGTGATGACGACCGCGCGCGCCTCGGTCGCGGCCCGGTCGACCGCCGCTTCGAGGGCGGCGGCGACCTCGCGGGTGACCGCATTGAGCGCCTGCGGGCGGATGAACTGAATGGTCATGACACCGTCGTCGACGGTGACCTTGAGGTGCTGATCGTGCTGATCGGCCATGATCGGACCTTTCGTCTGTGGAGTGCGGGTGAGGGCTCGGCCGGGCCGGGCCGGGAGGACCCGCCCGGGGGCCGGAATGCCGGCGCCGAGCGGGTCGCCGGCTCAGGCCTCGGGCTTGACCTCGAGGAGGACCTTGCCGAGCACGGCCCGGTTGTCGAGCTCGGAGATCGCCGCACCCGCCTGCTCGAGCGGGTAGGTCGCGTGGATGTGCGGGTTGAGGCGGCCGGCGGCGACGTGCTCGGAGATCACCTCCCACTGCTCGGCGATGAGGTTCGGGTTGCCGCGGGTCGCCTCGCCCCAGGCCACGCCCACGACGGAGATGTTCTTCAGCAGCAGGCGGTTGACCTTGACGGTGGGGATCTCGCCGGCGGTGAAGCCGAGCACCTGGAGGTGCCCGAAGCGCTTGAGGCAGCGCAGCGAGTCGGTGAAGCGGTCGCCGCCCACCGGGTCGTAGACGACGTCGACGCCGTCGGGGAAGATCTCGAGGACGGCGTCCTTGAAGCCCTCGGCCTTGACGACGTGGTGCGCGCCGAGCTCCTTGACCATCGCGGCCTTGTCGTCGGTCGACACGACGGCGACGACCTCGAGGCCCATCGCGAGCGCGAGCTGCACGCCGGCCGAGCCGAGTCCGCCGGCGGCCCCGTGCACGAGCACCGTCTGGCCGGGCTGGACGTTGCCGCGCACGCGCAGCGAGAAGTCGGCGGTGAGGAGGTTCATCGGCATCCCGGCGGCGTGGGCGAGGCTGACCGGGTCCGGGACCTTGACGGTCTGCTGGTCGGCCGCGACGAGGTACTCCGCGAAGGTGCCCTTGCCGGTGATCGCGGCGACGCGGTCGCCGACGGCGAAGCGGGAGCCTTCACCGACCTCGACGACGGTGCCCGCGGCCTCGGAGCCGAGCACGAACGGCAGCTCGTGGCGCACCTGGTACATGCCGCGGGTCTGCAGCAGTTCGGGGAAGGTGACGCCGGCGACGGCGACCTCGATGAGGACCTCGCCGGGGCCGGGGACGGGACGCTCGGCGTCGACGAATTCGACGGCCTCGGGTCCGTCGAGGCGGGTGACGTGGATGGCCTTCATGTGTCTGTCTTCTCTCTGTCGGGGTTCGGGTGCGGGGTGTCAGGTTGGGGGTGGGTGCCTCGGGCCGGGCTGCCGGCGCCGAGGTGCCCGCGGGTCCGGCTAGGCGGGCGCCTGCTCGGTGAGCTTGCGTTTGACGAGCTTGCCGGTGGGGGTGCGGGGCATCTCGTCGATGAAGTAGAACTTCCGCGGGATCTTGTAGCGGGCGACGTGGTCGGCCAGCCAGGTCCGGATCCGGATCTGCTCGGCGAGATCCTCGCCGGGGCGCACGTGGTCCTCGGCCTCGATGTAGGCCACGGCGATCTCGCCGAGCTCCTCGTCCGGTTCGGCGATCACCGCGACGTCCTTGACGTCGGGGTGGAGCGCGAGCTCGCTCTCGACCTCCTGCGGGTAGATGTTCACCCCGCCGGTGATGATGAGGAAGCTCTTGCGCTCGGCCATGAAGAGGAACCGGTCCTCGTCGAGGTGGCCGAGGTCGCCGATCGTCGTCCAGTGCTCGTGGACGGGATGCCGGGTGCCGGCGGTCTTCGCCTCGTCCTTGTAGTAGACGAAGAGGTCCTTGTCCGGGTCGGCCTCGAAGTAGATCGTGCCGACCTCGCCGGGCGGCAGCTCCTCGCCGTCGGGCCCGCAGATGTGGGCGATGCCCATGAGGCCGTCGCGGCCCACGGAGCCGGGCTTGCGCAGGGACTCCTCGCTGTTGATCACGGTGATGCCGTTGGACTCCGTGGCGGCGTAGTATTCGTTGATCACCGGGCCCCACCACTCGATCATCGCGCGCTTGACCTCGATCGGGCAGGGCGCGGCGGCGTGGATGGCGGCCCTCATGCTGGACACGTCGTACTTCTCGCGCACCTCGGCGGGCAGCTTGAGCATCCGGATGAACATCGTCGGCACCCACTGCGAGTGGGTGACGCCGTGCTCCTCGATGAGGCCGAGCGCGGTCTCCGCGTCGAACTTCGGCATCACGATCACGGTGCCGCCGCGGGCGTGGGTCGTCATCACGAAGCGGATCGGGGCGGCGTGGTAGAGCGGGGCCGGGGACAGGTAGACGGTGTCCTCGCCGAACCCGTAGAGGGCGGTGAAGAGCTGGATGAGCGGGACGTTCTCGTCCTCGACGGACTGGTCCTTGAGCGTCGGCAGGATCCCCTTGGGCCGGCCGGTGGTGCCCGAGGAGTAGAGCATGTCGTCGCCGCGCGGCTCGTGGTCCGGGCGCTCGGGGCTCGCGGCGGCGAGCACCGCCTCGTACTCCTCCGCACCCGGCAGCGGGCCGCCCACGGCGATCCGCTGCGGGATGTCGGCGCACTCCTCGTTGAGCTCGTGCGCGGACTTCAGCCCGGTGGAGACGAGGACGACGGAGGCGTCGCAGTCGTGGATGATGTAGGAGCTCTCCGCGGGCGTGAGGTGCTGGTTGACGACGGTGATGAACGTGCCGCTGCGCAGGGCCGCCCAGTACGCCTCGATGATCTCCATCCGGTTCTCCGCGATCATCGCGACGTGGTCCCCGGGCTGCAGACCGAGCGCACGGAAGTGGTTGGCGAGCCGCAGGGAGCGGTCCTCGAGCTCGGCGTAGGTGAGGGTCTCACCGGTGTCGGCCATGATCACGGCCGGCTTGTCGGGGGTCGTCGCCGCCCACTTGCCTGGGTACATGCACATCACTTCCTCGTGATCGGAGAACTGCCGCGTCGGCCGGGCGTCCGGACGGACCGACCGAGCGCGTCGCCGGCACACCCTTGTGGACCGGCGGTTGAGGACTACAATCAATCTTACCGAACGCTTGTTCAGAAACGTTAGTAGGAAACCCGGCCGGACACAAGACCCGCCCTCGGCCCGGTCGGTCCGGCCGGACCTGCCGGGACGGGTCGGACCGGACAGACCGACACTGGCCGACCCGACCAACCCCCGACCAGCCCAGACCCCGCCCTCGACCCGGATGAGGATCATGACCGCATCGCACTTCGCCGAACACACCGCCCGACTCACCCGCGAGCTCATCCACACGCTCGTCTCGGAGACCGACGACGCCCGCCTCGCCGAGCACACCGCGTTCATCGCGGAGAAGCTCGCGGCCGCGGCGGCCGACCCGGCGGCGGTCACCCTCGACGACCCGCACCCGCAGCGCAGCCACATCGAGCACGACATCACCCCGGCGTCCTCGGCGCGGAATCCGATCGCCCCGCCGATGGACATCCGCTGGGACGGCGAGGAGTCCCGCTGCTCGCTCACGCTGCCGCTGCAGTACCAGGGCCCTCCCGGTCGGGTGCACGGCGGGGTCGTCGCGCTCATGCTCGACCACGTGCTCGGCAATGCGGCGAACTCCGGGGATGCGCCGCGCGCCTACACCCGCTACCTCAACGTGCAGTACGACGCGGCGACCCCGGTGGGTGAGCCGCTCGTGGTCACCGGCCGAGTCGTCCGGCAGGAGGGCCGCAAGCGCTTCCTCGAGGGCGAGGTCACCTGCCACGGCGAGGTGCGGGTGCGCGCGGAGGGGCTGTGGATCGAGGCGAAGCAGTGACTGCCGCGCAGCCGCTGCCGGCGACGATGCGGGCGGCGCGCCTCACACTCGATGAGAACCTCGCGGCCGAGCAGCCCGTGCCCGCCCGTTCCGGGACGGGGCTGGAGGGCCGGGGCCTGAGCTACGGGGTCGCCGACTTCCCGGTGCCCGTGCCGGGACCCGGACAGGTGCTCGTCGAGATGGCGTACGCCTCCGTGTGCGGATCCGACGTGCACCTCGCGCTCGACGGCTTCCACCGCCCGGAGATGCTCGACGCACCGGGCTACCCGGGACACGAGGGCGCGGGCACGATCGTCGCGGTGGGCGCAGACGTCCACCTCGCAGGCGCGGACGGCGAGACCACCCCGGGCGCGCTCTCCCCAGGCATGCGCGTCATCACGGTGCCGAGCGGGCGCCTCGGCGGATGCTTCGCTCAGTACCAGGCGATCGACGCCGGCTCCGTCATCCCGCTGCGAGAGGACGACGTGCTCGAGCGGGCCCTCATGGCCCAGCAGCTCGGCTGCACGATCGCCGCGCTCGCCAAGTACTGGCGTGAGGGCACGCGGACCGCCGCGGTGCTCGGCCTCGGCTCCGCCGGCCAGTTCTTCACCCAGCTGCTCCGGGCCCGCGGAGTCGAGGTGTACGCCTCCGACGTCGATGCCGCGCGGATCGGGTTCGGGCGCGAGCTCGGGGCGCGGGCCGTCCACGCCGATGAGCTCGACGCTCTCGTCGCCGGGGCGCATCCGGAGGGTGTCGACCTCGTCGTCGAGGCCGCCGGGCTCGACGCCACACGCGCGCAGGCCGTCGAGCTCGCGCGTCACCGCGGTGTCGTGGGGGCCTTCGGCTACCCCGAGACCTGGGAGGGGACCTTCCCGACGATGGCGGCGTTCCGCAAGTCGGTCACCGTCGAATGGTTCTCCAACGCGCAGGGCGAACCCGGTCAGTGGTGCTTCCACGAGGCGCTCGAGGCGATCCGCACCGGCGCAGTCAGGGTCGACCACATGACGCAGGTGCGGATGGGGCTCGAGGACGTGCCTCGTGCGCTCGAGGCGACCCGCGCCCACGGCGAGGGAGCCGCCAAGATCACCATCACCATCCGCCCCTGAGACCTCAATTTTCGAAGGTTCCTGAGAGCGGAAACGCCGTTTTTCGCACAGTCAGTGCGCTGCAGCGGGTCCTGCAAGAGATGCACTGAGCGCGGATGCGCCGCCTCCAGATGCACTTCGCCGCGGAGCAGTGCGCGAACTGCGCGGTATCCGGAACCGAGCGCGCAATTGAGCGCTCCGAACGGGATACTCCGCAGTTCGCGTGCGCTCCGCCCCGCTCACAACCGCTCGATGACCGCGTCGACCGTGTGCAGATTGCGGGCCGTCCCGCCGAGGCGCCGGCTGATCGCCGCCGCCGGCTTCGACGCCGCCAACCCGCCCGGGGTAAGGAGGTAGGCCGTCGTCCCCTCCACCGCCACCTCGGTGTCCGTGCCCGAGGTGAGAGCCCGGATCTCGTCCATCACACCGGCCGACGGCGCGGACTCGAGGAGGATCAGGTGGCAGAACCGCGGGTCGTCCGGCGCATAGGGGCAGGCCTGCCGGGCGGCGGCGAGCACCTCGGCGGAGCGCACCGCGACCGGGACCGGGAAGCCCACGCGCTGTTCGAGGGCGGTGGCGATGCGCACGGCCCACGCCTCGGCCGCGGTGGCATCGGTGCCGCTGTCACCGTCGTGCTCGCCGCCGCCGGCTGTCAGACCTGCTCCCGCAGGATCGTCGCCCGCAGGGTCATCACCCGCACCGGCCTCCGCGGTGAAGACGATGTTCCCCGACTGGATGTACGTGGCCACGTCGGAGGCGCCGAGCTCGCCGAGCACGGCACGAACCTCGGCCATGGGAAGGCGGTGTGCACCGCCGACGTTGACCCCGCGGAGGAAGGCGGCGAACCGCCGCTTGGTCAGCTGTCCGGACATCGGAACTCCTTTCGCAGGAAGAACGCACCCCCACCACTCCCCTGCCGCGGCACCAGTTGCCGCAGCCGGGGTGAGAGTGCAATTTCTGAAGGATCTGTTCAGGTGGTGTCAAGCTTCTAACGCATCAGGAGCTTTTCGAACATGTCGGCCGGGGTCTGCAACTCGAGTGTGGGCCTCGGCCGCG
>NZ_BAABGL010000014.1:0-42268 GCF_039541555.1 Brevibacterium pityocampae | reverse complement strand
GGTGGAGTACGAGGCGATCATGAAACCCGCTGCGAACCTCGCAGCGTGAAACCCAAACTGACACTTAAACGTGCATCAGTCCCGTTCATATTGCAGGTTCCGGGGCGAGAAGCCCCGCATCTGCGGGAACTCGGCTCGCAGGTCTTCGGCTAGTCGGCTGATGGTTTTGCTGCCCCAGCCTTGCTGTTCTTGGCGGAGGAGAATTTCCTTCCCGATCGACCAGTACAGCTGGATCAGCTCAGTGTTGACCGTCCGCTGCGCCCGTGTCTGGGCCTGGTGGACACGCTGCTTGAGCGCCTCCAGCGTGTGGCGATAACCATCGGGAAGAGCGACATCTGCAGAAGCCATACGCCTTATTGTCCCGGCATCCGGGGTCTGCTGCGGGAATCGCTTCGCCCACCGGGTGTTAGACGAGTTGCAGGTCGGTGATGCAGGTGGCGCCTTCGTCGGTGGTGGTGAAGTCCGAGGTGCCTGTCCGGCCGTCGTAGCTGATCTCAATGGTGCCGTCGATGTCGCTGGGCACCCAGAAGCCGACGAACCCGTTGTCGAAGGTGGTCGCCTGCTCGTCGACCACGACGTCCCCAGTAGTGCTGTCGGTGATTTCGACGTCGACGGTTGCGTTGCTGAGCTCACCCTGGCAAGTGGTCAGGCTGTGATAGAAGCAGTCATGTGTCTGCTCGACGTAGGGGGCGATCGACAGATACGACAGGTTCTGCGGCAGGTCCAGGACCACTTCCTGCCTGTTGTCGGTCAGCACCAGCTCATCGGGATAGACAGATGCGATCAGGTCTGCTGGTCTTTCGGCTGTCTCGAGCCGGTCCAGATGATCGATGATCTCGACGGCATCCATGTCGTCGAGGTCGTAAGTGTTAAGGAACTCAGCCTGCGAGTCGGTGCTTGGTGATGGTTCGGCGTCTGCTGCCGGCGCGCATCCTGCCAGCACCAGCGAGAGTGTCGCTGCAGCGATCGCTACTCGTTTCACGTTCATCTCCTTGTCGTTCGGGCCGGTGCCCGAGGGTCAGCATGCGCAGGAGTGACGGCTGCCCACGCGTGGTCTCACTGGATGGTCGGGGGTGTGTCAGATGATGGTTTCGAAGCCGCCGATCATGCCTTGCAGGCTGTTGACCCATTGGGTCCAGACGCCGCTGACGAGCAGCACGCCGATGATGATGAGCATCGCCCCGCCGATCCGGCTGATCAGGAGGTGGTGGTCTCTGGCCCACTGCAGCCTGCCGGTGCCCTTGACGATGAGCACGGCCACGACGATGAACGGCACTCCCAGCCCGAGGCAGTACATCAGCGTCAGCAGGGCACCGCGCCAGATGCCGTCGGTGCCGGTTACCCCGAAGCTGGTCGACAGCGCCAGCACCGCCGCGAGTGTGGGACCCATGCACGGGGCCCAGCTGAACGCGAAGGTGGCACCCAGGGCGGGGGCGCCCCACAGCCCGGCCGGTGGACGCTTGGTGATGCGGGCGGTGCGCTGGAACATGCCGATCCCGCCCATGAACACGATGCCGGCGATGATGACGACCACGCCCATCACGCGGTTGAGGACATCGGCCCACTGGCTGAGCAAGACACCGGCGAGACTGAACGCCAGGCCCATCGACACGAAGACTGTGGCGAAGCCGGCAATGAACAGGGAGACCCCGATGACGACCCGGCTGATCTTCCGGTCGGTCAAGGCGGCGGCGCCCAACCCGGTGACGTAGCCGACGTAGCCGGGGACCAGCGGCAGGACGCACGGGGAGAAGAACGACACCGCCCCGGCCAGGATGGCCACCGGGATCGCCAGCAGCATCGGACCGGACAGGGCGGTCTGCGAAAAGGTCTCACCGATGGAGGCTGTGAGTGTCATGCCGACTCCTCCAGCACGTCACCAATCAACGCTTTAAGGGTCGACGCGTCCACAGCTCCCATCACCCGCGCCGCCGCCCTGCCCTGAGCGTCCAGGACGACGGTGGACGGGACCGCCTGCGCGGGCAGCACCGAACCGAGCGCCGCGACCCCGAGGCCGTCCTGATCGAGCATGGACGGAAACGTCAGATCGAACGTCCTGGCGAACGCGTCGGCGGCCGGTGCCTCATCGCGAACATTGATGCCCAAGAACTTCACGCCGTCTTCTTGGTACCGCTCGTAGTTGGCCTGCAACGCCGGTGCTTCCTTGCGGCACGGGGGGCAGGCCGCGTACCAGAGGTTGAGCACCACCGGGGCCCCACGCCAGTCGGCAAGGGCGAAGGCGGTGCCGTCGGTGTACTCGCCGGCCAACTCGATCGGCTCACCCCGCTCACCGATGGGGAGTTGGGTGATGACGCCGGCCCCGGAGATGTAGCCCTGCTCAGTGACCTCCGGCACCTGGTCGGCCAACTCGTCGGGATCGCTGCCGCACCCGGCCAGACCGAGCGCGAGGAGGACGGTCAACGAGCCTGACCGGCGGATCATCGAACGACGCGACAGAGGTGAGAGCATCCTTCTTCTTCGACTCGCAGGAAAACGATTCCCTCCATTCTGGTCGAGCTGCCGATGGTGAAAGGACCAGGCTTCTTGAAGATTTGACGAAGATTGCCCTGGTGACAGCCCCGTCGAGGTGAGGTGGGTTACATTCGGATTAGCGTGCGGCCCGACGATGCCGTGCGCTGTCTCCCCGGAAGTTCAATTCCCCTGACAGGTCAACGCGGAGGCCAGGATGAGCGAACACAGCGGACATCTGCCAGTCGACGGAGACCGCAAAGCCCTCCGGATCTCCGGGTGGCTGACGGGAGTGTATTTCGTCATCGAGCTGGTCATCGGGCTGTGGTCCGGGTCGGTCGCGGTGATCTCCGATGCCTTCCACACGTTCTCGGCTGTCGGCGGGGTGCTGATCGCGCTGGTCGCCCAGCGTCTGAGCCAACGCCCCGCCACTGCGCAGGAGACTTTTGGGTGGGCCCGCGCGGAGATCATTGGGGCGCTGTTCAACGGACTCTTCCTCGCCCTGATGGCCGCCTACGTGTTCTACATGGGTGCCATGCGGCTGGCCGATCCGATCGAGCTGCCCACCACCGTGATGCTCTGGGTGGCCACCGGTGGCATTGTCACCGAGCTCATCGCGTTCTGGTTGCTCTACCAACGTCAGAAGACGAACCTGAACATCAAGGGCGCGTTCTGGCACATCCTGCAGACCTTCGTCGGCAGCCTCATCATCATCATCTCCGCGGTGGTCATCCGACTGACAGGCTTCCTCGCGATCGACCCGCTGCTGGGCATGGTCTTCGGCGTGGTGCTGCTGTGGGCATCGTGGACCATCATCCGGTCAGCTCTGAGAATCCTGCTCCAGGGCACCCCCGAACACCTCGACCTGCCGGCAGCGATCACCGCGCTGGAGGAGATCGACGGGGTTGAGGACGTCCACCACGTGCACGCCTGGACCATCACCTCAGGGCGCACCGTCTTCTCCGCGCACCTGCACGTGGTCAACCCGGCCCAGCATGAGGCCGTGCTGGAACAGGCGACCGATTTGCTCACCGACCGGTTCGACATCTACTTCTCCACGCTGCAGATCGAGCGCACCTGCCCGGCCGAGGCCGCCACGAGCATCGACATCACCAGACCCCCCGAGCGCGGGACAGACCCGGGCATTTGAAGGTTTGACGAAGATTCCGGCCGCAGCGGGCGCTGAGGGCTGTGTGCCGCCAGCACTGGGGACAGACTGGGTACATGCGGGCTGAACGAACCGACCACCACTCTGGCGGACGCATCGTCGTTGCCGAGGATGAAAAGCCTCTGGCGCAGATGGTGGCGACCTATCTGAGCCGAGACGGCTTCCACGTTGAGCAGGCACACACCGGAGTCCAGGCGCTCGACAGCGTCAGGGCCGAGGAGCCGGACGTGCTGATCCTCGACCTCGGACTGCCCGGGCTCGACGGAATCGAGGTCTGCCGTCGCGTGCGGGCGATGTCGGAGTGCTACGTGCTGATCCTGACCGCCCGGGGGAGCGAGAACGACAAGCTCCTGGGGCTTGCCGCCGGCGCGGATGACTACATCACCAAACCCTTCAGCGTCCGGGAACTGGTCGCCCGAGTCCACGCCGTGCTCAGGCGTCCCCGCACCGGAAACCCACCCCAGGATTCCGTCCGCGTCGTCGGTGATCTCACCATCGACCTCGCCGGCCACGAGATCCGGCGGGCTGACGCGGTGCTTCCCCTGACGCGCACCGAGTTCAACCTGCTGGTCGCCTTGTCTGCAGCACCCAACCGCGCGCTCTCCCGCCGGCAGCTCATCGACGCCGTCTGGGACACGTCGTGGGTCGGCGACGAACGGATCGTCGATGTCCACATCGGCCATCTGCGGCGCAAGCTCGGCGAGGAGCCCGACGGTGGCGGCCTCATCGAGACCGTCCGCGGCGTCGGATACCGAATGGTGCCCCGATGAGACTGCGCAACTCCGGCTTGGCCGCCCGCCTGTTCGCCACCCAGCTGATCGTGGTGGCGGCAAGCCTGCTCGGAGCGGTGGCAGTCGCCACCCTGGCCGGGCCCCCGCTGTTCCACGAACACCTGGAGCTGGCCGGCATCCCGGGAGGATCCCCGGAACTGTTCCATGTCGAACAGGCCTACCGCGACGCGAACCTGATCACTCTGGCAGTGGCCCTGGGCACCGGTCTGGCCTGCGCGCTCCTGGCCAGCTTTCTGCTCTCCCGCACGATCCGCACCCCGCTGGAACAGCTCACCGCTGCGGCAGCCGAAGTTGCCCATGGCAACTACGACGTGCGCGTTCCGGTGCTCGGCGCCGGCGTCGAGCTCGATTCCCTGGCCCGGGCGTTCAACATGATGGCCGACCAGCTGACACGCACCGAGGAAACGCGGCAGCGCATCCTGTCCGACCTCGCCCACGAGATGAGCACCCCGGTCTCGGTCCTCTCCGTCTACCTCGAGGGGCTGCAGGACGAGGTCGTCGAGTGGAACCCCACCACCGACGCCGTGATGGCCGAACAGCTGGCACGCCTGACACGCCTCGTCGAAGACATCGACGATGTCTCCCGCGCCGAGGAAGGCCGGATCGACCTCGACCCGGCCCCCCTGCCCCTCGCCGACCTGCTCGAAACTTGCGCCGCCGCAGTCCGGGAGAACTATGCGGCCAAGGGAGTGACGCTCACCACCGCGGCCGACGCCGACGTCCTGATCGCCGACCGGCAACGGCTGGCACAAGTCCTCGACAACCTCCTGTCGAACGCCCTGCGCCACACCCCACCGAAGGGAACCGTCTCCCTCACCGCCACCGGCACCAGCGACACCGTGCTCATCCGCGTCACCGACACCGGCGACGGCATGACCGCCGACCAGCTCACCCACATCTTCGAACGCTTCTACCGCGGCGACACCGCCCGCGACCGCGACCACGGCGGCTCCGGCATCGGCCTGACGATCTCCCACGCCCTCATCGCAGCTCACGGCGGCACCCTCACCGCCTCCTCCGCCGGCCCCGGACACGGCTCCGAGTTCACCATCGAACTGCCCCGCACCCCTGGAAAGGCCTACCCGTGAGAACAAACACCTTTACTCACATACCCCCCGGGGGTATAGTCGGGGTTGTTGGAGGCTCTCTCCACCTCTCCGAGCCCACTAGTCAGGAGCACATCATGACCGCATCCTCCCGCCAGCTGCCCCTCGCATCGGCAGGATGTGCCTGCTGCGCACCAGCCGACACCGCCACTACAAACGCAACCGGCAGCAGTGCTGAGCCGGTCTCCACGGTCACGCTCGCAGTGGAGGGGCTGACCTGCCAGGGCTGCGCCTCGCGGGTAACCAACGTCGTGCAAACACTGGATGCGAACGCCCAGGTGGACGTCACGCTGGTGCCCCACGGCCAGTCCACTGTCACGGTGAACAGCAGCGCACCGGTGGACTCTGCGGCGCTGCAATCGGCGCTTTCCGCGGCCGGTTACCCCGCAGCAGAAGCCTGATCGGCTACCCATCCCCGACTGTGAAGGACAACGATGAGCAATCCGGAGCACCACCACCAGCACCACGACGATCACCTCGACGCGGGCAGCCACGGACAGGCGATGCCGCAGGGACACGGGCACTCAGCCCTCGATGAACGCCCGGCACCGGCCCACGGTGGTCATGCCGGGCACGACCATGACGAGCATGCAGGCCATGGGGAGCACGCCGGGCACAGTGTTGCGATGTTCCGGAACCGGTTCTGGGTCAGCCTGATCCTGTCGGTGCCGGTCGTCATCTTCAGCCACATGGTCGCCGACCTGCTCGGCTACCAGGTGCCCGAGTTCTTCGGCTCGGCCTGGATCGCCCCGGTGCTGGGCACCGTCATCTACGTCTACGGCGGCATGCCCTTTCTCAAGGGCGGGCTCAATGAGCTGAAATCACGGCAGCCGGGGATGATGCTGCTGATCGCGATGGCCATCACGGTGGCCTTCGTCGCCTCCTGGGCCACCAGCTTGGGCATCGGCGACTTCATGCTCGACTTCTGGTGGGAGCTGGCGCTGCTGGTCACCATCATGCTGTTGGGGCACTGGCTGGAGATGCGCGCACTCGGTGCGGCATCCGGTGCGCTCGACGCGCTGGCCGAGCTGTTGCCCGACGAGGCGGAGAAGGTCACCGAGTCCGGGATCGTCACCGTCCCGATCGCCGAACTGCAGACGGGTGACACGGTGTTGGTCCGGTCCGGGGCCCGGGTGCCTGCCGACGGCCGCATCATCGACGGGCACGCCGAGTTCGACGAGTCCATGATCACTGGTGAGTCCAAACCCGTCCCGCGTGAGCTCGGTGACAAGATAGTGGCCGGCACCGTCGCCACGGACAACGCGGTGCGTCTAACCGTGGAAGCCACCGGCGGCGAGACTGCCCTGGCCGGCATTCAGCGGATGGTCGCCGACGCGCAGGCATCGTCGTCGCGGGCGCAGGCGCTGGCCGATCGTGCCGCAGCGCTGCTGTTCTGGTTCGCGTTGGGGGCCGGCATCATCACTGCGCTCATCTGGACGCTGCTGGGCGCGCCCGACCAGGCCGTCATCCGCACCGTCACAGTGCTGATCATCGCCTGCCCGCACGCACTCGGACTGGCAATTCCGCTGGTGATCTCTATCTCGACTGAGAAGGCCGCCCGGTCGGGCCTGCTCATCAAGGACCGGCTCGCGCTGGAGCGGATGCGCTCGATCGATATCGTGCTCTTCGACAAGACGGGCACTCTCACGCAGGGCGCCCACGCCGTCACCGGGACCGCGCATGTGTCAGGAATCAGCGAAGGCCGCGTGTTGGCGCTGGCCGCCGCCGCCGAGGCCAACAGCGAACACCCGGTGGCACGTGCGATCACCGCAGCGGCAGCCGAAAACCCGGAAGCGGCCGCGGCGCGCCTGCAGGCACGCGAGTTCACCGCCGCCGCCGGTCGCGGGGTCCGCGCCGTCGTCGAGGGTTCCGAGATCACCGTGGGCGGTCCCAACATGCTGCGCGACTACGGACTGGAATCACCAGCCGAGATCGCAGCCGATGTCGAGGAATGGACGCAGCGCGGTGCCAGCGTCCTGCACATCGTCCAGGACCGGACCATTATCGGCGCGGTCGCCCTGGAGGACCAGGTGCGGTCGGAATCCCGGGCCGCGGTCCACGCCCTGCAGGAACGCGGTGTGAAGGTCGCGCTCATCACCGGTGACGCGCAGCAGGTCGCCGACGCCGTCGGCCGCGACCTCGGCATCGACGAGGTCTTCGCCGAAGTGCTCCCGCAGGACAAGGACTCCGCCGTCATCGACCTGCAGAACAGGGGACTGTCGGTGGCGATGGTCGGCGACGGCGTCAACGACGCCCCCGCCCTTGCCCGGGCCGACGTCGGCATCGCGATCGGGGCCGGCACCGACGTGGCGATGGAATCGGCCGGCGTCGTGCTGGCCAGCGACGACCCGCGAGCAGTGCTGTCGATGATCGATCTGTCGCGGGCCAGCTACCGCAAGATGATCCAGAACCTGGTCTGGGCGACCGGCTACAACGTCCTCGCCGTCCCGCTGGCCGCCGGAGTCCTGGCCCCCATCGGGTTCGTGCTCTCCCCGGCCGTCGGCGCGATCCTGATGTCCCTGTCGACGATCATCGTCGCGCTCAACGCACAGCTGCTGCGCCGCACCGAACTCAACCCGGCATGGCTGGCACCGACCCCCGCCGAGACGTCCCGACCAGAAACCGTCCACCACAAAGGAAAGGTCACATCATGAAGCGCACACCACTGGCAGTTGCGGCAGCCGTCGCCGGCACGCTGATCCTCTCGGCATGCGCCGGGAACGCCGACCCCGCCGGCACAGGGGAAGATCCCGCCCCTGCGACCTCGGTCGTCACCGATACCGCCGGCTCCGAAGGAGAGATCTCCGAGGAGCACAACGATGCCGACGTGATGTTCGCGCAGATGATGATCCCGCACCATCAGCAGGCCGTCGAGATGAGCGAGACCCTGCTGGCCAAGGACGACATCCCGCAGAACGTCGCTGACTTCGCCCAGGGAGTCATCGACGCGCAGGGGCCCGAGATTGACCGGATGAACGCCATGCTCGAAGCCTGGGGCCAGGAACCCATGGGCGACATGGGTGACTCGGGCGGTCACGGCGGTCACGGCGGCATGAGCGGGATGATGAGCGAAGACGACATGCAGCAGCTCGAAGACGCCACCGGCACCGAGGCCGCGAAGCTGTACCTGGAGCAGATGACCAGACACCACGAGGGTGCCGTCGAAATGGCCGAACAGCAGGTGTCCGACGGGCAGAACCCGCAGGCGATAGCGCTGGCCGAGCAGGTCATCGAAGACCAGGAAGCAGAGATCCAGGAGATGAAGACGATGCTCGACGAACTCTGACCCGCGGGCGACGAGCCCACCGTGGGACACGCGCACCACCTCGAAAGGAATGAGCATGGACACCAAGATCAAAGTCGCGGTGAACGGGTACGGGGTCATCGGCAAACGCGTCGCCGACGCCGTCCGGGCCCAACACGACATGGCACTCATCGGCGTCAGCGACATCACCGCCGACTATCGGGTCGCGGCCGCCGCCGCGCGCGACATCCCCGTCTTCGCCTCCACCTCTGAGGCCCATCAGGAAATGCGTGCCTCCGGGCATGCCCTGGCAGGTGAGCTGCCTGACCTGCTCGATCAAGTCGACGTCGTCGTGGACTGCACCCCGGCCAAAGTCGGGGCGGGAAACCTCGACCTCTACCGAGCTCATCACGTGAGATCGGTATTCCAGGGCGGGGAGAAGCACGATCTCACGGGGCACTCCTTCGTCGCCCACGCCAACTACAGCTCCACCCGCGGCCGCGACTCCACCCGGGTCGTCTCGTGCAACACCACCGCGACCGTGCGCACCCTCACCGCGCTGAAGAACGTCGGGCTCCTGTCAAAGGCGCGCGGCGTGCTCATCCGGCGGGCGACCGACCCCTGGGAGTCCGACCACTCCGGGATCATGAACACGATCGTCCCTGAGGGACGCATCCCCAGCCACCAGGGGCCCGATGCCCAAACGGTGGTTCCCGACCTCGACGTCGTCACCATGGCGGCGAAAGGAGCCCATACCCAGAACCACCTGCATTACTGGACAGTCGAGCTCACCCGTCCCGTCGAGAAGGCCGAGGTCCTCGAGGCGTTCCGGGCGGTGCCCAGGATCGCCTTCGTCCGGCGCTCCGACGGCATCGTGGCGGTCAACAGCACCGCCGAGCTGATGCAGGACCTCGGCAGGCCCCGCGGGGACATGTACGAAGTCGCAGTCTGGGAAGACATCCTCACCGTGGAAGGCACCGAACTGTTCTGCACGTACACGGTCGATAACCAGGCCATCGTGACCCCGGAGAACATCGACGCCATCCGAGCCCTGGCGGGTTCGGTCGAGGACGGTGACGATTCCATTCGCCGCACCGACACCGCGTTGGGGGTGCGCCGCGATTTCGTGAAGTCGTTTGCCCACCACTGACCTTCTGCCCCCGACCGCGTGCGTCAGGTGCGTGATGCGGCGACGATCGACGCAATCGCTGCATCCAGTGCCGCGGTGAACTGCGCATCGGTCTGATCCGCGGCCAGTCCTTCCGTCAGGGCGCGGGAGAAACTGGCGATCATCCCATGGTTGCGGTCCAGGCGGGTGTTGGCGTCCGCGCGGGAATAGCCGCCCGACAACGCCAACACCCGCACCACCCGCGGATGGTCCACGAACTCACGGTAGTGATCATCACGCTCGGGCAGGGTCAGTTTGAGGATGACCGGCTGATCCTCGCCGAGCCCGTCGAGCTCTTCCCGGATGGCAGTTCGCAGCTGGTCCTCGGCCCCTGCCTTGTCGGGAGAGTGGATGTCGACCTCGGGCTCCACAATGGGCACCAACCCGAACCGCAGAACCTGCCGAGCGATGGCGAACTGCTAGGCGACGACGGCATCCAACCCCGGTCCGGGCATCGTGATGACCGAGCGCATCTTCGTGCCGAACATGTGCCTGCTCACCGCGCGGGTCAGCAGGGCGTCCAGCTCGGGGATGGGCTTCATGACCTGGGCACCGTGGGCCTGCGTTGCCAGTCCCTTGTCGATCTTGAGGAACGGCACGATGCCCTTCACCTCCCACAGGTACTCACCCGTCTGACGCCCGTCGATCTCCCGGTCCATGGTGTCTTCGAACAGGATCGACCCCAGGATGCGATCACCGTTGAAGGCCGGACTGGTGATGACACGGGTGCGCATCCGATGCACCAGATCGAACATCTCCGCCGGGCTGGAATAGGAATCCTCGCTGATCCCATAGAGCCGCAGCGCCTGCGGCGTGCTGCCCCCACTCTGATCCAACGCCGCGATGAAACCCGCGCCACTCCTGACTCGGGTGAACATGTCGTCCACCCGGGCCGAATCAGAGCCGTGCTTCATCTCAGGCCAAGGCCTTCAGCAACGCGGCACACGCCTCTTCGCACCGTCGGCACGCCTCAGCACAGATGCGGCAGTGCTCGTGCATCTGAGCGTGCTTTTCACACTCCTCCGCACACGCCCGGCACACCGTCCGGCACGTCTCCACCAGGGACCGGATGACTTCCGGATTCGTGCCGGTCAACCGCGAGAGCACGTTGCCCGTGGCGATGCAGATGTCCGCGCAATCCAAATCGGCGCGGATGCACGCCGCCAGGTCGGCCACCATCTCTTCGCTCAGACACGCATCCGCACAAGCCGTGCATGTCTGCGCACACTCGAAACACGCCGCGATACAGGCGGCGAGCGTATCCTTGTCAACCCCCTGCGCACCTGCAGGATGGGTCTCAATCATCGAAACTACATGCGACATGGAACTCTCCTTCCACTTCGACCAGGCGCAGCGGAATCCGCGCCCTACTGCGACCGTACGCGCGGACCCTGGACCACCTGAACCCCGCGAGCCTTGAAGAGTCAGTGAAGATCCACCCGGGCGCCCTCCCCGACCCGCAATGCCCCTTGACCCCTATACCCCCGCCGGGTATATTTCGATCAGCGATACCCGTCGGGGGTATTCAACGGAGGAGGTTCGACATGGCTACCAACACGTTCTCTGTGACCGGTATGACGTGCGGTCACTGCGAGATGTCGGTGCGGGAAGAAGTCGAGGAGATCGCCGGCGTCACCGATGTCGAGGTCTCCCACGAGACCGGACAGCTCGTCGTCACCTCGGAAGCCGGCGTCGACTCCGCGGCGGTCGTCGCGGCGGTCGAGGAGGCCGGCTACCAGGCGGTGCCTGCGTGAGTGCCGGCATCCGCCTGACGCTGTACGCGGCCGTACTGCTGGCGGTCTTCACCGCCGCGTACGGCGCGGGCAGCGCCTTCATCCCCGACTCCCTCGTGGAGTCCTGGATGCAAGACGTTGAGCAGGACCACCACGAGAAGGAAGGTGCCTGATGGCCGTCCAGCCCGCCGACACATCGCTGGCTCGCGACTCCGAACCGCAGACCGTCGCCGTGGAGCTCGACATCGAGGGCATGACGTGCGCCTCGTGCGCGAACCGGATCGAGCGCAAGCTCAACAAGCTCGACGGTGTCAGCGCCAGCGTCAACTACGCCACCGAGCAGGCCCGGGTCACCGCACCTGCCGGGTTCGACCCCCAGCGTCTGATCACCACGGTGGAGGACGCCGGCTACCGGGCTCAGCTCCCCACCACTGCCGGAACCGGAGACGACGGCGACTCCACTGAAGGGGACCGCAGGGACCGCGAGCTGGAGGTGCTGCGTCAACGACTGCTCATCAGCGTCGTGTTAGCGGTGCCGGTCATTCTCATCTCGATGATCCCCGCCCTGCAGTTCGTGACGATCTCGAGCACGAGGCCGAGCTGAGCGAGGTCGAGGGCGTAGGCCGCGACCGCGGCGATCAGCGTCGCTCCGCCGGTCGCCGCGATCGCGGCAGACCGCTCGAGCAGGCCGTAGAGGACGAAGCACGCCCCGATCGTCAGCCATGAGGCGATGGCGCGCGTGCCGGGAACCATGCCGAGCAGCGTCCCACCGGCGATGAGGAGGACGACGACCCCGAGGTACCCCACCGCGGTCCGGACAGGCGCGGCGGGTGCGCGCCGAACCACCAGAAGGCGATGCCCGCCACCGCGGCGGCCATGACGACGAAGTACGCGAGGTAGATCGGTGAATCCGGATCGTCGACGACCGCGTAGAGCACCGCCCCGCCGAACGACACGAGCGCGACGAGGGCGAGGAGGAGCCAGTTGTTCCTCTCGGATCCGGTGCGTTGCGGGGAGTCGGTGCGCGTCGAGTCCATGCCTCCCGAGGCTAGTCAGCGGTCGGTGGGACCGTCCAACTCCGCGCGAGCACGTCGTCTCACCGCGCGGTCGGGTCGCTCGGGTCGTCGTGCAGGCCGTGCACCGGATCCGGGAGGACCTCCGGGAGCTCGGTGTCGGGATCCTCGTCCCCGTGGAGCGAGCCGAGGCCGTAGGCGACTTCGAGGTTGCGGCGGGTGAGCGCCTGCTCCGGCGGGCCTGAGGCGAGCACCCGGCCCGAGGTCAGCAGCACATGGTCGGCCGCACGCGCCTCCTCGAGATCGTGGGTGGTCATGACGACGGAGTGGCCGTGCTCGTGCTCGGCATGGATGATCCGGTCGATCGTCCGCGCGGACACGATGTCGAGCCCGGTGAGCGGCTCGTCGAGGAGGAGCGCGATGTGGTCCTGCGCGAGCGCCTGGGCGACGTACACGCGCTGGCGCTGACCACCGGACAGCTCCGAGAGGTGTCGGCGCGCCAGATCGGTGATCCCGAGCGCCTCCATCGCCTGCTGCACACGCTGCCGGTCGTGCCGCCGGAACGGGCGGAACCAGCCGAGCGTCGAGTAGCGGCCCATCGCCACGACCTCGCGCACGGTGAGCGGGATGCCGGCGGGCACCTCGACGGCCTGCATGACGTAGGCGACCTTGCGCCAGCCGAGCGCGGGCTTCGCCCCGAGCACCCGCAGGCGCCCGGCGCGCGGCGGCATGAGGCCGGCGATCGCGTGGAGGAGCGTGGATTTGCCCGAGCCGTTGGGGCCGATGATCGCGACGACGTCGCCCTGCCGCAGCGTGAACGTCGAGCGTGCGGTCGCGATGTGCTGCCCGTAGGCGAGCACGATGCCCTCGGCCTCGGCGAGCGGCACCTCCGCCGGGGTGAGGACGTGCTCGGGATCGGTGAAGGACTCGTGGAGCCGGGAATCCGGAGCCCGGCGCCCGGCGACCCCGTGCCCGGTGCCGTGCCCCGCCCGGTCGCCCCCGGGATCCTCACGGCTTCCGGTCGCCGGCACCGCGGCCGGCCCGGCGGCCGCGGTGCCGCTGTGCGGGTCGAGCACCGACGCGCCCGGCGCCCGGCGCTCCGGCGCGGAGCCCGGGGCGAGCACCGAGTCCGCGCTCCCGGCGGAGGGCTCGCCGCGTCCGACGGTGCGATGGCGCACGGCCTGGTCGAGCTGGCGGATGATCAGGGTGAGGAAGAACAGGGCGATCGGCACGAGGGCCATCGTCGCCGAGCCCGCGGTCCCGAGGTGGAAGCTCAGCAGCAGTCCGGCCCACACGGAGAACACTGCGATGAGCGTCGACCACGCGAACATCTGCGGCACGGTGCGCGACAGCAGCGAGGCCGTGGCCGGCGGGCCGACGAGCAGCCCGAACACGAGCATTGTGCCGACCGAGCGGAAGCCGACGATGACGGCGGCGGCGATGAGCACGAGCAGGAGCACATGGATGATCCCCGGCCGCATCCCCAGCGACTGCGCCTTGCTCTGCGAGAACGCGAGCGACAGCAGCGGACGGTAGAGGATCGCAGACGCGAGGAGCACCGCCACGGCGGGCACGAACATGCCGCGCAGCACCTCGGGCGTGACGCCGAGCGCATCGCCGAACAGGATCCCGGTGAGACTGCCGGTGTACTGGTCCATGGTGGAGATGATGACGACGCCGAGCGCCATCATCGCGACGAACAGCAGGCCGATGCCGGTGTCCTCGTGGAGCGGCGTGGCCCGGTGGATCCACTCGATGAGGAGCACCATAGCGACGATCGCCGCCGCCGCGCCGAGCGCGGGGGAGACGTCGAGGAGCATGGCGACGGCGATGCCCGGCAGGATGCCGTGGGCGAACGCGTCGCCGAAGAAGCTCATGCCGCGCAGCACGAGCCAGACGCCGACGACCGAGGCCATGACGGCCGAGATCAGACCGCCGATGAGCGCGCGCTGCTGGAATCCCAGCGCGAAGGGTTCGGTGAACCATTCCATAGTCTGCGAGCCAGTCCTGGTGGATCGGGCCGCCGGCCGCGGGCGCGACCGGCGGCGGTGCCGACGGGGTGGGGCCGACGAGGTGCGTGCCGTCCGGAGGACGGCTGCGGCCGGGCCTGCCCTGTCCGTTCCGGCAGGGCCGGTGCGGAACTCAGGCGAGCGCCTCGGCGATCTTCGTGGCGTTGTCCACCATCATGCCCTGATACGTGGCCGCCGCGGAATCCGCCGGGCCGACGCTGCCGACGTGGAGCTCGACGACGGACACATCGGTGCCGACCTCCGCGGCCACGGCGTCGATGAGCGGGGTCGAGGCGGCGGTGTTGGAGAAGATCACCGGCACCCCGGTGTCCTCGATGACGGAGGTCAGCTCCGCGAGCTCGGCCGAGGACGGCTCGGCGTCCGTCGAGCCGCCGGGCACCACGACGCCGGCGACCTCGAAGTCGTAGGCCGCGGCGAAGTAGCCGAACGCCTCGTGGTCGGTGATGAGGACCCGCTTCTCCGCGGGGATGTCGGCGAGGATCTCGCGCACCTCGGCATCGGTGTCGGTGAGCTCCTGCTCGACCTTCTCGCCGCACTCGGTGTACTGGGCCTCCCCGGTCTGCTCGGTGAGGGCCTCGCCGATGATGTGGGCGGCGGTGGCCATCCGGCTCGCATCCAGCCAGAAGTGAGGATCCTCGGAGCCGTGGTCGTGGCCGGCGTGGGGATCCGCCTCCCCACCGGGTGCCGCAGAGTCCTCCTCGTGGGCGTGATCGTGACCGTCCTCGGCGTGCTCGTGGCCTTCGTGCTCCTCGTGGCCCTCCTCGCCGTGGTCGTGCGCCTCGCCGCCCCAGGGGATCGGGTCGACCTCGGGCGCCACCTCGAGCACGGTGGCACCGTCCTCGGCGGCGTTGGCGAGCGCGGACTCGAGCCCGCCCTCGAGCCCGAGCCCGTTGGCGATGACGAGTTCCGTGCCGGCGAGCTCGGCCACCTGGGCCGAGGACGGCTGGAAGGTATGGGGGTCGTCGCCGGGGCCCATGAGCGAGGTCGAGCTCGTCCCGGCGCACTCGGTGATCTGCCCGAGCACGCTGCCGAGCGTGCTCGAGGTCGCGATGGCGACGGGGTCGTCACCGGGCTCGGCGCCACCGCCGCTGCCGCAGGCGCTGAGGGCGAGGAGCGGGACGGCGAGCACGGCGGGGACCACGCGGCGAGAGAGCATCATCAATTCTTTCTGATTCGGAATACCGCCGATGAGCACGGCGCTGAGTGCGAATATAGACCCCCGGCGAGGCGGGCAAAAATAGTGAGATAGGGATATGCGCATCCGTTTTCCCGCCCGGGCGCCCAGGCTGCGTTCGCCGGGCGCTGTGCGAGGATGGAAGAGGCGCCCGGGGCGGGCGTCGGGACGATGCGAAGGAGCACAGTGACGACCCACATCATCGACGTGCCGCTGCGGTGGCGCGATCTCGACACCAATGGCCACGTGTACCACGGGACCTATCTCACCCTGCTCGACGAGGCCCGCTCGACGTGGCTGCGCAGCGGTCTCGCGCTCGCCGGCGCGGACAGCCATCTCATCGCCCGCCTCGAGATCGACTACGTCTCCGAGCTCACGGTCGACGCGGGCACCGTGGCCGTCGAGTGCGCGATCGAGCGCCTGGGGACCACGAGCCTGCGCACTGCGGAGACCATGCGGACTCCCGACGGCACCGTCGTCGCCCGCTCCCATGCCGTCGTCGTGTTCTGGGACCGGGAGACCCGCCGGAGCGCACCGCCGTCCGCGGAGGACCGGGCCCGGCTCGAGGCGGCGCTCGCGGACCAGCAGGCGCAGCCGCCTGTGGAGCGCTGACCTCACTCTCCGTCCAGAATCCGCCCGCCGACCGGCGATCCGTGGTCCTGCCCTGGTGGGCGACCGTGATCCAAGATGTGACGTGGATCACCGGCGGCGGCCATCCGACCGTCGCGTCCACTCGATGAGGAGACGGTATGGCACAGGTGCAGACGGTGACGGGACCGATCGACAGCGCGGACCTCGGATGGACGCTCGTCCACGAGCATGTCTTCGTGCTCGGCGAGGAGCACCGGATCAACTATCAGGACTGGGACGAGGACGCCCGCGTCGCTCAGGCGCAGCGGGATCTCCAGGAGCTCAAGGAGCTCGGGATCGACACGATCCTCGACCCCACCGTGCTCGGGCTCGGCCGCTACATCCCGCGCATCCAGCAGGTGGCCGCCGGCACCGACCTGCAGATCGTCGCCGCGACGGGCCTCTACACGTACAACGAGATCCCATTCCAGTTCCACTACACCGGTCCCGGGCTCCTGTTCGACGTGCCCGAGCCGCTCGTCGATCTCTTCGTCCGCGACCTCACCGAGGGGATCGCCGACACCGGGGTCCGCGCGGCCTTCCTCAAGTGCGCGATCGAGGAGCAGGGCCTCACGCGCGGCGTCGAGCGGGTGATGCGGGCGGTCGGCGAGGCATCGGCGCGGACCTCACCAAGGTCGTCATCGGCCATTCGGGCGACACCACCGACCTCGACTACCTCATGCGGGTCGCGGACAAGGGCTCGCTGCTCGGTATGGACCGGTTCGGCCTCGACGTGCTCCTGCCGTTCGAGCAGCGCGTCGACACCGTGGCCGAGCTCGTGCGCCGCGGGTACACCGACCGGGTGGTGCTCGCCCACGACGCCTCGTGCTTCATCGATTGGTTCGACGCCGAGGCGAAGGTCCAGGCGGTGCCGAAGTGGAACTTCCGCCACATCAGCGAGGACGTGCTGCCGGCGCTGCGCGAGCGCGGGGTCACCGAGGCCGACATCGACATGATGCTCGTGGCGAACCCGCGGCGCTACTTCGAGTAGGAGCTGCGGGCCTACCGGAGAAGGCGGGCCGAGCAGCAGCTGACAGGGCCCCGGCGAGCACGACTGCTCGCCGGGGCCCTGTCGTGGTGGCGGTGAGGCCTCAGCCCTCCGCGACCGACTCGCGGATCGCCGACACGGTGAGCGCGAGGTCCTCGGGCTCGGCGACGAAGGGCGGGGAGATCTGCAGCGCGTTGTCCGGCAGCGCCCGGAGGATCACGCCGCGCTCCGCGGCCCGGCGCACGATCGTCTCGCTGACGAGGTCCTCGGTGAACTTCACGGCGCCGAGGAATCCGGCCCGCGAGCGCACCTCGGCGATCCCGTCGACGCCCACGAGGGTGTCGAGCTCCGTGGCGAGGACGTCCTCGAGCTTGCCGGCACGGTCGACGAGGTCCTCCCGCTCGAGCACGTCGAGGTTGGCGTGCGCCACGGCGCAGGCGGTGGCGTGCCCGGAGTAGGTGACGCCGTGCCGGAAGGCCGGCGCCTCCTCGCCCCCGGTGAAGAACGGCTCCCACACGCGCTCGGCGATCTGGATCCCGCCGAGCGGCGCGTAGCCGGAGGTCAGGCCCTTGGCCATGGTGTGGATGTCGGGGTCGAGGGAGTACCGCTCCGAGGCGAACATCTTCCCGGTGCGGCCGAACCCGGTGATGACCTCGTCGGCGATGAAGAGGAAGCCGTGCTCCTTCGCCAGGCGCTGCACGGTCTCGAAGTAGCCGTCCGCGGGCCCGATGACGCCGCCGGCGCCGATCACCGGCTCGGCGACGAACGCGGCGATGCGCTGCGGGCCGATCGCGAGGATCTGCTCCTCGAGGCGCGCCGGGTCGTTCGCCGACACCCGGACGGTGTCGGGCACGAGCGACTCGGTGCCGTAGCCCTCGCGGTTGGGCTCGAGGCCGGCGATCGCGGTGCCGAAGGCGTGGAGCCCGTGGTAGGAGGTGTCGCGGGACACGATGACCGTGCGCTCGGTCTCCCCGACGGCCTGCCAGTAGCGGCGGGCGAGCTTGCAGGCGACGTCGATCGCGTCCGAGCCGCCGGAGTTGAAGATCACCTTGGGGTTCTCGATCGGCGACATCGCCGCGAGCCGGTCGGCCAGGGTGCGCGCCGGCTCGTTGATGAACCGTCCGAAGGTGTGGTAAGTCTCGAGCTCGAGCATCTGCTTGTAGGCGGCCTCGGCGAGCTCCGTGCGGCCGTGGCCGATGTTCGCGTACCAGAGGCTCGCCGAGCCGTCGAAGTACTTCTTCCCCTGCGCGTCCCACACGTAGGAGCCCTCGCCCTTGACGATCTCGATCTGGGAATCCATGACCGACGGCATCTGCGCCTGCCCGTTCCATACCCGATGCGCCATTGTGCGGTCCTCCTCGACTCGATGTGCGCTGCGGCGTGCGCCTCGTGCTCTGCGGCGTGCGCGCTGCGATGCGTGCTGTCCCGTCCAGTCTCGCCCGCCCCGTTCGGCGGGTCAATCCCGGCATGCGGAACGCGGCGCGGGATGAGGAATGCGTGCGCGCCCGCCGTGGTTGCCCAGGGTATGAAGGTCATCGGAGTCACCGAGTTCGGAGGGCCCAGCGCCCTCGCCGTCCACGACGTGCCGGAACCCCACCCGGGTCCGGGCGAGGCGCGCATCCGCGTCCACGCCGCAGCCGTCAACCCCACCGACACGACGTTCCGCGCCGGGGTGCAGGACGTCAGCAGCCTCACCCCGCCCTACGTCCCCGGCATGGATGCCGCCGGAGTCGTCGACGAGGTCGGCGAGGGCAGCGCCTGGCAGGTGGGCGAGGAGGTCATGACGATGGCCGTCCCGGTGAGCGAGCACGGCGGGGCCTACGCCGAGCTCCTCGTCGCCGCCGACGACGCGCTCGTGCGGATCCCGGAGGGGGCGAGCCTGCAGCAGGCGGCCACCCTGCCGATGAACGGCCTCACCGCGCTCCAGGCGCTCGCCAAGCTCGAGCTCTCACCCGGACAGACGCTCGCCGTCACCGGGGCGGCCGGCACCCTCGGCCAGTACGCGGTGCGCCTGGCGAAGCGCGCCGGCCTCTCGGTGATCGCCGACGCGGCGGACAAGGACCGCGCACTCGTGGAGTCCGCGGGCCCGGATCACGTGGTCGAGCGCGGCGACGATGTCGCCGACCGGATCCGGGCGATCGTCCCCGACGGCGTCGACGGGCTCATCGACGCCGCGGTGATGGACGAGAAGGCGGTGCCCGCGGTGCGCGACGGCGGCGGCTACGCCGCGGTGCGGTTCTGGAAGGGGACGGGGGAGCGCGACATCCGGTTCCGCCGCACGGCCGTCGTCACCGAGTACGGCTCCCGCGCGCTGCTCGAGGACCTCCGCACTGCGGTCGAGGACGGCACCCTCGAGCTCGTCGTCGCCGACGTGCACCCGCCGGAGCAGGCCGCCGAGGCGCACGCCCGGTTCGAGCAGGGCGGTGTCCGCGGACGGCTCGTCCTCGACCTGGCAGTCTGGGCCGACTGAGCCCAGCGCACCTGGGTCAGACGTCTCAACCCGGGGAGCCGGACGGGGCGGGCGGAGTCCCCGCCGCCTTCGGCCGGCGTGAGGTGATGACGACGCCGGCGACGATGAGCATCCCGCCGAGCACCTGGATCCCCGTGATCGGGTCGCCGATGAAGAGGCCGATGATCGCGGTGAAGAACGGCACGAGGTTGAGGTAGACCCCGGCGCGCGCCGCCCCGATCCCACGCACCGCGAGGTTCCACATGAGGTAGGACAGCGCGGACGGGAAGATCCCGATGTAGACGACCCCGAGCCACGTGATCCCGTCCGCTGGGCCGGGTGCCCCGAGCACCAGCGTCGCCGGCACGAGCACCGCCGAGGCGAAGAGCGCCTGGACGGCGGTCGCCGACACCGGCGGGGAGGTCAGGAACCGGCCGAGCACCGTGTAGACGACGAACACGCTCACCGCGACGAGCATGAACAGGGTGCCGATGCCGAGGTCGAGCCCGACCCCGCCGCCGTCGAAGCGCACGAGCACGATCACCGCGCCGAGCAGGGAGAGCGCGAGCCCGAGCACCGCCGTCCCGGTCAGCCGCTCCCGGGCGACGAGGACGGCGACGACCGCGATGAGCGCAGGGCCCACCGAGTTGAGCAGCGAGGCCGACACCGAGGAGGTGTGGGCGAGCGCCAGATAGGTGAAGAGCGCGTAGCCGATGAGCCCGAGGCAGCTGAGCAGCACGTGGAGCCGCCACTCGGCGAACACCGCCTTCCAGTCCGGCTTCTCGACGAACGCGGCGAGGACGAACAGCGGCACGGTCGCCAGCACCCAGCGGACCGTGGTGAGGAAGAGCGGGGAGACGGAGTCGGCGATCAGTCCGCCGACGACGAAGTTGCCCGCCCAGAACGCGTTGGCGAGGACGAGGAAGAGGTAGTACCGGGCATCGCGCACAGCCCCACTGTACCGGGCATCGCGCACAGCCCCACTGTACCCAGCCGCACCTGCCCGGCTGCAGGGATCCCGGCCCCGCCGCCGGCGACCTTCTCGGTGACCTCGAACCGCTCCCGGTACCGGCCCAGCAGCAGTCTGCTCTGGGAGTACAGCGCGGTGGTCGCGTTGTAGCCGAGGATCGTCGCGGGGTAGAGGAGCCACTGGGCGAGCATCGCGACGCTGCGCGCCGGCCCGTAGCGCACGGGGCGCGGCGGCAGGAGGTTCCAGAACACGACGAGCGAGATCAGCAGGCTGATCATCGCGATCTGCTGGATCATCCCGACGAGCAGCGGCATCTGGCTCACCAGCGCATCCGCACCCCCGGTCCGGCGCATGATGAGGAACGGGGTCCAGCCGCCGAGCGCGATGATCACCGACACGCAGGCGAGCGTCACGTGCCCCTCGAGCAGGGTGAGGAGGTGGAGGGTGCTCCGCAGCAGCGGGACCCGCCGCTGCGCGCCGAACACGCCGGCGGCGACGTAGGCGATGTCGGAGGCCCCGTAGGACCAGCGGCTCAGCTGCCTGAATTGGGCGCCCATGGTCTGCCGCAGGGTGCCGGCCAGGACCGCGTCCTGGTGGATCGGGACGTGGATCGGCACTACCGCGTAGTCGCCCTCGAAGTGGAAGTACGAGCGCCAGAACTGGTGGCCGTCCTCGACGATCGTGCGGGTGGACCAGAAGCCCATCTCGACGAGCGCATCGAGCGGCTGGGTGTGCGAGGCGAAGTTCCGCAGCGAGAACGGCCGCACCGTGCACGTGAGGTTCCAGAAGCAGTTCGCCGAGGCGATGACGCGGGTGACGGCCGGGGCGTCCCAGATGTTGCTGAGGTACAGGCTGATCGGCTGGAAGGCGCGTCGCTTCCGCTCGAGGCAGGCGATGTACTCGTAGGCGACGTAGTCGAAGTAGCTCTCGTACGGCTTGTTGTCGCAGTCGAGAGTGGTGACGAGGACGGACTCCGCGGCGACCCCGCGCCGCACGGCGAGCGCCTGGAGGTGCTGTCCGGCATGCGTGATGTTCGCGCCCTTGCCGGCGATCTCACCGGGCAGGTCGCGCGGGTGCCGTACGAGCTCGAAGACCGCGAAGCGGTGGCCGAACTCCGCGCGCAGCCGCTGGGCGGTGTGCTCCATCTCCGCACCGCCGCGCTCCTCGTAGGCGAACACGATCCACATCTGCTCGCCCGGCGTGGAGCTGCAGGCCAGGGTGCGCAGCGTCGGGGCGATGACCGAGTACGACTCGTTGTACGCGGCGACGACCACCGCGTGGACGAGCGATGCCGGGTGCGGGTAGCGCTCAGGGTGCGCGGCGACCTGCGCGAGGAGCGCACGGTGCCGCTCGGCGCGGAAGGCATGGGGCGGGCTCGCCGGCACTCTCCGGCCCTCGAGAGTGCGTCCGATGTCGCGGAGCCGAGCGGCCCAGTCGATGCGGGCCGAGGCGCGGAACCGGGTGTAGCCGCGGGCGAGGTCGACCGAGCCGCGGATCGCGCGGAGGAACATCACCCCGACGACGCACAGCACGTAGACCGCTCCCGCCCGTGGCGACACGAGAGGCACGAGGAAGACGAGGAGGATCGCGGAGATGCTCACCGCGCCGGGGAGGATCTCGAACGCCCGGTAGAGCCGGCTGCGGGCCCCGAGCGGGATCTCCAGGTCGGCGGGCCCCACCCGCGAGCGGGGTGCGGTGGGGAATCCGGTCCGGGCGTGCGGCGGCAGGACGGTCATGGGACCAGGGTCGGACCGGCAGCGGTGCACGCGGTGGCGCGGACCTGCCGAACAGATGAAATCTGCTTGTACGACCGGTGCGCCGGGCCGGGAGGTGGTGATGCGGATCACTGCTCAGTAGGGTGGGCACATGGTGAACTCCCAACGGCGCGACCTCATCCGCCGACTGTCCAAGCGCGTCGAATCCGTCCACTCGGCCACGTACTTCGCCCGCCCCGTCGGCGAGGCGATCGCCGGCACCGGGGTGACGCACCCCTCGGCGATCTACTTCGCCGGGCGCGCAGCCCCGCTCGGCCGGGTCCCGGCCTCCGTGGTCGCGGCGACCTTCTACAGCTTCAACCCGGCCTACATCCGCCGGTTCGTGCCGGAGTGCTGGGACACCGCCGCCCCGGAGACGGTGCACGCCGCGCGCCTGGCCGGGGTGGAGCAGTTCCTCGCCGGCGCCTTCGGACCCGAGGCGCCGGGCGGTCGCAGCCCGGAGCTGCCCGCGCTCGCCCAGCACCTCGTCGACGCACTCGACCCTGTGCTCACCGCTCTGCTGCCCGACGGCCGGACGCTGTTCGCCGCCCACCAGGAGGCGCTCGCGCCGGGCGTGCAGGCCCAGGATCCCGCCGTGCAGCCGTTCCTCGACCTGTGGAGAGCGGCGACGCTGCTGCGCGAGTACCGCGGGGACGGGCACATCGGCGCCCTCATCACCCACGACCTGTCCGGGCTCGAGGCGATCGTCCTCCACTGCCTCACCGGTGCCTCGTTCCGTCCGTCCGCCGCGCGCAAGAGCCGCGGCTGGTCGGAGGAGGAGTGGAACGCCGCGGTCGAGTCGCTGCGCGAGCGCGGACTCGTGCTCGGTGCCGGGGACGAGGCCCGGATCACCGACGAGGCCGCGGCGCTGCGCGAGGAGATCGAGCAGGCGACCGACGCCTCGGTCGCGCTGTCGTGGGAGGCGCTGTCGGACGAGCGCCTCGCGGAGCTCGACGGGCAGGCGAAGGACTTCGCGAAGATCCTCGTCGCCCAGGGTGCGTTCCCGCAGAAGCTGTTCGCCACCGGCTCGGGTCTCACCAGCCGGGAGCAGGCCGACCGGGCGTAGGCGCGGGTCGGCGCCTCAGCCCTGGTCGGACGACACCCGGCGGGCGGCGGCGATCGCCTCGTCGCTCGTCGGCCCCTCGGTGCGGAAGACGATCTCGCGGTAGTAGGCGAGTTCGGCGATCGAGTCCTTGATGTCGCCGAGCGCACGGTGGCCGCCGGTCTTCGCCGGGGCGTTGAAGTAGGCCTTGGGGAACCAGCGCTTGGCGAGCTCCTTGATCGAGGACACGTCGATGATCCGGTAGTGCAGGTGGTCGACGAGCTCGGGCATCTGCACCGACAGGAAGGTCTTGTCGGTGCCCACGGAGTTGCCGCCGAGCGGGGCCTTCCCCGGCTCCTTGACATGGGAGCGGATGTAATCGAGGACGGTGTCCTGCGCCTCGGCGACGGTGACCCCGTCGTCGAGCAGCGGGAGCAGCCCGGAGGTCGTGTGCATCCCGGTGACGAACGCGTTCATGTTGTCGAGCGCCGCCTGCGAGGGCTTGACGACGACGTCGACGCCCTCGTCGACGATCCCGAGGTCGAAGTCCGTCACCAGACAGGCGACCTCGATGAGCTCATCGGTGCCGACCTCGAGGCCGGTCATCTCGCAGTCGATCCATACGATTCTGTCAGTAGCCACGCCTCGATCCTACGTCGTCGACCGGTGAGGACACCGGAGGCGAGCCGGTGTGAGGTGCGCCACGGGCGCTGTCATCGAAATGTCAGGCGGGGTGTGTACTATCGACTGCCGTCCTCCGGGGCAGGGTTCCGCACGCTCGGCGGACCCGTCATCTAGACTGAGGAACGCGCACGCGGCGGATGCCCTGCGCGGCTACGACGAAGGGGAATGCGTGCGCTACGTTGTCTCGGGACTGCTCATCGTCGCCGGTCTGATCGTCGGCGCGATCGGCATCCTGCAGCAGACCGTCTGGGCACCGGACGAGACGATCACGGCCTCCGCCTCGCTGAGCGAGCCGGGCCCGCTGCTCGTCATCGAGCCGGGGGTGCTCAACCTCTACGACACGCCGGCCACGCTCACCGTGCAGGGCGAGGGCGAGCTCACGCTGTCGCAGGCCTCGAAGGAGAACATCGACATCTGGGTGGGGGAGACCCCGCACTCGCGCATCACCGGGCTCGCCGACGAATCGACCCTGGCGGTCGAGACCGGCGGCGGCGAGGGCGAGACCGCGAACCCGGCGAACGGCGACCTGTTCGAGTCCCAGCTCAGCGGCGAGGGCGAGATCGTCCTCGACTGGGACTCCGAGCCCGCGCGCACCGCGTTCCTCATCGCCTCCGACGGCGAATCGCCCGCGGCCTCCTCCATGGAGATCAGCTGGCCCAACCACGCCGAGACCCCGTGGGCGCTGCCGCTCATGATCATCGGCGGGATCCTCGTCGCGCTCGGCCTCGTGCTCGGCTTCATGGACCTGCGCCGCGCGCAGAAGGAGAAGCAGCGCCGGGAGGCCCGCCGCGAGCGGCGCCGCAGGCTCGCGGCGACCGGAGCCGCCTTCGCGATCGTCCCCGTCATCGCACTCGCCGGCTGCGGCGGACCCGCCGAGCTCCCGACGCCCGCGCCCTCGGACCCGCCGGAGTCCGCGCCCGCCGTCGTCACCGATGCCCAGCTCGAACGCGTCATCACGGAGATCGCGGACTCCGTCGCCGCGTCCGACGAACAGCGCCACGCCGATGCGCTCGCCGCCCGCGCGGCCGGGCCGTTCCTCGAGCAGCGGCAGTCCGCCTACGCCGTCAAGGACAAGTCGGAGGACTACGAGCTGCCCCCGGCCGTCGCTGCCGAATCGATCACTGTGAACTTCACCTCGGCGACGGACCAGTGGCCGCGCGTGACGAGCGCGATCACCTCCGACAGCGGGTCGGGCCAATCGCAGCTCCTCGTGCTGTCGCAGGAGAACGCGCGCGCCGACTACAAGCTGTGGTCGCAGAGCGTGCTGCTGCCCGGTGCGGCGATCCCCGAGGTCGCCGATGCGCGCCAGGGGTCCCAGCTCCTGGCACCGGACCAGGCGGGTCTGAAGAAGACTCCGGAGGACACCGTGCGCCAGTACGCCGACGTGCTCCAGAACGGCGACGACTCCCGCTTCGCCGGTGACTTCGCCGAGGACGCCTTCCGGAAGCAGGTGGAGCGCGCGCAGACCTCCCAGCGCGAGGCGCTGTCCGAGGGCAACGGCACCATCGAGTTCGAGTACGCCCCGGCCGAGGGCAACCAGCTCGCTGCCCAGCAGACCGCCGACGGCGGTGCGATCGTCACCGGGCTCATCACCGTGACGACGACGATCGCCCCGGAGTCCGTCGAGGGCCGCACCGGCTCGCTGACGATCCCCGAGCCGCAGAAGTCGATCGTCGGGGAGAGCACGACGAGCCGGAAGCTCGTGACGAAGAACCTCCAGGTCGTGTCGTTCACCGTCCCCGCCGACGGCAACGCGCAGATCGCCCTCGTCGGCGTCTCCGATGTGCTCGCCGACGCCGAGCTCGCCCGCTGATCCCACCCCGGCCCGCCGAACCATCCGCCCGCCGACACCGCCCGAAAGGACATCCCGTGACGCAGCCGCCCCAGCACCCGGACCCCCAGTCTCCTGCCCAGCCGCAGCAGGGGCTCGATCTCTCCGCTGTGCGCACCCAGCACGGCGCCACCGCCCCGACGACCGGTGACGCGGCCGGCGGTGCCCTGCCGGACAACGCCGTCGAGGTCCCCGCCCTCGTCTTCGACGTCACCGAGGAGACCTTCAACGACGTCGTGCAGCTCTCCTCCGACGTCCCCGTCGTCATCGACCTGTGGGCCGACTGGTGCGGGCCGTGCAAGCAGCTCTCCCCGGTCCTCGACCGAGTGGTGGCCGACCTCGGCGGCCGGGTGGTGCTCGCCAAGGTCGATGTCGACGCGAACCCGCGCATCCAGCAGATGTTCCAGGTGCAGTCGATTCCGACCGTCGTCGCGATCGTCCAGGGCCAGCCGGTTCCGCTGTTCCAGGGCGCGCAGCCCGAGCCCCAGGTGCGCCAGGTCTTCGACCAGCTCCTCCAGGCCGCCGCACAGGCCGGGATGACGAAGATCGCGGTGCCGCGCGGCCAGACCGCGGCCGAACCCGAACCCGCCCACCCGGAGGCGCTCGCCGCGCTCGAGGCCGGCGACCTCGACACCGCCGCCGAGGTCTACCGGAAGGCCCTCGCGGAGGCACCCGCCGACGAGGACGCGAAGGTCGGGCTCGCCCGGGTCGGCCTCCTCCAGCGCACCCGCGACCTCGACCCCCAGGCCGTGCGGGAGGCCGCGGCCGCCGACCCGCGCTCGGTGCCCGCCGCGCTCGACTGCGCCGACCTCGACCTCGCCGGCGGGCACGTCGACGACGCGTTCTCCCGCCTCCTCACCGTCTTCACGACGAGCGCGGGGGAGGAGAAGGAGACCGTGCGGGTCCGTCTGCTCGAGCTGTTCGAGGTCGTCGGCGGCACCGATCCGCGCGTCGTCAAGGCCCGCGCCCGCCTCATGCGGTCCCTGTTCTAGAGGACCGGATGCTGCGCCTCATCCTGGCCGCCGTGTGCGCGGTGATCGGACTCGCGGTGACCGCGCTCGCGGTCTCCGCGGTCGCGGTCACCGGCACCGACGACGTCACCGAGACCGAACCCTTCACCGTCGCCGACGGGACCTACGCCGTCGTGCTCGACGAGCAGCAGGTGCCCTACGAGGGGTCCACGGCGGCGATCACCGCCGAGAGCGACACCGAGCTGTTCATCGGCACCGCGAGCGGCGTCGACACCGAGAACTACCTCACCGGGGTCGCCCACGAGACGATCACCGGCGTCGAGTTCCCGGGTGTGCTGAGCCACCGGTCCGTCCCCGGGGAGCCGCAGCCGGTGACGCCTGCCGCGACGCGCGATTGGTGGCTGGCGAGCGACACCGGCACCGCCGTGTCCCATCGCTTCGACCTCGATGCCGCACCGCAGATGGTCGTCATCGCACCGGCGGACCCGGACGCCACCCTCGACGGCACCACGGTGAGGCTGAGCATGGACGTCGAGGGAGTGTTCGGCTTCAGCCTGCTCGGCTTCGCAGTCGCAGTGCTCGCGTTCGGACTCGCGGTGTTCTTCCTGCTCCGCTGGTGGAACACCCGGCTGCGCCCGCCGCCCAAGCTCCCCAAGCGCAAGGGCACAGGCGATGGCCGGGGCACAGGCAAGGGCAGTGGCGACCGCCCGGCACCTGCCCGGCGGCCCGGCAAAGGGTCCGGACGACTCGGCGGCACCGCGGCCGGCGCCTCGGCGATGGCCCTGGTGCTGTCCGGCTGCTCCCAGCTGCCCCTGCCGATCGCCCAACCCGCCGAGCCGGAGCTCACCCCGTACGAGCGGCCGGCGCTGCGCCCGGGCGATGCCGGGACCTTCATGACGGACTACACCGAGGCGCTCGACGCGACCCTCGCCGGGGACCAGGAGGAGCTCGACGGCATCCAGACCGGGCCGCTGCTCGGGCGCACCCGCGCCGAGGTGCTCATCGCCCGCGCCGAGGAGCAGACGCTGTCAGCAGTGGCCTTCACCGAGGTCGTCGCCGGCGGGCCGATGTTCGACGAGTACCCGATGTGGTTCATCGGGTTCGGCGACCCGGGGGAGGGCGAGTCCGTGCAGGCGATGCTCGTCACCCGCGAGTCCGCCGCCGAGGACTGGAAGGCCGCCCAGTCGCTGTTCGTCCCGCGCGAAGCCGTGCCCACCCTGCTCGCCGGCGGCGACGGCGCGGTGCCCCTCGCACCCGATGCGCACCAGGACGTGGCGGCGGCCGCCGCCGCGCAGCTCGACGGGTTCCTCGAGACCGGGACGCTGCCGGAGAGCCCGGTCGAGTTCGCCTACCCGACCGACACCTTCTCGAGCTTCCGCGAGTACGTCGACCAGTTCTCCGAGGGCGACAACGCCTTCGAGGACGTCGGGGTGACATGCGAGCCGTACACCGAGGTGCCGCTGAGCACCTACGCGCTCGAGACGGAGGCCGGTGCAGTGTCCTTCGGCGAGGTGCAGTGCACGATCACGCTCTCGGTGCCCGGGGACTTCTCGATCGACATGGGCACTGCCGTCGAAGCCGTGATGACGAACGACGGCGGCGGCAACACCGTGCAGATCGACGCCTCCCTGCCCTACCTGCTCACGAGCGCCGGCGCGGAGAACACCGTGTACGGCTCCGACTGGTTCCTCCTGTCCTCGCAGACCTCCGAGGACTGAGCGGGGCTGCGCCGCCGCGGGGACCGGGCCATCCGCGGCCGGACGGTCTCAGCCGCGCACCCGGCGGTCGACGCGTGCCAGCCACCACAGGCCGACGACCGGGAGCACGAGCGGGATGAATCCGTACCCGATCCCGAACCCGGACCACACGCTGGGGGCCCGGAACACCTCGGGATGGGTGAAGCTCAGCACACCGACGACGAGCACTCCGAGAAGCTCGATGAGGCAGGACGCGATCGCGATCCGGTGGGTGGTGCGGTTGCCGATGACCAGGCACACCGTGGCGATGATGTAGACGACCGCAGCGACGGCCGACAGCGTGTAGGCGGTCGGCGCCTCGTCGAACTCGCGGATGATCTGGTACCCGGCGCGCGCGGACGCGGCGAGGGCGAACACGCCGTAGACGGCGGTGAGCGCCCGGCCGGGACCGGAGTGCATGGCCGACCAGCCCGGCCGCCCACCGGTGGCCGTGCCGGTGGTGCCGGGTGCGGAGCGGCGCGTCCTCAGAGCCAAATCTGGTCCATCCTCTCGATCATGACGAACACGGTGACCGCCGCGGCGGCGACCACGGCCGGCCCCCAGCGGCTGAGCTCCGCGAACGCCCAGAACCCGGCGAGCGGGACGAGCAGCAGCGCGGTGAAGAGGTAGCCGAAGAAGAGCAGCGGATCGGTGCCGTCGGCCCGGCCCCACAGCGCGATCGACACGACGAGCTGCACGATGAGGAGCACGAGCAGGCCGCCGGTCGCGCCGAGCAGCCCCTCGCCCGCAGCGGTGTTCCGGATCGTGAGGACGAGCGCCCACACGGTGAGGACCGCAGAGTACGCGAAGAGCAGATAGGTCAGGGCAGTGAGCACCGGACCAGTCTACCGAGGGCGCGCAGCGGATCACGAAGGGGCAACGATCGCCACCAGGTCCCCGGAGGCAGGTGTGGTCGATGTCACAATCACTGCAGGGCCGCACGTGCGGTGCAGACTCGGGGACAAGGGGCACGGGAGATGGCGATGACGCGCACACGGTGGATCACAGCGCTGGCGGCGACGGGAGCACTCGCACTCGCGCTCGCGGGCTGCGGGCAGTCCGGCACTCCCGGCGGTGAAGGATCCGGAGAGGGCGGCGCGGCCGGCGGCGACACCCCGGAGTACACCGTCGCCGACGACTTCTCCCTCGAGGAGTCCGAGACCTGGAAGGCCGCGAGCGACCGCGGGACGATCCGGATCGGCGTCAAGTACGACCAGCCGGGGCTCGCCAACGTCGAGGTCGGCTCCGAGCTGCCCGAGGGCTTCGACGTCGAGATCGCGAAGCTCGTCGCCGCGGGGATCGGATTCGCTCCCGAGGACATCGAGTTCATCGAGACCGTCACGCCCAACCGCGAGCCGTTCCTCCAGCAGCGCACCGTCGACCTCGTCGTCGCGAGCTACACGATCAACGACGAGCGCAAGCAGGTCATCGACTTCGCCGGCCCCTACTACATGGCGGGCCAGGACCTGCTCGTCCTCTCGGATTCGGAGATCAACGGTCCCGACGACCTCGCCGGGACCACGGTGTGCTCCGCGGACGCCTCGACCACCGCGATGCGGATCGAGACCGACTACCCCGAGGCCGACCTCGTGACCTACGACGCCTACCCCAAGTGCATCAACGACCTGCAGGCCGGCAACGTCGACGCCGTCACCACCGACGACTCGATCCTGCGCGGGTACGCCGCACAGTACGGGGACGAGATGCGGGTCGTCGGCGAACCCTTCTCCGAGGAGCCCTACGGCATCGGCATGCCCAAGGACGAGCAGGAGCTGCGGACCGCGATCAACGAGATCCTCGAGCAGGCGCGCGAGGACGGCACCTGGGTCGAGGCCTTCGAGTCGACGCTCGGCGACAGCAGCGGTGTCGAGCAGCCGGCGACCGAGGACTACTGAGCCGAAGGCCGGTGAGCCGAGGGCTGCTGGGCTGAGGACTGCAGGGCCGGGGGCTGCCCGGCAGCCTGCCCGACGGCGGGCCGCTGCATCTGTGCGATGCGGGTCCGGCCCATCGTCAGGCCGATGAGGGCGAGCAGGCCGCCGATGACGAGGTAGACCGAGATCGGCCAGGTCGCGCCGTCGGAGATCTGGAGCAGCCAGGTCGACACCGAGGGGGACAGGCCGCCGCCGAGCACCGCTCCGACCTGGAACGACACGGACACGCCCGAGTAGCGGAAGCGCGGGGCGAACAGTGCGGTGAACCAGTACGCCATGGGTCCCCACACGATGCCGGCGAACGCGTAGCCGCCGACGATCGCGATCGTGGCACCCGTCGCGGTGGCCGAGGAGAAGAACCAGAAGAACGGGAACGCCCAGGCGATGAGGAGCACGGTCCCGATCCCCATCACCCGCGTCATCCCCAGCCGGTCACCCAGATAGGCGGCGGTGAGGCAGGTGACGAGGTGGACCGCGGAGCCGATGAGCCCGGCGGTGAGGATCGTCGAGCGCTCCATCCCGAGCGCCTCCGTGCCGAATGCCATGGAGAAGGTGTTGATGATGAAGATCGTGAGGTTGAAGCCCATGTTGAGGAGGATCCCGGCGAGCACGAACATGCCGGCGGTGCCCACCACCTCGACGAGGGGCGCGGCCGCCGTCGAGTCGGTGCGCTCGAGCGCGGTGAACTCGGGCGACTCGTCGAGGCGCAGCCGGATGTAGAGACCGACGAGCACGAGGACGGCGGAGGCGAAGAACGGCAGCCGCCAGCCCCAGTCGAGGAACGCATCCCCCGTGGCCGAGGCCGCGAGCGTGAAGGACAGCGTGCCGAGGATCGAGCCGAGCGGGGAGCCGCCGGTCGCCCAGCCGCCGTAGAACGACTTCGTGCCGGCCGGGGCGTGCTCGGTCACCATGACGAAGGCGCCGCCCTGCTCCCCGCCCATGAAGAAGCCCTGGAGCAGGCGGAGCGCGAGCACGATGAACGGCGCGGCGAGACCGATCTCGGCCGTCGCCGGCACGAGGCCGATGAGGAAGGTGCACACGCCGGTCGCGGTGAGGGTGATGACGAGCATCGACTTGCGCCCGAGGCGGTCGCCGAAGTGGCCGAATACGAGCCCGCCGAGCGGCCGTGACAGGAAGCCGGCGCCCATGGTGAGGAAGGCGATGAGGGTGCCGACGAGCGGGTCCTCGGTGACGAAGAAGACCTGGTTGAACACGATCGCCGAGGCGAGGCCGTAGATGATGAAGTCGTACAGCTCGATCGCGTTGCCGATGCCCGAGGCCAGCGCGACGCGCCGGACGGCCGAGCGCGGAGCGGCCTCGGCGGTCCTCGCAGGGGTGGAAGTCATGAGAGGAATGGTAGGACGAGGCCCGGCCGCGGCGTTCGGCGGGGTCGCCTGGTGGACGGGACGCCGCGTAGAATCGCCCACGATGCGCACCTACTTCGACCATGCCGCCACCTCGCCGATGCCGCCGGACGTGCTCGACGCGTACACCGCGGAGCTCCGGCGCGCAGCCAACCCCTCGTCCCTCCACGCGGAGGGCCAGGCCGCCCGGATGAGGATCGAGCAGGCCCGTGAGGACATCGCACGGGCCGTCGGCGCGAGCACCCCGGCCGAGGTCGTCCTCACCTCCGGCGGCACGGAGGCGGACAACCTCGCGATCAAGGGGCTGTGGAGGCTGCGCAACGCCGATGTCGGCAGCGCGGGTGACGCCTCCTCGGGCGAGGAGCCCAGCGGCGGCGAACACTCCTCGCCACCGCGCCCCCGCATCCTCATCTCCGCGATCGAGCACCCCGCCGTGTCCGAGGCTGCCGACTGGCTCACCGGGCTCGGTGCCGAGGTCGTGCGGATCCCCGTCGATGCCGACGGCCGCCTCGACCTCGCGGCGTACGAGGCGGCGCTCACGGCGGATCCGGATCGGACCGCGCTCGTGTCGGTGATGGCGGCGAACAACGAGATCGGCACGGTGCAGCCGATCGCGGAGGTCGCCGCGCTCGCCCGCGCTCACCGGGTGCCAGTGCACACCGACGCGGTGCAGGCATTCGGCCAGCTCCCGCTCGACTTCGCCGCAGTCGGCGTCGACGCGATGACGGTGACCGCTCACAAGATCGGCGGCCCGGTGGGCATCGGCGCGCTCGTGCTCGGCCGCGACCTGGCACCGGAGCCGGTGCTCCACGGCGGCGGGCAGGAGCGCTCCGTGCGCTCAGGGACCCTCGACGTGGCCGGGGCCGTCGCCTTCGCCGCCGCCGCGACCTCCGCGACCGCGGACCTGCCGGCCCGGGCGGGGCACATGGCCGCGCTCCGCGACCGGCTCATCGACGGGATCACCGCGGCGGTGCCCGAGGCCGAGCTGTCCGGCCCGCCCGGCGCGGGCCGGCTGCCGAACAACGTCCACTTCGTGTTCCCCGGGTGCGAGGGCGACACCCTGATCTTCGGCTTCGACGCTGCCGGCTTCGCGACCTCGGCGGGCTCGGCCTGCTCGGCCGGGGTGTCGCGGCCCTCGGAAGTGCTGCTCGCCTGCGGGCGCGACGAGCCGACCGCGCGCGCCTGCCAGCGCTTCACACTCGGCCCGGAGACGAGCGAGGCCGACGTCGATCGCCTCCTCGCCGCGCTGCCGGAGATCGTCGTGCGCGCCCGCCGGGCCGGGATGGCATCGGGGGCCCCGGCATGAGGATCCTCGCCGCGATGTCAGGAGGCGTCGACTCGGCCGTCGCCGCCGCCCGCGCGGTCGACGCCGGGCACGAGGTCGTCGGCGTGCACCTCGCGCTCTCCCGGATGCCGGGCACCCTGCGCACCGGCTCGCGCGGGTGCTGCACGATCGAGGACTCCCGCGACGCCCACCGGGTGGCGGGCCTGCTCGGCATCCCGTTCTACGTGTGGGACTTCTCCGAGCGGTTCAAGGAGGACGTCGTCGACGACTTCATCGCCGAGTACTCGCAGGGCCGCACCCCGAACCCGTGCATGCGCTGCAACGAGAAGATCAAGTTCGCCGCCCTCCTCGACCGGGCGCTCGCGCTCGGCTTCGACGCGGTCGCCACGGGCCACTACGCGGAGATCATCGAGGGGGCCGATGGCACCCCCGAGCTCCACCGCGGCCTCGATCTCAACAAGGACCAGTCCTATGTGCTCGGCGTGCTCACCGCCGAGCAGCTGCGCCACTGCTTCTTCCCGATCGGCGCGGCGACGGCGAAGGCTGAGGTCCGCGCCGAGGCCCGCGAACGCGGCTTCCCGGTGGCGGACAAGCCCGACTCCTACGACATCTGCTTCATCCCCGACGGGGACACGAAGGCGTGGCTATCCGACAAGATCCCCATGCGCCCCGGCCTCATCAAGGACACCGAGGGGGCCGTGCTCGGCGAGCACGAGGGCGCGATGACCTACACGATCGGGCAGCGCAAGGGCCTTCGGATCGAGCGGCCGGCGGCGGACGGGAAGCCGCGCTACGTCGTCGACCTCGACTCGCGGGAGAATACCGTGACGGTCGGTCCGCGCAGGGAGCTGTCCGTCGACCGCCTCGACGGGATCCGCACCTCGTGGTGCGGCGCGCCCCCGGCGGACGTCGGCTACGCGGAGTCCCAGGCGATCGACTGCGAGGTGCAGATCCGAGCCCATGCCGACCCGGTGCCGGCCCGGATGTGGCTCGGTGAGCTCATCACTGAGGTGGGGGACGGCGAGCACAGCGCTGAGGCGGAGGACGCCGAGGCGGAGGCGACCGCCACCGTGACGGGGGCAGGGGAACCCTCCGACCCCGCGGCCATCACCGTGCCCCGCTCCCGCCCGCCCGGCCGGCTCATGCACGTCGTCACCGAACGCCCCCTGTCCGGGGTGGCCCCGGGGCAGACCATGGTCGTCTACCGCGGCACCCGGGTGCTCGGCCAGTCGACGATCGATCGCGCGCACCGCAGCACCGCGGCGGTCTGAGGCCCCGCGCCGGCGGGTTGCCGGGGACGCCGCACCCTCACCGATGCCGAGGTCCAGATCGTCATGACCGACGGCGGTCGGCGGCCCCCCTGTTCTGCACCGCGGTCCCCGGTGACGGACCCCGGCCGGCCCCCGGCAGTGCCCCGGGGGCATGACGGCTGTCCCACTCGCTACTGTGGTGCCATGAGCACCGCACCGTTCGGATCCTGGGATTCCCCGATCACCGCCGCACACGTGGCCGCAGGGTCCGAGCCGATCCAGCGCGCCCGGTTCGCCGGCGACGCGATCTGGTACTCCCAGCGCATCTCCGACGAGGAGGGGCGGACCGGGATCTTCGTGTCCCGCACCGGCCGGTTCGGCGACGGGGAGCTCGTCCTCCCGTGCGGCCACAACGCCCGCAGCCGCGTCCACGAGTACGGCGGCGGGGCCTGGGAGATCGACGGACCCTCGGGCACGCTCTACTTCGTCAACGCGACCGGCCAGCGCGTCCACGCACTCGACACCACCGACCCGGGTGCCCGTCCCGTCCCGCTCACCCCGGCGACCCGGTCGACCGTGCGCTACGGCGACCTCGTGCTCAGCGGCGACCGGCTCCTCGCAGTCCGCGAGAGCCACCGCGCCCCCGGCGAGGTGCACCGCTCCATCGTGGCCATCGAGACCGGCGGGCCCGACGCCGGCGCGCTCGTCACCCTGGCCGAGGGGCCGCACTTCCTCGCCTGGCCGCGGATCTCACCGGACGGCCGCCATCTGTCGTTCGTCGGCTGGGACCACCCGCACATGCCCTGGGACGAGACCCGGGTGTACATCCAGGAGCTCTCCGAGGGGCGCCCGGTCGGGCCCGCGGTTGCGATCTTCGGACGTGCCGAGGAGTCGGTGCTGCAGCCGGAATGGCTCGGCAGCAGCACGCTCGTCGTCAGCGCCGACCGGACCGGCTGGTGGGAGCTCTACCGGCTCGACGTGCCGACCTTTCTCGCCCGCTGCCGGGGCGAGGCCGGGGCCCGACCGGCCGAGGAGGTCCCCCTGCTGAGCACCGATGGGGAGATCGGCGGCCCGCTGTGGTCGCTCGGCGACCGCTGGCACCTGCCGGTGGAGCACGGCAATCGGATCATCGCCGAGAGCCGGTACGGCACCTCCTCCCTCGTCTGGTCCGATGTCCGCACCGGCGAGCACCGGATCATCGACTGCGGGCTGACGAGCTTCTCGATCCAGGACTATCGCGAGGGCGCAGCCCTGCTCGTCGGGGGCAGTGCGCACCGGGTGAGCGGTCTCTACACCTTCGAGCTCGCGAGCGGCGAGCTGTCGCCGGTGGCACTGTCGAACGCGCGCCTCGCGCACGCCGACCACTATCCCACCGCGGAGCTGCGGGAGTTCGACGGCGTCCCCGCCGTCGTGTACCCGCCGCGCAGCCCGGGGTTCTCCGGACCCGCCGGTGAGGTGCCGCCCTATGTCGCGTTCGTCCACGGCGGGCCCACCGGGCAGGCGGTGCCGATGGTGTCGGCGCACCACGCCTTCTTCACCTCGCGCGGGATCGGCGTCGTCGACGTCAACTACGGCGGCTCGACCGGCTACGGGCGGGCCTACCGCAACCGGCTGCGCGGACAGTGGGGGATCGTCGACGTGCAGGACACCGTCACCGTGCTCCGCGGACTCGCCGCCGCCGGGGAGGCGGACCCGGACCGACTGGCGATCAGCGGCGGCTCCGCCGGCGGGTGGACCGTGCTCAACGCGCTGACCACGACCACCGATTTCGCCTGCGGGGCCTCCTACTACGGGGTCGCGGAGCTCACCCGGTTCGTCACCGAGACCCACGATTTCGAATCGCACTACATCGGCACGCTCGTCGGCCCGCTGCCGGAATCTGCGGAGATCTACGAGGAGCGCGCCCCGCTCAACCGGCTCGACGCGCTGTCCGCCCCGGTGGCGGTGTTCCACGGCGCACTCGACACCGTGGTTCCGCAGAGCCAGACGCGCCGGCTCGTCGCGGCACTCGAACGACTCGACCTGCCCTTCGTCGCGAAGGTCTACCCACGCGAATCGCACGGCTTCGTGCGGCCCGAGAACCTCATCGACTCCCTCGAGACCGAGCTCGGCTTCTACGGCCGCATCATGGGCTTCGACACCCCGGGCATCCGCCGGGTCCACCTGCGCGGGCGCGGCCGATGAGCGGGGATCCCACGTCCGGCGGCGGACAGCCGGTGATCGGCGGCGAACGGACGACGGCGACCGCGCCCCAGCGTGCTTTCTCGACCACCGGGGTGTGGCCGGGGGAGGACCCGCGGCAGGGTGCCTCGGCGTCGTTCGACGATCTCGCCGCCGGCTACCCGGCGATCCCGCTCACCGGTGCCCCGGCCCAGGGCGGGAGCCGCTGGGCCGTCGACGGGACGGGTGCGGCGGTGCGGCTGCTCGCGGAGCTGCCGGTCGACCTCGGCTCCTACGGCTGGCGGCTGAGCCGCGGCGAGGGGAGGGACCAGCGCGTCGAGGAGTCGCGGTTCGGCCGCACCCTCGATGCCGTGGGCGAATACGGCGAGGGCTATGGCGGCCGCACCCTGCTCACGCTGCCCGGGCCGTGGACGCTGATCCGGGCGCTCAGCCTGCCGGGCGGCACGCCGGTGCTCGGCGATCGCGGAGCGGTGCGCGACGTCGTCCAGGACTATGCCGCCGGCATCACCGCGGAGCTCGACCGCTGCGAGCGGCTGCTCGGCGCCCGGCCGCGGGTGCGGCTGTGGGAGCCGTCGCTCGATGCGATCCTCACCGGTTCGGTGCCCACGGTCTCCGGATTCCGCACGCTGCCCGCGCTCGCCGAGCAGTCGGTCACGGCGGCGCTCGCGTCGTTCCTCCGCCGGACCGGGCCGGACACGATCCTCGGACTGCCGGAGCTCGGCCACGTGCGGATCAGCGGCAAGGCCGTTGCCCACCGGCGGCTCCTCGCCGATGCCGAGGTCGGGGCGCTGAGCATCCCGCTCGAATCTCTCGAGTCGTTCGACGGGCGTCGCTGGGAGGCGGTCGCCGAGGCCGTCGATGCCGGGACCGAGGTGTGGCTGCGGCTGCCGGCGCGGGCCGGTGAGCGGCCGAGCGAGGTCACCCGCTGGGTGGATGCGCTCGCCGAACCCTGGGAGCGCATCGGGATGAACCGGGCGAGCCTGTCCGGATTCGGTATCCTCACCGGGTGGGAGCTGCCGGTCCGGCTCCCGCCGCTGCTCCCGGCCGACGCCTCGGTGCGGACCGCGCTCGGGAACATCGCGCTCGCGCGGCGCCTCGCCGATGCGCTCGCGGAGGAGTCGTGACCGGGACCGGAGCGGTGAGCGTGCGGGCGGCGTGGGTTCGGCCGGGGCGGACGGGCGCGAGACACCAGAACGACGGGGAGGCAGCATGACACGCTCGACGAAGCCGGCGGGCGACGAATCGACCGCCGAGGAGCCGATGGCAGCGGCTCAGGACGGTGCGGCCAAGGCCGCGGATGAGACTCCGGTGAGCAGCGCCTCGACCAGCGACGCCTCGGTCAGCGACGCCTCGGTCAGCGACGCCTCGGTCAGCGATGCCTCGGTCAGCGACGCCTCGGTCAGCGATGCCTCGGTCAGCGACGCCTCCGACGACACCTCGGACAGCAGCTCTGCTGATGTCGACCTCACCGACGCCTCGGCCCGTGCCCGGTACGCGCAGGAGCTCACGGCCGCGATCGAGGCGCATCGCGAGGCCTACTTCAAGCACGATGCGCCGACCGTGTCGGACGCGGAGTACGACGCGCTCATGGTGGCCCTGCGGGACCTCGAGGAGCGGTTCCCCGAGCTCGTCGACGACGCCTCGCCCACGCAGACCGTCGGCGGCGCCGTCGACACCTCGACCTTCGCGGAGGTCGAGCACCTGTCGCGCATGTACAGCCTCGACAACGTGTTCTCCCTCGAGGAGCTGCGGGCCTGGCGGGCGCGCACGGACAAGGCGGTGCCGGCCGGCACCCGGTTCCTGTGCGAGCTCAAGATCGACGGCCTCGCGGTCAACCTCCTCTACCGCGACGGCGAGCTCGTGCGGGCCGCGACCCGCGGCGACGGCCGCACGGGCGAGGACATCACCGCGAACGTGCGGACGATCGCCGACATCCCGACCCGGCTCGACACGGAGTTCCCGCCGGCGGAGGTCGAGATCCGCGGCGAGGTGTTCTTCCCCGTCGAGCGATTCACCGAGCTCAACGCCGCGCTCGTCGAGGCGGGGAAGGCGCCCTTCGCCAACCCGCGCAATGCCGCGGCGGGTTCGCTGCGCCAGAAGGATCCGCAGGTCACCGCTGCGCGCCCGCTCCACATGCTCGTCCATGGGATCGCCGCCTGGACCCCGGCGGGGCCGGATCATCCGGAGCCCGCCGCACAGTCGGAGGTCTACGAGCAGCTGCGGTCCTGGGGTCTGCCGATCAGCGAGTACTACCGGGTGCTCGGTGCCGAGTCGGAGGTCGAGGAGTACATCGACCACTACGGCGAGCACCGCCACGACGTGCTCCACGAGATCGACGGAGTGGTCGTCAAGGTCGACGACATCGGGACGCAGGAGGAGCTCGGATACACCTCGCGCGCCCCGCGCTGGGCGATCGCATACAAGTACCCGCCGGAGGAGGTCACCACCCGGCTGCTCGACATCCAGGTGCAGGTCGGCCGGACCGGACGGGTGACCCCGTTCGCGGTGATGGAGCCGGTGACCGTCGCGGGGTCCACGGTGAGCAAGGCGACCCTCCACAACGCGCACGAAGTCAAGCGCAAGGGCGTGCTCATCGGCGACACGGTGACGATCCGGAAGGCCGGGGACGTCATCCCCGAGGTGCTCGGCCCGGTGGTCGCGGCACGCACCGGGGACGAGCGGGAGTTCGTCATGCCCGCGGTGTGCCCGTCCTGCGGAACCGCGCTGCGGGAGATGCGCGAGGGCGACAAGGACATCCGGTGCCCGAACTCCCGGTCGTGCCCGGCGCAGGTCGCGAACCGGCTGTTCTACCTCGCGTCCCGGGCCGCTCTCGACATCGAGGCGCTGGGGGAGGAGGCCGCGCTCGCGCTCACGCAGCCGGTCGCCCCGGAGGTGCCTCCGCTGACGAGCGAGGCACACCTGTTCGATCTCACCGTCGAGGACCTCGCCGAGGTCGAGATCGAGCGGGAGAAGCGGGTCAAGGGCGAGCCGACCGGCGAGATCGAGCGCGTCAAGTACTTCTACACCAAGGAGGAGCGGTACGTCCGCGGGGAGAAGGCGGGCGAGCTCAAGAAGCCCTCGGTGCCGCGGGCGAACACCGTGAAGATGCTCGAGGAGATCGCTGCGGCGAAGGAGCGCCCACTGTGGCGCGTGCTCGTGGCGCTCTCGATCCGGCACGTCGGCCCGACCGCGGCGCGGGCGCTCGCGGAGCGCTTCCGCACGATGGAGGCGCTGCGCGGTGCCTCGTTGGAGGAGCTCGCCGAGGTCGAGGGTGTGGGTCCGACGATCGCGGAGAGCGTCGTCGAGTGGTTCGGCGTGGACTGGCACCGGGAGATCGTCGACACGTGGAAGGACGATGGGGTGGTCATGGCCGACCCGGAGCCCGTGGACTCCGACGTGCCGCAGACGCTCGCGGGGCTGACGATCGTGGCGACCGGGAGCCTCGAGGGTTTCACCCGCGACGGGATCAAGGAGGCGATCACCGGTGCGGGCGGGAAGGCCGCGAGCTCCGTGTCGAAGAAGACCGATTACGTGGTCGCCGGGGAGAACGCCGGCTCGAAGCTCGAGAAGGCGGAATCCCTCGGTGTGCCCGTGCTCGACGAGGCGGCATTCGCCAAGCTCCTCGCCGAGGGGCCGGCCAGCGGCGATGGCGACACCGCGGACGAGGACAGCGATGCCGCCGATCTGGATGCCGAAACCGGCAGCTGAGCCGGTTCGAACGTCATGAGCTGAGAGCACTGTGAACGGCCCCCACAATCCCCGCCACCCCGACAACCCCCAGCATGTCCCCGGTCCCCACCAGGGCTCTGGTCCCGAGCAAGCCTTCGGGCTCCACCGGAGCTCCGGTCTCGAGCCCGGGGGCAGGCACCAGCTCTCACCGGAAGCAGGGTCTGCTGCCATGCCCGGTGGGCCCGTCCCGGTGCAGCAGCCGACCGGGGCGCTGGGCAGGTGGCTCGGGCTCATCAGTCTGTGTGGGCTCGCCCTGCTGGGGAATATCTTCGGGATCATCGCGACGTCGATCGTCCACGCGAAGAGCAGGCACAAGCCGATGCTCGCGCGGCACAACGCCCGGAACGCCCTCAACTGGTCGATCAGCTTCGGCGCGTACACGGCGCTGCTCTTCACCATCCACTTCATCGTGCTCTACGTGGTGACGGCGGATGAGCCGTACACCGGCGGGTTCTTCCCCATCGCCACCGCGATCGCGATCTGGATGGCCGTCGGTGTCTATCACGTCATCGGCTCGATCGTCTGCGCCGTCAAGGCGGCGAACGGCTCGGTCGCCTGGCTGCCCGGAACACTGCCCTGGGTCGGCAGCCCCCGCTGACGGGGAGCATCCACTGAACGCCAGATCCACTGAACGCCGGCATCCGCTGAACGCCAGTCGCCCTGCTGAGGAGTGGTGTCTGTTGACCGGTGACCTCCGGTGATCGGTCGCCTCCAGCTGATCAGCGGGCTCAGTTGATCAGCGGCGTCAGTCGATCGTCAGCCCCCCCCCCCAGATTGAAAGCCTTCTGACCGGCAGCCTTCTGATCGGCAGCCTCTGCTGGTTGGAGCAGCAGCGGATCTGCACATCTCAGGGTCGGATCGGTCTGGGGTGCGGGAGAGGTGCCGTCCCGTGTCGATTCAGAGGGGCGGCGGGTCGTCGTCGGCGTGCCACCAGGAGTCGCCGTCGTCGGCGGGAGATGCGGTCGATGTCTCCTCCGTGCTCCTGTCGTCGGACGTGCCGCTGAACAACGTAACGGAGTCCGTGAGGCGCGTGTCCTCTCGGCTGGCCGCGGGCGCGCGGTCGATCGTCGTGTCGGGTTGCGGCGCGGTGGCGTGCGGACGGTTATCCTCCGTCTCGGAGGCGTCGGAGGCGTCGGAGGCGTCGGGGTCCGGTTTCGGGACCTTCTCCCAGTACGCCCACGGATCGATGACCACGGCAGCGGCGGAACTGCCCGGCGTGCTGTCATCCGGATCCTGGTGCGGCGGACTGGCAGCTGGGCATACTCCGGGCGGTTGATCGGGCGGCCCGTTGCCGGGGCCGTGTGGTGGTCCGGTGTTCGGGGTGTCCGGCGGGTCGTCGTCATCAAAGTCACGCGGCGGTCCGCCATCGGGAGGACTCCGTAGGTCGTCGTCGCCGTCCGACAGTTGGGTGCCCGGGGTGTCCGGGTTGTCGTCGGGTTCGTTCGGCGGCGGATCGGGCTCGTCGGGGTCGGGGTCTTCGGGGTCGGGGTCGGTTAGGGCGTGTCCGATAAATGGTGTAGCCACGCAATAGCCGCGTTGAGTACGACTGCTGCGCGGTAGACGATGGCGAGTTTGTC